>JBKKDK010000190.1:0-26488 GCA_046708245.1 Arthrobacter sp.
GTCATACACTGGTTCACCGGGGAAAGCGGACGGCTGGACTTCACCTCCGCCGACGAAATTGAGCGGCTTTGCCCCGACTGGCGCCAGCGGGCAGCTTACGCCTGCGGCCCCGAAGGCTTCCTTGACGATGCCGAAGCGCTGTGGGAGGCCGAGACTTCAGGGTCCTCCGCGGAAGTGCCGGATACCGCAGGTCTCACGATCGAGCGGTTCAGCACCAACCTCGCCGGCGGGGAGGGGCACGAGGGCGGACTCGTCACCTTCGAGGCCTCCGACCGAGAGGTCGAAGCGGACGGCGACACGCCCCTGCTCGACGTCGGCGAGGACGCCGGCGTGCTGATGCCCAGCGGCTGCCGGATGGGCATCTGCCACAGCTGCCTCATCCCCCTCCGGGCCGGCCAGGTCCGTGACCTGCGCACCGGTGAAGTCCACGGCGAACCGGGCCAACTAATCCAGACGTGCGTTTCGGCTGCCGCCGGACCCGTTAACCTCGACCTCTAAGGAGTACCACCGCATGACGATTGTTTCCGACAAGCCGGACGTTTCCGGGGACGCTGAGAACGGCGAAGCTGCAACGGCCACGGTGACCGCCGCCCCCAAGCGGCGGCCCGGCGCCCTCGCCGAAACCGGCAGCCCGCTGGTCCGCCCAGCGGCAGCGGCCCACCTCTCCGACGAGCAGGTCGCAGAGCTCGGCCGCGAACTCGATGCCATCAAGGACGAGATCCTCGCCAAGCGCGGCGCCACTGACGCGGCGTACATCCGCCGGGTAATCAAGGCCCAGCGCGGCCTGGAAATCACCGGCCGCGCCACGCTTCTGGTGAGCAAGCACAAAGCCGCCTGGATCGCCGGCACCACAATGCTCAGCTTCGCCAAGATCCTGGAAAACATGGAACTGGGTCACAACATCCTGCACGGCCAGTGGGACTGGATGCGGGACCCGGACATCCACTCCACCACCTGGGACTGGGACTTCGTCACCCCGACGCGGTCCTGGCAGCACACCCACAACGACCTGCACCACCGCTGGACGAACGTCGTGGGCAAGGACAATGACATCGGATACAACCTGCTGCGGATGGATCCGTCGCAGGAATGGAAGCCCTTCAACCTGGGCAACCCGCTGTACAACGCGATCCTGGCGCCGGTCTTCGAATGGGGCATCGCCCTCTACGATCTTGAATTGCCTGACTACAAGGAAGGCAAGAAGAGCAAGGAGGCCATGTCCCGGGACCTCAAGGCACTGGGGCTCAAGGCCCTGAAGCAATTCACCAAGGACTACGCCGCCACCCCGGCCGTCGCCATGTTGACCGGCTCGGGCAAGCAGGCGCTGTATGGCACCCTGACCGCCAACGCGGTCCGTAACGTCTGGGCGCACGCAATCATCTTCTGCGGGCATTTCCCCGACGGCACCGACACCTTCACGGAAGAGATGGTCGAAGGCGAAACCCGCGGCGACTGGTATGTCCGGCAGATGATCGGATCGGCCAACATCTCCGGGTCCAAGTTCATGCACCTGATGAGCGGCAACCTCTCGCACCAGATCGAGCACCACCTCTTCCCGGACCTCCCGTCCAACCGGTACGCCGAGGTGGCCCCGAAGGTCCGCGAGATCTGCGAGCGGTACGGCCTGCCATACACCACCGGGCCGCTGCTGAAGCAGGTCGGTTCCACCTGGGCCAAGGTCTTCAAGCTGGCCCTGCCGCCGAAGAAGGCGTAACGGCTCGGGACTGAGTCCCGGCGTTCCGGCTACAGATCAGAGAGGAGGTGCCTGCCAGTGCGGCAGGTGCCTCCTCTTTTTGCGCGCCCGCAATGAGCCCCTTGCGAAGGAGCGCGGAACTGCTGCCCTCCCTTCCGGGCCCGGTACTCCTATACTGACCGTGTGGCAACGGCACTGCTTTTCGGTGTGGTGGCTTCCAGTGCCCTAATTGTGGGGGCTTTTGTGGGAGTCCGTTTTGAGTTGCCCAAGCGGTTCCTCGCGATGCTCTTGTCCTTTGCGGCCGGCGCGCTCATTACCGCCCTGACTTTCGAGCTGTTCGAGGATGCCTACCAGCGCGGCGGCATTGTGCGGGCCGCACTCGGGCTGCTGGCCGGCGCCTTGGTGTTCACCATTTTGAGCGCGCTGCTGGATCGGTGGGCGCAGCCGGCGGCCCGGCCGATTCCCGCTGACGAGTTTCAGGGCAGCGCGAAGCTGGACACCGATGCTGCCGCCGCCGGCAAAGCACCAAACCCTGAGTCCACCCGTGGTGCCGCCGGAATGGCGTTGCTGGCCGCGGTGACGCTGGACGGCGTGCCGGAAAACATCGCCCTGGGCGTTTCGTTGGGCGAGGGTACGGGCGGTCTCGCCCTCTTGGCCGCGATCTTCGTATCGAACTTTCCGGAGGCGCTCGTCGGCGCAGCTTCCATGCGCAGCCAGGGACGGTCTTCCGGGGCCATTCTAGGCCTATGGTCCGTCTGCTCAGTGCTGCTGGTGGCGGCCGTGGTGCTGGGCGCGGGCCCTCTGTCGGGCTCGGATCCCAAAACCATTTCCCTGCCGCTGGCTTTCGCGGCAGGAGCCGTTATCGCCTCTCTTGCAGACACGCTGATGCCTGAAGCCTTTGAACACGGCGGCCCTGCTGTGGCTCTGAGCACTGCCGCGGGCTTCGTCCTCTCCTTTGTACTCTCCCTTGCCTGAGACACATCAAGGATCAACGCACGACGGCGACCGGGCTCAGTGGCTAGTCGATCACGGCGCCCAGGGCCTCGAGGCCCCTCGCGCCGTCTTCGTTCAGGTACTGCTCGAAGTAGGAGGCTATCGCGTTGCGCGCGGAGTCGCCGGCGACGGGGCTGTTGCCGTCCGCGATGGCGGCAAAGATGGCCCGGTCGCGCTCCAAGGATTCCTGCATGGCCCGGCTTTTGTCCGCGGCTCGGTCCATCCGGTCGTCCATGAGCTTGAGGATGGACCCGGAAACCGCCTGGCCGCAGATCTGCAGCAAGTCATTATGGCTCGCCGCCCAGATACTGGCGTGGAAGTCCAAATCGGCGCGGTTGAAGCTGTCCGAGCCGTTGGCCACCTCCATTTCCATCCTGGCAATGGCGTCGCGCATCGCCGAGAGTTGCTCAGGTGTGTGCAGGGCGG
Organism: Arthrobacter sp.; assembly: GCA_046708245.1. GTDB lineage: Bacteria > Actinomycetota > Actinomycetes > Actinomycetales > Micrococcaceae > Arthrobacter. The sequence continues at coordinate 3,113 of JBKKDK010000190.1, forward strand.
CCGCGAGCTGACAGGCCGAACTTTCCAGCACGATGCGGAACTGGACGAGCTCGGAGAGTGAAAGCGACGCGACGCGGGCCATCGTGGTGAAGGACCGGGCCAGGGTTTCGGGTGACGGTGCCAGGACCTCTGGCCCGCCACGCCCGCCCGGTTTGGAGGCGATCAGTCCCTGGGCCTGCAGGACCCGGAGGGCTTCCCGGATCGTGGGACGGCTGACGGAGAACTGCACCATGAGCTCGCGTTCACTGGCGAGCCGCTGGCCGGGCCGTAGATCCCCGGAGACTATGGCGTGCTCAATTTGCTCCACCACCCGTTCGTAAGTCAGGACGGCAACGGCAGGTCTGAATGTGACATCGTTCATTGGCATCCTTCGGCAAGGCCCCCTCGGGTGTGGCCTGAGAAAAGCATACGGCTCCCCAGACCTAAGTTGGCTTAGTTCATTTTGTTTACTTAGATGACTGGTCAGACCAGCTAACGAGGTAGTACTGTCATCAGTGCTGATGTTGTGTAGGTCACACTATTTTTTCCACTGCGGAATACCCCGCTAAAGCCGATGGAGAACCCGTATGCGCAGCTCGAAGCGTTTCCAAACGGCGGCCGCCGTCCTTGTGGCAGCCTCCCTGTCCCTCACCGCGTGTTCCGCCGGCTCCAGCGCGGGGTCAACGAACAAGTCAGAGGCCAAGAACTCGCTGACTGTTGCCCTCACCGGCGAACCGAGCAACTTGGATTTCACCAAGACGGCCGGCGCCGCAATTCCGCAGGCACTGATGGCGAACGTCTATGAGGGCCTCGTGAAGATCGATCAGGAGGGCAAGATCCAGCCCGCTCTGGCCGAGTCCTGGACCCTGAGTGCGGACCGCAAGAGCTACACGTTCGCGCTGCGCAAGGACGTAAAGTTCTCGAACGGCGAGGCCTTCACAGCCGCGGACGTCAAGTTCAGCCTGGAACGGGTCAAGTCTGCGTGGGTCTCCAGCCTCAAGAAAAAGATGGACGTCGTGGAAGCTGTCAACGTCGTGAACGACACCGAGGTGACTGTGGTCTTGAGCCGGCCGAGTAACGCCTGGCTCTTCGATCTTGGCACCCCGGTAGGCGCCATGTTCGACCCCTCAGGTGTGGCGGACCTGGCCAACACCGCGATCGGGACCGGACCGTTCACCATCGAATCCTGGAAGCGGGGCGAGGCAATCAAGATGGCCGCCCGGGACGGATACTGGGGGACCGCCCCTAAGGTCAAGACCGTCATCCTGCGCTACTTCGCGGATGCCACGGCCACCACGAATGCCCTGCGTTCAGGCGACGTGGACGTCGTCTACAACATGCAGGCTCCCGAGCTTCTGCCCACCTTCGAACAGGACAAGGGCTTCCAGATCCTGGACGGCACCTCCAACGGCAAGGTGGAGCTCACCATGAACAACAAGGCGGCGCCGTTCAACGACGTGAGGGTCCGCCGGGCTGTCATGTACGCGATCGACCGCAAGGCCGTCCTGGACACCGCCTGGAGCGGGTACGGCACCCTGCTGGGCGCCCCGGTGCCGCCGACCGACCCATACTATGAGGACCACAACGACGCCTACCCCTACGATCCGGCCAAGGCCAAGCAGTTGCTGAAAGAAGCCGGGGCGGAAAACCTGAAGATCACCTTCACGGTCCCCACCCGGCCCTACGCGAACGCCGTCTCCCAGATTGTTGTCTCCCAGCTCGCCGAGGTCGGCATCAATGCCACGATCGAGACGGCGGAATTCCCTGCCGTGTGGCTCGACAAGGTCTTCACCAAGCACGATTACCAGATGTCAGTTGTGCTGGCCGTTGAAAGCCGCGATCTGCTGACCGTCTTCAACAACCCGGACTACTACATCGGGTACGACAATTCGAAAATCAAGGATCTCGCCGCGGCGGCTGACACTGCGGACCAGGCCGGCTATGTGGCCGGCATGAAGCAGGTGGTCCGCACGATCACCGAGGATGCGCCCGCCAATGTGCTCTTTCTTTTCCCGAACCTGGTGGTGGCCAAGGCCGGAGTGACCGGCATTCCCGCCAACTCCGTCACCGAAGCGCTGGACCTGACGGCGACGGGCTGGAAGTAAGGCCGCCGCACGTCCGCAGCTACACGGAAGAGCACTAGAAAAAGGGGACCAGGATGGTCGTACGGCTGATGGTTAACGTGAGCAGGTTCATGGTGACCTTTATTGTGGCCACGGTGGCGGTGTTTTTGCTGATGCGCGCCATTCCTGGCGACCCAGCCCAGATTGCGCTGGGCGTCAATGCCTCGCCGGAGCTTCTCGAGGAGACCCGAAGGCAGCTGGGCACCGACCGTCCCCTTCCAGTGCAGTACGTCGATTGGGTCACGGGCCTGCCGCAGGGCAACTTCGGCGTCTCTTACGTCACCCGGCAGGACATCAGTCCGTTGATCGCGGACCGGGTCCAGGTCAGCCTGATCCTGGTCCTGCTGTCCATGGTCGTGGCCCTGCTAATCGCGATTCCCTTCGGCACTCTGGCCGCCGTGCGGCACCGCCAGCCGAGCGGGGTCCTGATCAGCGGCTTGAGCCAGCTTGGTGTTGCCATTCCCGGCTTCCTTGCCGGCATCCTGTTGGTGGTCGTTTTCGCCGTCGGGCTGGGGTGGTTCCCCTCCAACGGCTGGGTCCCTCCCGGGGAGGACTTTGGCGACTTCCTTCGTCGCATTGTCCTTCCCGTCGCGGCCCTGGCCTCCGTCCAGGGAGCCATCCTGACCCGGTATGTGCGCTCTGCGGTGCTGGAGGTCATGAGCGAGGACTATCTGCGCACGGCCCGGGCCAAGGGCCTGGGGAGGCTGGAGGCCTTGGTGCGCCATGGCCTGCGCAATGCCTCGATCCCCGTCTTGACTGTTACCAGCGTGCAGCTTGCAGCGCTCATCGTCGGAGCCGTGGTGGTGGAGCGAGTCTTCGTCATCCCCGGCCTGGGCTCCATGCTGCTGGACGCCGTGGGTAACCGCGACATGCTCACGGTCCAATCGGTTGTCATGGTGCTAGTGGCCATCACACTCATCATCAATCTGGTGGTCGACCTGCTCTACACGGTGCTGGACCCGCGAATCCGGAAGAAGGCCTAATGTCACAGTCCATCGGCTCTGCACCGCTTCCCGGCGAGTCGCCGGCCATCGCCAGGCGCCTCCGTCCCAGGCTGTCGGCGACCTTGACGGTCGGCATCGTCATCGTGGTCATCGTTGTCCTGGCCGCGCTGATCTCCCTCTTCTGGACCCCATACGACCCGGTCAAAGCCTTCCCCACGGACCGGCTGCAGGGCTCCAGCGCTTTGCACCTGATGGGCACGGACAAGTTCGGCCGCGACATCTTCTCAGGCATCCTCTACGGCGCCCGAATCACGCTCATGGTGGGACTCATCTCAGTGGGAATCGCGGTGGTGATCGGCACACCCGTAGGCATCCTCGCCGGGATGCGGGGCGGGGCGACTGAGGAGGTCACGATGCGCGGGGCCGACATTCTGCTGGCCTTCCCGGCCCTGTTGCTTGCAATTATGTTCGGCGCTGTCTTCGGTGCGAGCACGACGACGGCGATGGTCGCGATCGGCATCGGTTCGATCCCGGGCTTCGCCCGGGTGGCCCGCAGCGGCACCCTCCAGGTCATGAGCACTGAGTATGTCCTCGCAGCTAGGGCCTCGAGCCAGAGTGCCCTTCGCATCGCCCGCCGCCATGTGCTGCCCAACATCGCGGGCATGGTGGTGGTGCAATGCTCGGTGACCTTTGCCCTCGCCGTCCTGGCCGAGGCCGCACTGTCCTTCCTGGGACTCGGCACCCCGCCACCGGTGCCATCCTGGGGGCGGATGCTGCAGGAATCGCAGCAGTTCCTGGGAACCTTCCCGATGCTTGTCGTATGGCCCGGCATCGCGATCGCGGTTGCGGTGCTCGGGTTCAACCTGCTGGGCGACGGCCTGCGCGACCGCTTTGATCCGAAGCTGAATGGAGAACGGTAAGCCGTGAGCACCCCGAAAAAGCCAGGTACCGGACCGCTGCTGCAGGTGACCGGACTGAATATTGCCACCAAAGACCGTTCGCTGGTGCGGGACTTCAACCTGACGATGGACCGCGGCGAACGGGTAGGGCTCATCGGTGAATCCGGCTCCGGCAAGTCCATGACCACCACGGCCCTGATGGGCCTGCTGCCAGAAGGAGTCAACGCCACTGGCTCCATCAAGCTGGCCGGGCGGGAGGAGGACCTGGTCACGGCCACCGACCGGCAGATGTGCCGGATCCGCGGCAACGACATGACCATGGTCTTTCAGGAGCCGCTCACGGCCCTGAATCCGCTCATGAAGGTTGGCCCCCAGGTTGCCGAGGTCATGCTCAAGCACAAGACCGTGCCCGGCCGCCGTGAGGCAAAGGACAAGGCCATACAGTTGCTGGCCAGCGTCCGGCTGCCGGACCCGGCCGAGGCTGCCAAGGCATACCCGCACCAACTCTCAGGCGGTCAGCGCCAGCGCGTCATGCTGGCGATGGCCCTGGCCAACGACCCCGGGCTGCTGCTCTGCGACGAGCCGACGACGGCGCTGGACGTCACGGTCCAGCGCCAGGTGCTGGACTTGATTCTGGAATCGGTGCAGCAGCGCGGCACAGGGCTGCTGTTCATTACACATGACCTGTCGGTGGTAGCCAATGTCTGCGACCGGGTCCTGGTCATGAATCGTGGCATTGTGGTGGAGGAGGGCACAACGGAGGACGTTTTTACCCGCCCACAGCACCCCTACACACGTGGATTGCTCGCGGCCTCGGACCTGGAAGCCTCGGACGAGAATGGCCGCCTGTTCACGGTGGCCTCCGCCGCGGCCTATATTCCGCCCACCGTCCAGGAAGTATTGTCCACGGTTCCGCAGAGTGTGCTGCGGCTTAAGACCTCCGCTGTCGCGGATGGCTCCGGGTTGGACGAGCCGCCGACAGACCGGGGACCTGCCCCGTCAGCGGGCCCGGAGGACGCCGCCGGGCCCGTCATCAGCGTGAAGGATCTGGTCCGCAACTACGAACGTGGCCGGACGTCCCTGTTCAAGAAACCCGGCGAGGTCAGGGCACTGCGAGGCATCTCCTTTGACGTTCGCGCCGGGCAGCGGTTCGGGGTCGTGGGGGAGTCCGGTTCCGGCAAGTCCACCTTGTTGCGAATCCTGGCCGGTCTGGACAGGCCGAGCGCGGGCAGCGTGCGGGTGGCCGGCAACGAAGTGGCGGGTGCGCGTGAGAGTCAGCTCATTGAACTGCGCCGCGAGCTCCAAATCGTCTTCCAGGACCCGATGGGTTCGCTCAACCCCAGAATGCGGGTCCAGGACATCATCGCCGAACCATTGCTGGCCCCGGGCCAACGAGTCGATAGCGCACTCCAGCGCAGGCTCGTGCGGGAAATGCTCGCCGCTGTGGATCTGCCGGCCGATTCTGCGGAGCGATTCCCGCACCAATTCTCCGGCGGACAGCGCCAGCGCATCTCGATCGCCCGCGCGCTGATCTGCAAACCCCGGGTCCTCGTCGCGGACGAACCGGTCAGCGCCCTGGACGTCTCCGTCCGTGCCCAAGTGCTGAACCTGCTCTCCGACCTGGTGGACCAGTACCAGCTGACCCTCGTCTTCGTATCCCACGATCTTGGCGTGGTCCGGCACATCTGCGACAACGTGGTGGTCATGCGGTCCGGGGAGATTGTGGAGAGCGGGAGCACGGAGGAGATCTACGAGCGGCCGCAGCACGATTACACCCGCACTCTGGTGGGTGCCTCCATGTCCCTCCGAGCTGAAATGGCCGCCCGGGAAGCGGCCCTGCAGCACTAAACCAGCCAGCACTCAGTGCCGGGGCCGTCCACAACGAACGCCCGGCCGTGTACGAAGTGAGGAAACCGCCCATGGCCGCCACGCTTTCCACCGAAATCCACCTTCTCAGCGCCCGGGAACTCGGCGCGGCGTACGCCGCCCAAGAGCTTTCTCCGGTGGAGGTCTGTGCTGCTGTGATCCGCCGCATTGAGGAGCGGGAGCCGGTGCTCAATGCGCTCTTCGTGTTCAACCCTGAGGAAGCACTGCAGGGTGCGCGGGCAAGCGAGCGTCGCTGGAGCACCGGCAGCCCGCTGAGCGCGCTGGACGGCGTGCCCACCACGGTCAAGGAAAATGTTGCCCGCGCCGGCGTGCCCATGCCTGGCGGCACTGCCCTGCCCGGACCCCGCGTGCCGGCCGCCAACGCGCCCATCACGGACCGCATCCTCGAGAGCGGCGGCATCATCATGGGCTCCACCACGATGCCGGACTGGGGCATGCTTTCCTCCGGCGTATCGAGCCTGCATGGCGTCACGCGCAGTGCTTGGAATCCCGCGTGGACAACAGGCGGCTCCAGTGCCGGAGCCGGTGCCGCCGCTGCGGCGGGCTATGGCCCCCTGCACGTCGGAACGGACATCGGCGGGTCCATTCGTCTGCCCGGGACCTGGCAGGGCCTGGCCACGATCAAACCGAGCGCAGGCCTCATACCCCTGGACGTGCCGTATCTCGGCCGGACCGCAGGCCCAATGGCCCGCACGGCGGCGGATGCGGCTTTGTTCATGACTGTGCTGGCCCGCCCCGATATTCGCGATTACACGGCCCGGCCCTACCCTGCGATGGACTGGCTCGACCCCGATGGCCGGATTGCCCGACCGGACATCAGGGGAATGAAGGTTGCCCTGCAGACCAATGCGGGGGCGGGCGCGGACGCTGACCCGGAGGTTCTGGCCGCTGTGGAAGCCGCCGCGGAGGTCTTCGCCGTGGCTGGCGCGGAGGTGACACACCTGGACGCATTCATCGACCAGGACATGCTTGACGGGCTCGACAACTTTTGGCGAACCCGCTCTTGGGCGGACTACAGCGCCCTGCCGCCGGATCACCAGAAACTGGTGCTGCCCTACATCATCCGGTGGTGCTCCCGCGGAGCCAGCTTTGACGGCGCCGCGACCATACGCCACTTTAACTGCATCGACCAGATGCAGAAGGCGACCATCGCAGCCACGGCAGGGTTCGACGTCGTTCTCTCACCCGTGGCGCCGATGCCCGCCTTCGCCGCCGAGAAGCCCATGCCTGTTGACGACCCCGACAGCACCATGGCGCACATCGCCTTTACCGTGCCGTTCAATATGTCGGGACAGCCCGCCGCCACGGTCAATTGCGGATTCACCCCCGACGGCCGGCCCATCGGGGTTCAGCTGGCTGGCCCGGTGGGCGCGGACGACCGGATCCTGCGCGCGGCAGCCTGGTACGAATCCATGCGCCCGGCTTCGGCGGTGCCAAACTGGGCGGCGCTCGACTAGGTTCGCGGCAGCCGGCAGCCGGACCATCCGGGGCGATGCCGCGCCGGCACGCGCGTGCGGCTCCGCCGAATGGCTAGTCGGTGCCCATGGCGTCGGGAGCCGGTGCGCCGAAGGATGCCAGTGCGGCAAGGGCCGCGCGGTCGTCGTCAGCAAGCAACTGGCCGTAGTACTCGAAGAGGCTGCTGCGGGCGAGATATTCGGCGCGGTGGGCGTCCCGGTCCCGGATCGCGGCGAAGACGTCCGCGTGGTGGGAGAGTGTGCGCAGCATCAGCTCTTCGTCATCACCGCTACCGCGGATCGAACTCTCGATGAGCGTCTCGATGGAGTCCCGGACCGCCTCGGCCGAGACCTGGATCATGGCATTGCCGCTGGCCCAAGCCACCACGTCATGGAAGTCGAGGTCCGCCCGGCTGAATTCGTGGCGGCCCAGGGCCATGCATTGGCGCATCCGTGCCATGGCCTTTTCCAGCTTGAGCAGATCGGCCTCGCTGCGACGCGAGGCCGCCAGGGAATTGGCGGCCGACTCCAGCGTCATGCGGTAGATGAGTAGATCTGCGAGGCTGCTGCTTGAGGAGACCGTAAGCCGGGTCATGAGCTTGCTGAGCGGGGCGGCGGTGGGGGCCAGGATGACCGCCCCGCGCGGGTCCCCGGGCCGGGACGCGATGAGGCCGCCGCTTTCCAGCACCCGCATGGCCTCCCGCACCGAGGAGCGGCCCACTTCAAAACGGGTGACCAACTCCCGCTCGCCGGGAAGCCGGTCTCCGGCCTTAAGCTCGCCGTGGAGGATGGCCTGTTCGACGTGATCGACGACTGCCTCGAAGGCGCGTTTGGCGCGGGGCGCAGCGGGTACAGCATCGGCCACGGTCTAACTCCCTTAGCTGGCGCGCATGGTCTACTGCTGTCATTCTAGAAGATGCCGCCCAGGCGGCGATCCGGGCCCGGCCTGGGGCGGCTGAAACGGTGCCCGTCTAGGCATTTGGCGGATCGAAGCGGCCATCCACGGCAGTCCAGCCGCCGTCGACCGTGAGAACAGACCCTGTCACAAAGCTGGAGGCGTCGGAGGCCAGGTAGACGACGGCGCCCGCCAGCTCCTCCGGCCTGGACCAGCGGCCCAACGCGCTTTTGCTGGCGTAGGCGTCGTACCATTCTGCGTTGTTCTTGATCTGGGCCGTCAGCGGAGTCTCCACAACCCCCGGGGAGATGGCGTTGACGCGCACGCCGGACGGGCCATATTCGGCAGCGGCAGTGCGCAACAGCTGCACCAGGCCCGCCTTGGTGGCCGCGTAGACGCCCTGCCCCGGTTCCACCGTGACCGCACGGATCGAGGCGAATCCGATGATGCTGCCGCCGCCGTTCGCGGCCATGGCGGGTGCAAAGGACTGGATGAGGCTGAAGGAGGCGCGCAAATTAAGATGCACCACCCGGTCAAATTCGTCCAGGGTGTAGTCCGCGATGCGTTTGCGCACATTTGTGGCCGCGGTGAAAACCAGCGCGGCAATGTCGCCGAACTGCAGCGCGGCGGCGCGCACGGCCTCATGGTCCAGCACGTCCAGGGTGATGGAACTGGCGTTATCCCCGATCATCGCTGCGGTGTCGGCTGCGGCTGCGCCGTCGCGGTCCGCGCAGACCACGGCCGCGCCATGCGCGCCAAGTGCCAGGGCGGATTCGCGGCCGATGCCGCTGCCGCTGCCGATCACCATGACGCGGCGGCCGGAAAAGTGGAAAAGCTGGGTGTAGTCCAAGGCACGACTCTCTTCGCTGGGTTGGGTGGCCCGCCTTCGCCTGACGGAATCTTGGCGTGCCGCCGAAGGTACTGGCTAGGGACGGATCATGGCCATGCGGGTCACGGTGAATTCCTCGATGGCGAAACGCGGACCCTCACGGCCGATTCCAGAGTCCTTGACGCCCCCGTAGGGCATGATGTCGGAGCGGAAGCCGGGAATCTCGTTGACCACCACGCCCCCGACGTCGAGCTTGTTGATGGCCTCGAACGCCGAAGCAAGGGACTTGGTATAGATGGCAGCCTGTAGCCCATAGCGCGATTCGTTGACCAGTTCGATCGCGGTCTCCACATCTGGCACGCGGTGCAGGCAGACCACGGGGCCAAAAATCTCCTCGCGCCACAGCTCGGCGGCGTCGGGCACCTCCGCTATCACGGTGGGGGCGATGCTGCGCCCGATCCGGTTTCCACCAGTGAGCAGGCGCGCCCCGTCCTTGAGGGCGGCCTCGACCCAGCCGGTGATCCGGCGGGAGGAACTCTCGTTGATGACCGGAGCCACCCGAGTGCCCTCCTCCCGGGGATCGCCGACACGCACCTCGCCCATCCGTGCCAGCAGGGCGTGCTCGAACTCCTCGGCGATGGATTCGACCAGGACCACGCGCTGGACCGAGATGCATGCCTGGCCGTTGGCGTAGAAGCCGCCTCGGATCACCGCGTCGACGGCATCGGCAATGACCGCGTCGCCCGCGACGATGAGAGCGGCGTTGGAGCCGAGTTCCAGGACGGACTTGCGCGGTGCGGCGTCGCGAGCTATTTGGTGGCCCACGGCGGCGGAGCCGGTAAAAGAGACGACGGCGGTGCGGGGATCGGCCACGAGGCTGGCGCCTACCTCGACGCCGCCTGTGACCAGCTGCACGGCAGCGGCGGAAACACCGTGCGCGGTCAGGACCTCACGGATCAAGTGCACTGCCCAGAGCGAGGCCAGCGGCGTGTTCGGTGCGGGTTTGACGATGATGGGACAGCCGGCGGCGAGTGCGGGGGCCAGCTTGTGGCTCGCGAGCAGCAGCGGATAGTTGAAACCAGTAATGCCGACGACGACGCCGGCCGGCCGGCGGGTCCAATAACCAATCATGCCCTCGCCGAGCGGCTGCAGATCCAGCGGGACGGTCTCCCCGTGCGTGTGCGCCACCTCTTCGGCGCTGGCGGCCCACGTGGTCAAAGACCTGGCCACCTCGGTGTTGCAGTCAATGCGTGGCTTGCCGGTTTCCAGAATTAGCAGCTCGATGAGCTCGGGGCCTTGTGAGGCCAGCGCGTCATGGATCGCCATCAGGAGGGCGCGCCTGGCACCGGTGCTCAGGGCCGCCATTTCGCTGCGAACAGCGGCCGCGGCGTCCATGGCACGGCGGGCGTGTTCGACGCTGCCCACAGGGGAGTCCGCCACGAAGGAGCCATCGTACGGGAAGACGACCTTTTGATGCTCCGCGCAATCGGCCCAGCCCGCACCGATGGGGAGTCCGTCCGGGTAGGGAATCGTGAAGGTGGACATGGTGCCCGCTTCCTTAGTGGTCTGACCAGTAACAGTCTCAGGGTAAACGCGGGCTAAGCCCGCGGTCAACGGTCCGGACTAAATTCCCGCCGACAAAGCCTCACTTTATGGGCGGTCATTGACAATCGCCGCCCTAAAGCGGCAGGGTCACTGTGATGGGCCAGATTGGGATCCCAACGGGACAATCCGCTGGCATCGGAGCCCGGCGCTGTCCCGGCGCGGCCGGACATCCCGTGGCTCGTCCCTGCATTTAGTGAGCCGGAAACGGAAAGAGGCGGTGTAGATGGGCCAGACAGCGGCTTGGCGCAGCGCGGTGTCGCTTGTGGAAGAGACGGCCGCCTTGTTGCGGGAACGCATCTTCGATGGCCGCTATACGCCAGGGGAACGGCTGCCCCAGGCCGAGCTCTCCGCTGAGCTAAGCGTTAGCCGGACACCCCTGCGGGAGGCGTTGCGATTGCTGGAGGAACAGGGTCTGGTCCGTACGGACATCCGCGGCGGGGCACGGGTGTCCACGATGGGTACTGAGGAGATGCTCGCCGCGTTTGAATTTCGCGAGGCCGTCGAGGGCATGGCCGCGCGGCTGGCGTGCGATCGGTTTGCCGCTATCAGCCGAACCGCATCGACCGGGCCGCCCGCCCTGGCGGAGCTTCGCGAGCTTGCTGCGGCGGAGGCCCGGGAACTGCTGCCAGGCCGCGAACGGCGCTTTGCGCTGCTCAGCGGCAGATTCCATGAGCGCCTGTTGCGGGCGTCGGGCAACGGCTTCGTGCAGCGGCAAAGCACCGTCGTCCGGTTGACCGAGCAGCTCTTCAGACCATCCGTCCTCTCCACGCCCGAGGCCGCCGCCGCCGCACAAGCCGGACATGCCGCCCTCGTCGCTGCGCTCGAAACCGGAAATGCTGACGACGCCGAACGGCTGGCCCGCGAACGGCTGCGCGCTGCCGCCGCCCTGATCCGCCGCGACATGACCTCATCCGCATCATCAGAGCAAGGAGCCCCATGAACACCCACAAAATTGCCGTCATCCGCGGAGACGGGATCGGCCCGGAGGTCATCGAGGCCTCGCTGGCCGTCCTCGACGCTGCCGAATCCGCCTTCGGCTTCAGCACTGAACGGATGGAGGTGGCCGCGGGCGCCCAGCACTATCTGCGCACCTCGGAACTGTGGACGCCGGATCTGCAGCTGCGCCTGCGTAGCCAGGACGCAATCCTCTTCGGCGCAATGGGAGACCCGGCCGTGCCCCCGGGGATTCTCGAGCGCGGCTTCATCCTGGAGATGCGCCGGACTCTCCAACAGGCAGTGAACCTCAGGCCAGTGAAGCTCTATCCCGGGGTCACGACGCCCATCTCCGGATTAACGCCCGAACGATGCGACATGGTTATTGTGCGGGAAAACACCGAGGGCGCGTACGTGGGTCGAGGCTCCACGGTGCATGCCGGCACGCCGTACGCCGTGGCCGTGCAGGAATCGGTCAATACACGGGTCGGCGTGGAGCGGGTGGTGGACTTTGCCTTCCGGCTGGCGCAGAAGCGGCGCGGCAAGCTGACGCTCTGCCACAAGACCAACATCCTGGTTGAAGCCGGAAGGCTCTGGCAGGACACGGTTAACGACCTCAGCAAGCGGTACCCCGACGTCGAGTTGGACTACGTGCACGTGGATGCGATGTGCTTCCATCTTCCACTCTCGCCCGAGCGCTTTGACGTGGTTGTCACTGACAACCTGTTTGGCGACATCATCACGGACCTGGGCGCCGTCATCCAGGGCGGCCTGGGCGTTGCCTCGAGCGCAAACCTGAATCTGGATGGTTCTGCGCCCAGCATGTTCGAGGCCATTCACGGCTCCGCCCCGGATATTGCAGGCCGGGGCTGGGCCAACCCTGTCGGCTCAATCCTTTCCGCCGCGATGATGTTGGCACACCTGGGCGAGGAGGCAGCGGCGCTCGCTGTAGAGGCCTCCGCTGTGCACGTGCTGGCCCAACTCCCCGCATCCTCCGGCGCGGGGATGGGGCGATCCACATTGGAACTGGGCCAGGAGATCGCGGCGATGGTGAGCGCTAAAAGCCCCGTACCGGCGGTGCCCGGACGATCTCTGATGGCGGAACTGGCGGGGATGCGGGGTTGAGGCCAGAGTAGCGGCTCTGGCATTCGTGCCACCCAAAATGGTGGCCTGCCCGCTGAAGGCCTGCCACCCATGGACGCTCACAACGGTCGCGGTTCACGACCGTTGTGAGCACCCTGAACCCTCAGTTCGAGGACCCCGGGATGTCCGCGTCGGCGATGTCCAGGACTTCGTCGAGGATGGCGAGGCCGGTCTTCGTGTCTTCCACGCTGGTGTTGCAGGGCGGGACCACATGGATGCGGTTGAAGTTGGCGAATGGCAGCAGGCCGCGGGACTTGCAGGCCGCCACCAGGCGGTTCATTTCCGGACTGGAACTGCCGTAGGGGGCCAGGGGCTCGCGGGTTTCACGGTTCCTGACCAGTTCGATGGCCCAGAACACGCCGGTGCCGCGCACTTCGCCGACCGAGCGGTGGGCTTCCGCGAAACCGGACAGTGCCGGGCCGATTACGGTGTCCCCGAGGAAAGCCGCATGCTGAACGATCTGCTCGTCCTCCATGGCGTTGATGGTTGCCACCGCCGCCGCCGTCGCCAGTGGATGGCCAGAGTAGGTCAGGCCGCCCGGGTAGGCACGCTTTCCAAACGTGGCCGAGATCTCCGGGCTGATAGCCACCCCGCCCAGCGGTACGTATCCGGAATTCACGCCTTTGGCGAAAGTCAGCAGGTCCGGGACGACGTCGAAGTGCTCGATCGCGAACCACTTGCCGGTCCTGCCGAAACCGGCCATGACTTCATCGGCGATGAGCACGATCCCGTGCCTCGTGCACAGTTCGCGCACGCCCTGCAGGTACCCCGGGGGTGGCATTTGGATTCCGGCGGTCCCGGGAATCGACTCCAGGATTAGTGCCGCGATCGTGGACGGTCCCTCGAAACTGATCAGCTGCTCCAGGTGATCGAGCGCCCGCTGGCTTTCCTCTTCAGGGGTAGTGGAGTGGAAAGTGGTGCGGTACAGGTACGGCGGGAAAAAATGGACCGTGCCGGTACTGCCGTTGTCGCTGGCCCAGCGCCGCGGGTCGCCCGTGAGGTTGACGGCGAGGTGTGTGCCGCCATGGTACGAGCGGTAGGCCGAGAGGACCTTGTGCCGGCCGGTGTGCAGCCGCGCCATCCGGACGGCGTGCTCGTTGGCGTCGGCGCCTCCGTTGGTGAAGAAGATCTTGTCCAGTTCGCCAGGTGTCCGTTCTGCGATCAGGCGTGCTGCCTCTGAACGGGCGTCGTTGACGTAGCTTGGCGCGATGGTGCACAGTTTGGTGGCCTGGGCAGCGATGGCGGAGACGACCGCCGGGTGCTGGTGGCCGATGTTGGTGTTGACCAACTGGGAGGAAAAATCCAGATACTTGTTTCCTTCCCCATCCCAGACGTGTGATCCCTCGGCGGCGGTGATCACCATGGGGTCCAGGAGGTCCTGGGCGGCCCAGGAATGGAAAACGTGTTTGCGGTCCAGGTCGTAGGCGCGCCGGGCTGCGGCGGCCCTCTCCGGCTGGAGGGTTTCGGTTTCAACGGTGGAGGTCATGTCAACTACCTTTCGGATGAGGATGGCTCAGGCGTTCTGCGGGAAGCCGAGGTTGATGCCGCCGTGGCTGGGATCCAGCCAGCGGGAGGTGACCGCCTTGCCGCGGGTGAAGAAGCCGACGCCCTCGGTGCCGTGGGCGTGGGTATCCCCGAACAGCGAGTTCTTCCAGCCGCCGAAGGAGTAGTAGGCCATGGGGACGGGAACGGGGACGTTGATGCCCACCATGCCCACCTCCACTTCGTTCTCGAAGCGGCGCGCCGCGCCGCCGTCGTTGGTGAAGATGGCGGTGCCGTTGCCGTAGGGGTTGGCGTTGATCATCTCGAGCGCCTGGTCATAGCTGTCAACCCGGAGCACGGACAGGACAGGGCCGAAGATCTCATCCTGGTAGATGGACATGCCCGGAGTGACGTTGTCGAACAGCGTGGGTCCGATGAAGAATCCGTCACCTTCCGCGTCGGCGGCAATACCGCGCCCGTCCACGACGAGGGTGGCACCGGCAGCCTCCCCGGCATCAATGTAGCCGGCCACCTTGTCCCGGTGCTGTGCCGTGACCAGCGGTCCCATGTCGCAGCCGCGCAGCCCGTCCCCGGTGCGCAGGGAAGCCGCACGCTGTGCAATCTTGTTCACCAGTTCGTCAGCAATCCCGCCCACCGCGAGCAGCGCCGAGATGGCCATGCAGCGTTCGCCCGCAGACCCGAATCCTGCGTTGATGGCGGCGTCGGCGGCGAGGTCCAGGTCGGCGTCGGGCAGGACAATCATGTGGTTCTTGGCTCCGCCGAGAGCCTGGACGCGTTTTCCGTTGGCCGTAGCGGTCTGATAGACGTACTTGGCGATCGGGGTGGAGCCGACGAAGGAGACGGCTTTGATGTCCGGGTGGTTGAGCAGGGCGTCGACGGCCACCTTGTCGCCATGCAGGACGTTGAAGACGCCGTCCGGCAGGCCGGCCTCTTTCCAGAGTTCGGCCATCCAGTTGATGGCCGTGGGGTCCTTTTCGCTGGGCTTGACGACGACCGTGTTGCCGGCAGCGATGGCTAGCGGGAAGAACCACATCGGCACCATGGCCGGAAAGTTGAACGGGCTGATGACCGCGACCGGGCCAAGGGCCTGGCGGATGGAGTGGACGTCCACGTTGGTGGATGCGTTCGCGGTGTGGCTGCCTTTCAGGAGGTGGGGGATGCCGCAGGCGAACTCGACCACCTCCTGGCCCCGGGTGACTTCTCCGAGCGCATCGTCCAGGACTTTTCCGTGCTCTGAGGTGATGATTGCGGCGAGCTCGCCTTTGCGGGCGTTGAGCAGTTCGCGGAAGGCGAAGAGGACCTGGGTGCGGCGGGCGATGGAGGTGTCGCGCCAAGCGGGGAACGCGGCCTTGGCAGCCGCGATGGCGGCGTGGCTTTCGGCCTCGTTGGCCAGCGAGACCTGACCGGTGACCTTGCCCGTCGCCGGGTTCGTCACCGGGGCCGTGCGCGGGCCCGCCGGGACATAGCTGCCGTTAATCCAGTGTTCGATGACGTTCAAAGTTTCTCCTCATGCGGGGCGCGGGGTCGTTGACTCCAGTGTCCTTGTCCGGAGATGGCTCCATAAGGGGCGGTGTGTAAGGAGAATTCCGGCCTGGCTTACACTGTGTAAATGTTGCCCACCGTCCGCTCGATCCTTGATCTTCCTGTTCTCCGCGAGGCCGCCCCGTTCCTGCTCAGCGGCGCCCAGTCCCTCGACAGCCCGGTCCGGTGGGTCCACGTGAGCGAATTGCTCGACCTTTCCGGTCTGCTGTCCGGCGGGGAGCTGGTGCTTACCAC
Organism: Arthrobacter sp.; assembly: GCA_046708245.1. Classification (GTDB taxonomy): domain Bacteria; phylum Actinomycetota; class Actinomycetes; order Actinomycetales; family Micrococcaceae; genus Arthrobacter. Next base: position 19,083 of record JBKKDK010000190.1, read on the forward strand.
CGGTTTGGAGCTGGAAAAGGAACCCGGGCGCACGGCGTCGTTCATCAAATCCCTGGAGCAGGCTGCTGCGTCCGGCTTGATTGTCGAACTCGTCGGCGATCGGAGGCGCAGTATGGATGCGCTGCGCCGGGCCGCGCTGGCCACAGCCATGCCCGTGATTGTGGTGGAACGCCGGGTCCGGTTCGTGCAGGTCACCGAAGTCGTGCACCGGGTCATCGTCGCCGAACAGCTGGAGCGGGTGGAACGCGCCCGCGATGTCCACGAAGCCTTCACGGTGCTGAGCCTGGAAAGCGCGGGGACCGCGGAGGTTGTGGAGCAGGCGGCCGCCATGATTGGCGCCCCGGTAGTCCTGGAGGACCTCTCGCACCTCGTACTCGCCTATTCGGCCCGGCAGCTCGCTACCACTGAACTGCTGGAGGACTGGGAACGGCGGTCGCGGACCACATCCGCGCCGCCTGGGACGAGCCGCAGCGGCCCCGAGGCCTGGCTGCAGACGAAGGTCGGGGTGCGCGGGAACGTCTGGGGGCGGCTGGTGGTGCCGGTCCCCCTCGACGACGACGAGGCGGCAGCCATGGTGCTCGAACGCGCCGCGCAGACTTTGGCGATCAACCGGCTTGCCGAACGGGACCGGCGGGAGCTGAGCCACCAGGCGCAGGCGGGGCTGCTCAACGCCCTGCGTCAGCCGCGCGGGCTGGACGAGGCCGAGGCGCAAGCCCGCGCCGCGGCGCTGGGACTCAGACGGTCGCCGTACTACCTGCCGATTGTGTTCCGGAGCGGTGGAGCAGCATATGGCCCCCCGGGCGGGGCAGCTGGAGCCGACGTCGATCCGCTCGCCCGCCAACAGGAAGAACGTGCGCTGCTGGAGCAGCTCGCGCGGGCCCTCAAGGCGGTGTCGGGCAGCGCTTTGACCGCGAGCATCCGGTCCGGATCGGTCGGCATGATCCTGGCCGTTCCGGCGAAGCAATTGGAGGATCCGACCCTGGAGCGTCTCGCCGATGCCCTCGCGGGCACCGACATGCCAACTGTCCCGCCCGGCGGAGGTCTGGCCGGCGGTCCGCCGGGGGCGTCGTGGAGCATCGGCGTCGGGCACTTAAGAGGTTCCTTGCTTGAAGCGGCGGCGGGCATTGACGAGGCCTCCCACGTCGCCGAAACGGCGGCGACACTGCGGGGCCAGCGGAAGCCGTACTACCGTGCGACTGACGTCCGGCTTCGTGGGCTGCTGGCCCTGCTCCGCAAGGATCCGCGGGTGCAGCAGTTTGCCGAGTCAGAACTGGAAGGCGTCCTGCAATCCGATGCCCGGGACGGCGGCCGGCACCTGGAGTTGCTGGGCCAGTACCTCGAGTCCGGCGGCAACAAAGCGGCCCTGGCCCGCGCCGGCTATCTCAGCCGCCCCACGCTCTACGCGCGGCTGGCCCGCCTTGAAGAGCTCCTCGGCGTGGACCTTGACGACGCCGAATCCCGGACCTCGCTGCACGTCGCCCTACTCCTGCACAGGCTCCGGGGCCTGTGACTGTATGGACACGGCACAACACAAGTGCGGATGAAATCTCCATAACTGACGCCGCTTTATGGACATCTTATGCATTGTTGTGACCTGAGTCACCCGATAGCGTTGACTCTGGTCCGATTCCCACTAGTCAGAGGGCCGACGGTAAAGGAATTGCAAAATGATCAGGACGGCAACGGTCTTCAGCCCTTTGGCGGAAGATCTGTCTGCGTTGGTGCAAAAGGGAAGGGTCCTCACCGATGATCATTCCCTTCAGACGTACAGCCATGACGACGCTGAGTGGGCGCCGTTCGAAACACCTCTCGCGGTAGTGCTGGCGGGCAGCACATCGGAAGTGGCCGACGTCGTCCGCTATGCCGATGATCGCGGAATCCGGGTGGTTCCCCGCGGCGCGGGAACCGGGCTCTCCGGTGGGGCGAACAGTGTCGAAGGTTGCATCATCCTCTCGCTGGAGCTCATGAATGATGTCGTCGAGATCAACACCGATGAGCGTTTTGCCGTCGCACAGGCCGGCGTCATTAACGACGCTCTCCGGGAAGCCGCGGCCGCCGTCGGGCTCTGGTACCCGCCGGACCCGGCAAGCTCGGGTATTTCCACTATCGGCGGCAACGCAGCCACCAATGCCGGCGGCATATGCTGCGTCAAGTACGGCGTTACACGCGACTACGTGCTCGGCATGACCGTGGTCCTCGCCGACGGGGAGATTGTCCACCTGGGCCACCGCACCGCCAAGGGTGTCACGGGCTACGACCTGACCGGACTGATGGTCGGCTCGGAGGGGACTCTGGGCATTATCACTGAGGTGATCGTCAAGCTCCTGCCGCTGGCAGGGCGGGAGGAGCAGGGCATTGTCGGATACTTCCCGTCCTTGAGGGCGGCGGGCGACGCTGTGGCTGCGATCTCGTCGCAGGGGATTGTTCCCGCCGCCCTGGAACTCATCGACCGTACTTGCCTGCGGGCGGTAGACGAATGGCTGGATCTCGGTCTTCCCGGGGACGTTGACGCTCTCCTGCTCGCCAAGATCGATGAACGGGGAACGGCCGGCCGCGAGCTGGCCGACCGCGTCGCAGCTATCTTCAGGGATTCAGGCGGATCGAACGTTGAGCAAGCTGTCGATCCCGCCGACGTCGCCCGGCTGTTCCTGGCCCGGCGCATGGCCTACCCGGCGCTCGAACGCCTCGGTCCGGTCCTGACGGAGGACGTTTGTGTACCGCGCTCTGCCGTTCCTGAGATGCTCTCCCGGATTCAGGCGTCGGCAGCGAGGCACGGCGTGGTCATTGCCAATATTGCCCACGCCGGCGATGGAAACCTGCACCCGCTCATCATTGCCCCCGTGGGGGACATGCCGGCGAAGGCGCGGGCAAAGGCCGCCTTCGACGAGATAGTCGATGACTGCCGAGCCCTGGGCGGTACGGTCACGGGGGAACACGGCGTGGGCCTGCTCAAGCTGTCCGGCGCCGCTGACGAACTGGAACCGCGGGTCATCAGCATGCACCAGTCGATCAAGCACGCGCTTGACCCCCATGGAACGCTTAATCCCGGCAAGGCATTTCCACATGCCGTCGCCGTAAGCCAACGGACCGAAACTGTATAACCCGGCGCTGCCGGCGAACGCTGCGGCCCTGGCAATGGTGCCAACGCGTCGGCTTGTATTCATTCAACTCAACGAGGAGCCCAATGAAGACGATCAACCTGCAGCAGGCAGCGGATCCGGCAATGCGCAAACGCGTGCTGCGCAAGGTGGCTTTGCGGCTGTCCCCATTTCTAGGCTTGCTGTACTTCGTTAACTATCTGGACCGGACCAACCTCGCCTTCGCTGCACCCCACGGGATGAACGCGGCACTGGGTCTAACGGCCACGACCTTTGGCCTGGCGTCCGGGCTGTTCTTCATCGGTTATCTGATCCTTGAAGTCCCCAGTAACCTGGCTCTGCACAAGTTTGGGGCCCGCCGCTGGATAGCCCGGATAATGGTCAGCTGGGGAATTATCGCCACCATCATGGCTTTTGTCCCGAACGTACAAACCCTGTATGTATTGCGTTTTCTGCTTGGTGTCGCGGAGGCCGGATTTTTCCCGGGCATCATCTTCTACCTCACCTTCTGGTTCCCCAAGCGTGAGCGGGCCAAAGCCATAGCCCTGTTCATTCTTGCCGTGCCGCTTTCCGCCGCAATTGGCTCGCCGGTGTCGTCCTGGCTGATTACTGCCGGCGACAAGGTCCTGCTGGGGCTGGACGGCTGGCGGTTCATGTTCCTGGTCGAGGGCCTGCCGGCCGTCATTCTGGGCGTGGTCTGCTGGTTCTATCTGACTGAGCGGCCGGCTGACGCAAAGTGGCTCGCCGACGACGAACGGGCCTGGCTGCAACATGAAATGGACGCTGATTCCGCACATACCGCAGCCCGCCCGCACGTATCCATCAAGCAGGCCCTCACCCAAGGACGTATCTGGGCGCTGGCTTTCGTCTATTTCGGCATCGTCTATGGCCTGTATGCCATCAGCTTTTTCCTGCCAACGATCGTCGCGGGGTTCAAAAAGGAGTTCAACACCGATTTTTCGGTGATGCAGCAGGGCTTTATTGTGGCAATTCCGTTCGTGTTTGGCTGTTTCTCGATGTATTTCTGGGCCAGGCACGGAGACAAGACGGGGGAACGTATCTGGCATGTGGCCATCCCGACCATCATCGGCGGCATTGCGATCCCGGTTGCGCTCTACCTTGATTCACCGTTTGCGGCCATGGCCGCAATCACCGTTTGCACCATGGGAATCTGTGCAGCCCTGCCCACGTTCTGGCCGTTGCCATCGCTGTATCTCACCGGGGCGGCGGCGGCCGCCGGCATTGCGCTCATCAACTCCATTGGCAACCTGTCCGGCTTCGTCGGCCCCTACGTCACCGGCCAACTAGCGGAGCTGACCGGGTCCCAGCAGGCGGGCATGTGGGTGGTTGGCGTAGTGATGGTCCTGGCCGGGGTGGTGGTGATCGCATTGAAATCCACGCTGAAGCAGGACGCCGCCGCAGTGTTGGAGCATGGCCCGGGCGAGTAAAATGCACCGTGCAATACTGAAACGTGCCTGCAATTGATGCAAACGACGCTTCCGCTGGACCGGGGAGGTCGAGCCATCCCCCGAACTTAGGTGGCTGGCTCGACCTCCTCGCCCGTGATGGACAGATGTCCGAGGCAGAGAGCTACCGGAAGCGGCTCCTGGACGAATCCCCGGAGTCCATGCATGGGGAGATTGAGCGCCAAACCGGGAAGGTATTGGCCGTCATGAAGCGGCTCTCGGAGCGCCGGCAGCACGCCGATGAACTGGCTGTGCTCAACGCCCTGGCCCGTCGGCTTGCCTCCCTGCGCGAACCACGCGACGTGCTCCAGGAAGTCGCCATGCAGGCCCGGCGCCTCCTCGCCACCGACGTTGCCTACCTCATGCTCCGTCATGAGGGGGACAGCCTGCGCATCGAGGTCTCGGACGGCTCAATGGGTTCAATGCTGGGAGGCATTGAAATCGGCCCCGGCCAGGGATTGGGCGGCGAAGTTTTGCGTGCCGGGAAGCCGGTGTGGACTGAGGATTACCTGAAGGACAGCATGATCGACCACGTTCGACATGTAGACGACGCCGCATCCAGTGAACATCTCGGTGGCATTCTCGGTGTGCCCTTGATTGTCGGCGACGAAGCCCTGGGGGTGTTGCTGGCCGCCAACCGCAGTCCCCGCGTATTCACGGAACGTGAGATCGAGCTCCTGGCTGCTCTCGCGGCGCATGCGTCTGTGGCAATCCGCAATGCCACGCTGTTCGAGCAGCAGCAACGCTCCGCCGAAGCCCTGCGCGGCGCCATTGCGGCGCTGAAGAAGACTGATGACACGCGCCAGCGCGCATTTGAGCTGCGGGAGAGACTCACCGGGATCGTGATCAGCGGCGGCCGGCTCACGGACATGCTCCGCGAGCTTGAACAGGCCGCCGGGGTGTCAGTGGGGTTCGAAAATGCGGAGAATCCCCAGTTTTCGTCTCTCTTCTCCAACTCAACGTCCGCCGTTCCGCTCAAAGCCAGCTCAGCCGCAACCTACCGGGTCGCAGTCCCTGTCCTGCTGTCGTCCGGATACGGCGGTTGCCTTGTTGCTGAAAGCCAAGCGCCGCTCGACGAAGAGTCCGTTCGGCTGCTTTCAATCGGCTCGACCGCCGTCGCCATCATGGTTGCCTCCGAGCGGTCCCTTGCTGAAGTCGAACTGCGCACCCGCAGCGAGTTCATCAATACCCTGCTCTGGAGCCAGGCGGATGAAGAAAGCGTGGCCCGGCACGGGGCGTCCGTGGGCATCGACATCGACAAAGTGTCCGCGGTTGTGGTGGTTTCTGCCGACCCCGGAACCGGTGACGCGGAGGAGGCGCGCCGCCTGGCCTTCCGTCTGGCGCAGGAATTCGACGGCTGGTCGGGACAGCACGCCGAGCAAATCGTTATTCTCTTGCCCGCGGCGCCGGTGGAGGCAGTGAAGCAGCGCATCCAACGCCTGGCGGACGGGAAGTACCCCGGGGCGATAGGCATTGCGCCGAGCATGAGCGGCATTCGTGGCGTGCGGTCGGCCCACGAGGCAGCGCAGCAGACTACGGCGTTGCTCAACGCCCTGGGACGTTCCCACGACGTCGCAGAGGTGTCAGAGCTCGGCATCTACAGCTCGGTGTTCAGCCAGGCGGGGCGCAACCAGCTCGCGGTCTTCGTCAGGCAGACAGTCGGTCCGCTGCTCAGCCACGACCACGACTATGGGCGAAACCTGGCCTCGACGCTGTCGACTTACCTGGAACTGTCGCAGCACCACGCCCGCACCTGTGCGGCGCTGCACATCCACGCGAACACGCTCTACCAGCGGCTCGAACGAATCACCGCGCTCATCGGGACCGGGTGGAAGGAACCATCCCTCAGCCTCGACATTCAACTCGCGTTGCGTTTGAACGGTTTGATGAATTCGATAACGCAGGCAGCCCCTGCCAGCACGCCTCGGGCGGCAAGGGACAGACATTCCGGTGAGGCTACCCGGTAACTTTAGCCTCAGGTTTGGCCGCCGTACCCAGAATGTGGGCCACCCTGGGGTTGCCGGGCAGTGCGGAGAAGCCGAAGCGCTCCAGGGCCTCCACTGTGAAACCGGAAGCGCCGATCGCGGCGGCCGTGTCGCGGTTCGGGTGGCACCCGCCGGCCACGCGGCGCCACAGCGGCGTGAGCAAATCTTCGGCCGCCGCGAGCACCGGGTGTGCTGAGCGGACGTGTTCGTAGAACAGCAGCATTCCGCCGGGCCGGAGCACCCGGAACGCCTCGGCCAGGACTGAAGCCTGGTCCGCGACGCTGCACAGGACGAGGCTGGAAACGATGACGTCCACCGAGGCGTCCGCCGCCGGCAGCGACTCGGCCACGCCGTCTTGCACGGTCACGGGCACCGGCGCCGTGCCGGCGGCGGCCAGCGCCAGGGCCCGGAGCGTGGGGTCCGGTTCGAGCGCCAGCACGCTCGTCACCGCGGGCGGGTAATGCGGGAACGTTGCCCCGTAGCCTGCCCCGATCTCGACGACGGCGCCGTGCGCGGCTTCCACGAGCCGCCGCCGGTGCTCCGCGGCCCCGCGGGCGTCCATGCGCGGACCTACCCGGGCGAAGCGCCGCCCGAATGAAGGAGTGCGATCGTTTGCGTCTGGCACAAGCATCCTTCCGGTTAGCGGACCGCGGCGGGGTTGAGCCGCAGCCGCCGCAGCCACTGGGCGTTGAGGGCCACCACGATCGTGGAGGCGGACATGAGCACGGCGCCTGCGGCGGGGGAGAGGACAACCCCGGCGAAGGCGAGTGCCCCTGAGGCCAACGGTACAGCGAGGATGTTGTAGCCCGTGGCCCAGGCCAGGTTTTGCCACATTTTCCGGTAGCTCGCCCGGGACA
>JBKKDK010000191.1:0-4272 GCA_046708245.1 Arthrobacter sp.
GCTCCGGTCACCCGGGCCAGCGCTGCCGCCTCGGGTTCCCGCGCCTCATCCGCAGCGCCGTTGTGCGCGTCCGCCCCGCCGCCGGCACCGTCCGGGGAGCCGAGCCACTCGCTGGCGGTCCACACCCGCACCGGACCGGCGTCAAACCGGGGACGGTCCGGCGCGAGCATGGCCGTTTGGAACTCTTCCGGCGCTTCGCTGCCCCTGACGAGGAAGGCCCGTCCGGGACTGCCGATGGGAATGCCGGCCGCGAGCGTGGAGTCCATGATGTCTGCAGACTCCATGGCGGACTGGACCCGCAGGGCGATGCTGCTGGTGACATTAGCCCGGATGTCGGCGGTAACGGAGCCTTGCGGGCGTTGGGTGGCCAGGACGAGATGGATCCCGAGGGACCGGCCGATGGCCGCGATTCTCATCAGCTCGGTAAGGGCCGCCGGGGCCTCGTCCACGAGAATGCGGAATTCGTCAATGATGAGGACGAGATGCGGGAGGGCGGGCAGTCCGCGGTCCAACGAGCGGTACACGGGGAGATCGCGGGCCTTCGCGGACGCCAGCAGTTCCTCCCGGCGGCGGACCTCTGCCCGGAGCGAGACAAGGGTCCGCTCGACCTCAGGCACGCCGAGATCGCTCAGCATTCCCACACAGTGCGGCAGCCCTGCCAGCGGCCCGAGCCCGGAGCCTCCTTTGAAGTCCACGAAGAGCAGGTTGACGCGGTCCGGCGGGTAGCAGGCCGCCAGGGCCGCGGCCAGTGTCCGGAGGAATTCGGACTTGCCCGAGCCCGTGGTGCCGGCCACCAGGACATGGGGTCCGTCGCGTTGGAGGTCCAGATGGACGGTGCCGTTCCCGCCGCTGCCGACCGGAACCGGCATCCCGGCGATCCCGCCGGACTCCGCCCAGCGCCGGGCGATGTCCGGGGCGCCGAGCGGGAGGATCCCGGCCAGCGGACCGCCAGCGCCCGCGCCGGCGTCCGCGGCCGGCCCCACGGCCGACCCCAGCCGGCGGCAATGGCCGTCAAACACTGCGGACGGAACGAGGTCAGCCACAAACGGGACCGCGTCGGATCCGAACTCCAGCCGGGCGGTGCGGCCGCCGAGGACAACGACTTGCCCGGCACGGGGACCCGCGTGCGGGGCGCATCGGATCACCTGCCAGCCCAGGTCGGCGGCCAGGACGTCCAGCGCGGCGGCATCCGACGTTCCGGCTCTTCCTGACGGTGCCGTGGAGCCAGTACCGCCGCCGGCGTCGTCGAAAACGATGAGGACGCCCCGGTCGCACCCCGGACCCGGTCCGGAGCGCAGGTGGCCGGCGGTGACGGCGTCCCGGCCGGACAGCGTCACCCGGGGGAGGAACCGGGCGGCCAGCGGGAGGTGCTGCGGGGAGCCGTGGATGAGCACCCGGGTCCGGCGCGCGGCGGGATAGCCGGCGAGCTGCAGGACGAAGGAGCGGGCCAGCCCGGCCACAGCCTCAACCGGGCCGGTGACGGCGGTGATGCCGGCGGCCGGGTCCAGCGTCAGCGGCATCACCCCGATCGGGGGCGGGTGGAAGCCGGGGTCCGCCGGTTCAAGCCGGATGTTTGCCACCTGCTCCGCGAGGCCAAGGCGCAGCCAGACGGCACCGGCCCCGGCGGCAGGCTCCGCGCTGTCCGGGCCGCCGAACATGCTGGACGTGCACAGGTCCGCCGCGGAGGGTGCGGAGCGCCGGCGTCGTTCCGTGTCCTCGCGCACGGCGGCGGCGAGGGCAGCATTCAGCGCGCGGCGCTGCCTCCGGCCGAAGGCGGCCGGCATGAGCAGCGACGCGGCGGAAACCACACTGAAGGCCAGGAACATCCACATGCCGGTGACTGCGGCGAGGCCGGCCCCGACGGCCAGCGGCAGGGCCGCCGTGAGCAGCAGCGCTGCGCGGCCCCGCCTGCCGGGCAGGCCGCGGCTGCCTACCGGGAGCGGGTCTGCAACGCGTGTGCCCGCCGCTTCCGGTACCCGGGATCCCGTGGGGCCGCCGCCGAAGACCAGGGACATCGTGGAGTTGCCGCAGCGGATCACCGATCCGGTGGTCACCACCGCCTCGCGCACGCGCCCGCCGTCGACGGTGGTTCCGTTGGCGCTGTGCAGGTCAACGAGGGTGACTGCTGTTTCGGAGACATCCAGCCGGGCATGTTCGCGGGACAGCTCGGCGTCCGGAAGCACAATCTCCGTGCCGCTGCGTCCGATCCCGAACCGTCCCCGCCGCAGCGGGATGACGGTGCCGGCGCCGGGCCCGCCGTGCACGGCCAGTGCCAGCGGCCATGGCCCGGAAGCACCCGGTGCGGCGGCGGGCACCGGAGCGGAACCGTCCACCAGGACGGCCCCGTTCCGCAGCGGAGGCTCACCCACGCGCAGGGACCGGACCGGGATGCCCTCAGTCCGCAGCCCGGCGGTTCCATAGCGCCGCGAGACGGCGTCCTCGAGATCCGCGCCGGAGCACCCCGCGCCCACCGCGACGGCCAATTCCACCGCCCCGCCTTTGAGCGTCGAACGTGGTGCGGGCACCAGGGTGCACTGGAACATCACCGCAGGGATCCTTTCAGCCGGGGCGGGTTGCAGTCCACCCTAAAAGCAGCGGCGCGGTGCCGTCCCGGGCCTGTCGGGTCATGTGGATAAAGGGGACCGGTCCGGAGTTCCGATCGAGCCTCGGGTAGGCTAGAGCAGCAGACAATGCGCAACATTGGGCTGCCCGCATTCGAACCAGGAGAGTTTGTGACCGCTGACCTCGTCATCGTAGGGTCGGGCTTCTTTGGCCTGACAATCGCAGAACAGGCCGCCACTGAGCTGGGCTTGAAGGTCGTCGTCATCGACCGCCGCCACCACATCGGAGGCAACGCCTACAGCGAAAAGGAAGAACAGACCGGCATCGAGGTGCACCGCTACGGCGCGCACCTGTTCCACACGTCCAACGAACGTGTCTGGGAGTACGTGAACCGCTTCACCACGTTCACCAACTACGTGCACAAGGTGTACGGCGTGCACAAGGGTGAGGTCTACTCGCTGCCGATCAACCTTGGGACCATCAACCAGTTCTTCCGGGCCAACCTCACCCCCGGCGAGGCGCGCGAGCTGATCAAGGAACAGTCCGGCGAGCTTGCCGGCACCGATCCGCAGAACCTCAATGACAAGGGCATCCAGCTCATCGGGCGGCCGCTTTACGAGGCGTTCATCAAGCATTACACCGGCAAGCAATGGCAGACGGACCCCAAGGACCTGCCCGCCGGGATCATCTCCCGCCTGCCCGTGCGCTACAACTACGACAACCGGTACTTCAATGACACGTACGAAGGCCTCCCGACCAACGGCTACACCGCCTGGATCGAGAGGATGGCCGACCACCCGAACATTGACGTCCGGCTGAACACCGATTTCTTCGACGAGTCGCACGAGTACAGCAAAAACAAGGTCGTCGGCCGGATCCCGGTGATCTACACCGGACCCGTGGACCGCTACTTCGACTACGCCGAGGGCGACCTCTCCTGGCGCACTATCGACTTCGAGGAAGAAGTGCTCGACGTCGGGGACTTCCAGGGGACATCGGTGGTCAACTACAACGACGCCGAGGTGCCCTACACCCGCATCATCGAGCCGCGGCACTTCCACCCGGAGCGGGACTACCAGACGGAGAAGACCGTCATCATGCGCGAATTCTCGCGGGCCGCGGAAAAGGGCGACGAGCCCTACTACCCGATCAACACGCCCACCGACCGGGAACGCCTGCTCAAGTACCGCGACCTCGCAGCCGCCGAGCAGGATGTCCTCTTCGGCGGACGACTGGGCACCTACAAATACCTGGACATGCACATGGCCATCGGCTCGGCACTGAACATGTTCGACAACCAGATCCGCCCGCACTTCGAAAGCGGCGCCACGTTGGAAAGCGGAGGAGTGGACGCATGAGCGCCGCAACTAGGACAACAACCGGCTTCAACCCGATCCAGCGGATCATCCTGCCCTCGGCGGACCAGACGGACACCGTACCGCTGTACGTCGACGCCGGCACCGCCAGCGGCATCCGGCTCCGGGAGAACGACGAATTCGCCCGCACGCCGAAGCTGCTCGAAGACAAGCTCCAGATGTTCAGCTCCCAGAGCCGCGAAGCACACTTCGAAGACCTCCTGGGCAGGCACTCCATGCGGGTGCGCTCCGGCGAGCAGATCTCCTTCGGCACCTACTTCAACGCCTTCCCGGCCAGCTACTGGCGCCGGTGGACCTCGGTGCGTAACGTCCGCCTGGTGGTCGAGACGAACGG
>JBKKDK010000192.1:0-2819 GCA_046708245.1 Arthrobacter sp.
GCCTACGAGGACTTCGCCGCCGTGGCCCAGGACCTGATCTCGCGCGGGGTCACCTCGCGGCAGCGCCTGGGCTGTGTGGGCGGCTCCAACGGCGGCCTGCTGGTGGGCAACATGCTCACCCAGTACCCGGAGCTGTTCGGTGCCGTGTCCTGCGGGGTCCCGCTCCTGGACATGCGCCGGTACACCAAGCTGTCCGCCGGCTACTCCTGGATTGCCGAGTACGGCGACCCCGATGTGCCCGAACAATGGGAGTTCATCAAGACGTTCTCCCCGTACCATCTGCTCCGGGACGGGGTGGAATACCCGGAGACCTTCATCTGGACCGCAACGTCGGATGACCGTGTGGGTCCGGTCCAGGCCCGGAAGATGGCCGCCCGCATGCAGGCGATGGGGATCCCCAATGTCTGGTTCCATGAGGCTCTCGAGGGCGGGCATGCCGGCGCCTCGGACAACCGCCAGGCTGCGGCCCTGCAGAGCCGCAGCCAGCATTTCCTGTGGCGCGCGCTGGCCGGCCGGTAAGCCTGACAGCGGGGGCAATCGGCGGCGGCGGCGCCGTTTTGCACTGCATGGCCCCATCTGCGTATCCTTGGTTGGCTAGTTAATAGCAATTGGAGACGTGCCAGAGCGGCCGAATGGGCTTCACTGCTAATGAAGTGTGGGGCACAACTCCACCGGGGGTTCAAATCCCCCCGTCTCCGCGTTTGGCCCCGGTCCCTGGACGGGGGCCTTTTGCGTATCCGCGGGGTTTCCGGGACCGGACACGCGGTCCGGGTGCCGGACATCCGGCGCCATCCCGCGGGCCGGATGGCAGGATGGGCCCATGTCGAGTAACAACGCGTTTGACGCGATCATCGTAGGCGGCGGCCATAACGGCCTGGCCGCAGCAGCGTACCTGTCCAAGGCCGGCCGGAAGGTCCTGCTGCTGGAGAAGCTTGGGCATCCCGGCGGCGCCGCGGTTTCCGCGCAGGCGTTCGACGGTGTCGAGGCCCGGCTCTCTCGCTACTCCTACCTGGTCAGCCTTCTGCCCCGGCAGGTCATCGAGGACCTGGGCCTGCGGATCGAACTGGCCCGGCGGCGGTATTCCTCCTACACGCCGGACCCGCACGACGCCGGCCGCGCCCTGCTGATCGACAACGGGGACGCCGAATCCACCGCCGCGTCCTTCGCCGCCGTCGGCGCCCCCGACGACGAGTTCCGGGCCTTCAATGACTTCTACACCCGGTGCCGCCAACTCACGGAAGCCCTCTGGCCCACCATGACGGCGCCGCTGCGGACCCGGTCCGAGGCCCGCGCGCTGGTGGTCCAGGCCGGGGCGGAGGAAGCCTGGGACGCCATGATTGAGCGGCCGATCGGCACCGCGATCGCCAAGGAACTCCAGCACGACCTGGTCCGCGGCGTGGTGCTGACGGACGCCCTGATCGGCACCTTCGCCCGGGCCGACGACGAGGACCTGCAGCAGAACATCTGCTTCCTGTACCACCTGATCGGCGGCGGAACCGGCGACTGGGACGTGCCTGTCGGCGGCATGGGGGCGGTCTCCGGAGAACTGGAACGCGCCGCCCGTGAGGCCGGAGCCACGATCCTCACCGGCGCCGAAGTCACCGCCGTCCGGCCCGGAGGTGCGGTCAGCTACCGCCACGCCGGCGCCGAGCACACCGCCACGGCCCACTGGGTCCTCGCCAACGTGGCCCCCGTGGTGCTGGACCGGCTCAGGCGCCCCGACGCCGGCACCGGCACGGCCGCGCCCGCCACCCGGAACCCGAACCATCTCCGGGAGGGTGCCCAGGTCAAGGTGAACCTGCTGCTCAAGCGGCTCCCCCGGCTGCTGGATCAAAGCGTGAGCCCGGAAGAGGCCTTCGGCGGGACGTTCCACATCAATGAGACGTGGTCGCAGCTCGACGCCGCCTACCTCGCCGCCGCGTCCGGGGCCGTCCCGGATCCGCTGCCCTGCGAGATCTACTGCCATTCCCTCACGGACCCCAGCATCCTCTCACCGGAGCTGCAGGCCGCCGGCGCGCAGACACTGACCGTCTTCGGCCTGCACGTCCCGGACCGGCTGATCACCGAGGAGAACAACGAGCAGCGGCGTGCAGAACTGCAGGCCGCCGTCCTGAAATCGCTGAACTCCGTGCTGGCCGAACCTGTCGAGGAACTGCTGCTGACCGGCCCCGACGGACAGCCCTGCATTGAAACGAAGACCACCCTGGACATTGAGCGGGCGGTCGGCATGCCGCGGGGCAACATCTTCCACGGAGGCCTCGACTGGCCTTTCGCCGAAGACGGCGACCCTTTGGACACACCGGCCCAGCGCTGGGGCGTGGCGACGGACGACCCGCAGATCCTGCTTTGCGGCTCCGGGGCCCGGCGCGGCGGTGCGGTCAGCGCCCTCGGCGGCCACAACGCGGCCATGGCGGTGCTGGAGTCCTGCCGTGACGCTCAGTACTGACGCGTAGCGGTCCTTGCATGACGAAGCACGCGCCGCCTGCCGGCACACCCGCGGACACGTGGAGTCCCCGCCTGGCCCTCCTCGGCGCAGCGACATTCTTTATGGAGTTCCTGGACGGCACTGTCCTGACCACCGCGATCCCCAGCATCGCGGCGGACTTTTCGGTCCCGTCAGCGGACGTCAACATCACCATGACCGCATACCTGATGACAGTGGCGATGGGTATCCCGCTCAGCAGCTGGCTGGCCGAGCGGTTCGGCGCGCGTCGGGTGTTCTGCCTGGCCATTGCCACGTTCACGGCGGCCTCACTGTTGTGCGCGCTGAGCCAGGACCTGACCATGTTGACCCTGAGCCGGGTGCTCCAGGGCGCGGG
>JBKKDK010000193.1:0-2584 GCA_046708245.1 Arthrobacter sp.
ATCGAAGGCCGGCCCGGCGCGCAGCGGCTCGCCGTCACCTCCGGCGGAACCATCCCGGACCGCGGACTGTTCGGCGTCTACATCATCGGCACCGAGGTGGAAGGCTCCGGCTCCGCCGGCTCGGCCAGCGCCGACAGGCGGGCGGCAAGCCCGGCCGCCGCCGCGGCCAAGGGCGGCCGGCGGGTCGGAGAACTCGATGAGGAAATGGTCTACGAATCCCGCGTCGGGGACGTCTTCGCCCTGGGCGCCACCAGCTGGAAGATCGAGGACATCACCCACGACCGCGTCCTGGTGTCCCCCGCCTTCGGCCAGCCCGGAAAGCTCCCCTTCTGGAAGGGCGACTCCCTCGGCAGGCCGGTGGACCTCGGCCGCGCCCTCGGCGCGTTCGTGCGCGAACTGTCCGCGTCCGACGTCGGACCCGCCACCGAGCGCTGCAAAACCAGCGGCCTGGACGACTACGCCGCCAACAACCTGATCCAGTACCTCGCCGAACAGAAGCTCGCCACCGAAGTGGTGCCCAGCGACACAACGCTCGTGGTGGAACGCTTCCACGACGAACTCGGCGACTGGCGCGTCGTGCTGCACAGCCCCTTCGGCATGCCCGTCCACGCCCCGTGGGCCCTGGCCGTCGGACAGCGCCTGCACCAGCGCTACGGCATGGATGGCTCCGCGATGGCGGCCGACGACGGCATTGTGCTGCGGGTGCCCATGATGGAGGACGAACCGCCCGGCGCCGAACTGTTCCTCTTCGATCCCGAGGAACTCGAGCAGATCGTCACCGCGGAGGTCGGCGGCAGCGCCCTGTTCGCCTCCCGGTTCCGCGAGTGCGCCGCCCGTGCGCTGCTGCTGCCGCGGCAGAACCCGGGCAAGCGGCAGCCGCTGTGGCAGCAGCGCCAGCGTTCTGCCCAATTGCTGGATGTGGCGCGGAAATATCCCACCTTTCCGATCGTGCTGGAGACGGTCCGCGAATGCCTGCAGGATGTGTACGATCTGCCGGCGCTGAAGGACATCGCGGCGTCGGTGGAACGGCGCGAGCTCCGGATCGTGGAGACCACCACGCAGCAGCCCTCCCCCTTCGCGAAGTCGCTGCTGTTCGGCTACGTGGCGCAATTTCTTTACGAGGGCGATTCCCCGCTCGCCGAGCGCCGGGCCGCCGCGCTGGCACTGGATTCGACCCTGCTCAATGAGCTCCTCGGCCGGGTGGAGCTGCGCGAACTGCTCGATGCCAAGGTCATCGACGCCACCGAGCGCGAGCTCCAGCGCCTTGCCCCGGACCGGAGGGTTCGCGGCGTGGAGGGGGTCGCGGACCTGCTGCGCCTGCTCGGCCCGCTCACGCCCGAGGAAGTCGCCGCCCGCCTGGAACCGGCAGCCGAATCCGCCGCCGAATCCCTGGAGGTCCAGGAGGACGGCCCCGTCCCGGCGGCCGGGCCGGCGGAGCCCCTGCCGCAGGTCCCCGTCGCCGACGCCGCCGCGCACCTGGCCGCACTGCAGCGCGCCAACCGCGCCATCAAGGTCAACATCGGCGGGTTCGAACGCTTCGCCGCGGTGGAGGACGCCGCACGGCTGCGCGACGCCCTCGGTGTTCCGCTGCCCATGGGTGTTCCGCTGGCCTTCATCGAGCCCGTCGCGGATCCGCTGGGCGACCTCGTGTCCCGCTACGCCCGGACGCACGGGCCCTTCACGTCCGCTGAGGCAGCCGCGCGGCTGGGACTGGGCGTCGCCGTCGTCGGCACCGCACTGAAGCGGCTCGCCGCAGACGGGCGCGTGGTGGAGGGTGAGTTCCGCCCGCACGCCACGGCCCCGGAAGCCGCGCCCGACGCCGAAGCCGGGCCGGCCGATGCCGGGACTCCGCCCGCCCCGCCGAACGCCCCGCCGCTGGCCGGGATCAGCGAGTGGTGCGACGCCGAAGTCCTGCGCAAGCTCCGCCGCCGTTCCCTGGCCGCGCTCCGGGCCGAGGTGGAACCGGTGGATGCCGCCGCCTACGGCAGGTTCCTGCCAGCCTGGCAGAACGTCCGCACCCCCGGGCAACGCGGCCAGTCCGCGCTACGCGGGCTGGACGGCATCATCACCGCCGTCGACCAGCTGTCCGGCGTCCCGATTCCGGCGTCGGCCTGGGAACCCCTGGTTTTGGCGGGCCGGGTGGCCGACTACAAACCGGCCATGCTGGACGAGCTGATGGCCGCCGGCGAAGTCCTCTGGTCCGGCGCGGGGTCGCTGCCGGGCAACGACGGCTGGGTGAGCCTGCACCTGGCCGACTCGGCCGAGCTGACGCTGAACCCGGCCGCGGAATATGAGCCCGGCGACGCGCAGCAGCGGTTGCTGGACCATCTGCGCACCAACGGCGGCGGGTACTTCTTCCGGCAGCTGACCGAGATCGCCGGCGGGATGGACACCGTGCTGAGCGACCAGGACGTGGTCTCGGCACTCTGGGACCTTGCCTGGGCCGGCCGGATCACCGGGGACACCTTTGCCCCGGTCCGCGCCCTGATCGCCGGCGGCCACACCGCCCACCGCCAGGTGGCCCGGGCGCCGCGGGCCCGCGCTCCCCGGCTCAGCCGGCTAGGACGCGCCCACGGCACCGGCC
>JBKKDK010000194.1:0-9519 GCA_046708245.1 Arthrobacter sp.
AGGAGCCGGTGGAGTAGGAATCGTGCAGGGTGACGAAGGAGAACTCCTTCGTGGCCCACAGGATCACTTCCTCCGAGACCCGGGACAGGTCCACGCCGATCATGGCCGTGATCCAGGCGAACTCGGCAAAGACATCGCGGGAGGCGGTGCCGTCGATCGAGTTGTGCGTCGCCGAGAAGAAGCCCAGGTCCGCGGCGACAGCCTCCGGGTCCAGGCCCAGCGAGGAGCCCGCGAGGGCACCGGAGCCGTAGGGCGAGACGCCGGCCCGCTTGTCCCAGTCCGCCAGCCGCTGCACGTCACGCAGCAGCGCCCAGGCGTGGGCCAGCAGGTGGTGGCTTAGCAGGACCGGCTGGGCGTGCTGCAGGTGGGTGCGGCCGGGCATGGCCACCCCCCGGTGCGCCTTGGCCTGGTCCACCAGCGCGTCGATAGTGGCGAGGACGCCGCGGGCGATGATCCGGGCGTGGTCGCGCAGGAACATCCGGCCCAGCGTGGCCACCTGGTCGTTGCGGGACCGGCCGGCGCGGAGCTTGCCGCCGAGCTGGGTGCCGGCCCGCTCGATCAGGCCGCGCTCCAGCGAACCGTGCACGTCCTCGTCGGACTCCGCCGGCAGGTACGCGCCGGAGGCGACGTCGTCGTCCAGCCGGCCCAGGGCCTCGAGCATGCCGTCGAGCTCGGCGTCGTCCAGCAGCCCGGCCTTATGCAGCACGCGGGCGTGCGCCTTGGATCCGGCGATGTCGTAGCGGGCCAGCCGCCAGTCAAAGTGCGTGGACTTGCTCAGCGCCGCGAGGGCGTCGGCGGGGCCGCCGGCGAACCGGCCGCCCCACAGCGCGCCCGTATTTGTCGCTTCCGACTTCTGCTCAGCCACAGGGGCTACTTTCCTGCGACGCGGATGTCGCGGCCGGAGGCAACCTTGGCGGACATGCCCCACAGCTCGATGAAGCCGCGCGCCATGGACTGGTCGAACGTGTCGCCGGTGTCGTACGTGGCGAGGTCGAAGTCGTAGAGTGAGGTCTCGGAGCGGCGCCCGTTGACGATGGCCTGGCCGCCGTGCAGCACCATGCGGATGTCGCCGGTGACGTACTTCTGGGTGTCCTCGATGAAGGCGTCGAGGGAGCGCTTGAGCGGGGAGAACCACTGGCCGTCGTAGACCAGCTCGGCCCAGCGCTGGCCGACAGTCGCCTTGAAGCGGGCCTGCTCGCGCTCGATCGTGATGTCCTCGAGGTGCTTGTGCGCCGTGATGAGCGCCATGGCGCCCGGGGCCTCGTAGATCTCGCGGGACTTGATGCCCACGAGGCGGTCCTCGACGACGTCGATGCGGCCGACACCCTGGGCGCCGGCGCGGCGGTTGAGTTCCTTGATGGCCTGCAGCGGGGTGACCCTGACGCCGTCGATGGCGACCGGCACGCCGGCTTCGAAGGAAATGGTGACCTCATCCGGGGCCGGCGGGAATTCCGGCGTGGCGGTGTAGTCGTAGATGTCCTTGGTGGGGGCGTTCCAGATGTCCTCGAGGTAGCCGGTTTCGACGGCGCGGCCCCAGACGTTCTGGTCAATCGAGTACGGGTTCTTCTTGGTGGTCTCGATCGGCAGTCCCTTCTCCTCGGCGAAGGCGATGGCCTTGTCGCGGGTCAGGGCGAGGTCGCGGACCGGGGCGATGCACTTCAGGTCCGGGCCGAGGGTCTGGATGCCGACCTCGAAGCGGACCTGGTCGTTGCCCTTGCCGGTGCAGCCGTGGGCGACGGTGGTGGCGCCGAATTCGCGGGCGGCCTTGACCAGGTGCTTGACGATCACCGGGCGGGAGATGGCCGAAACCAGCGGGTAGTGGCCCTGGTAGAGGGCGTTGGCCTTCAGCGTGGGCATGCAGTATTCGTTGGCGAATTCGTCGCTCGCGTCGGCCACGTAGGCCTCGACGGCGCCGCAGCCCAGGGCGCGCTGGCGGATCGTCTCGAGCGACTCGCCGCCCTGTCCGACGTCGACCGCCACGGCGATGACCTCGGCCCCGGTGGCTTCACCGATCCAGCCGATGGCTACGGAAGTATCCAGGCCACCGGAGTAGGCCAGCACAATACGCTCAGTCACTTGAAATGCTCCTTAGTTGTTAGTGATGCAATAGAACTGGAAATTAGTCTGTTGAAAGCCTGTCACATCGTTGCGGCAGGCCCAATCCGGGAAAGGCCCGCGGGCTATTGGCTGCCGGCTTCCTCGGCGAGCTGGAGGAAGCGCGCGGCCAGGGCGGCGCCGCCGAGCGGATCGCGGGTGACCAGCAGCACGGTGTCGTCCCCGGCGATGGTGCCCAGGATGGAGGGCATCACCGAGTGGTCAATCGCGAGGGCCAGGAAGTTGGCCGCGCCCGGCGGTGTCCGCAGGACCACGATGTTCGCGGAGGCTTCGGCGGTGACAAGGAGTTCCCCGCACAGCCGGGCGAGCCGGGCATCGAGGATTTCCTGGGTGACGCCGCTCTTGGCCGCGCGTTCCCCGCCCTCCCCCGGCACGGCGTAGACCAGCACACCGTCCTTGCCGCGCACCCGGACCGCGCCGAGTTCCACGAGGTCCCGGGACAAGGTGGCCTGGGTGACCTGGACGCCGTCGTCCGCCAGCAGCGCCGCCAGCTCGGCCTGCGAGCGGACCGACTCACCGGTCAGGATCGCGGTGATCCGCGCCTGCCGCGCCGTTTTGGTGGCGGGGCTGGCCCCGGGCGAGGCCGGCTGGGCGGACACTAGTCGAGCCCGTCGACTGGCGCCAGCCCCTCGACAATAGCCAGCCGTGAGCGGTGCATCAGCCAGGCCATCAGCGCCTTCTGGGCGTGCAGCCGGTTTTCGGCCTCGTCCCAGACCACGGACTGCGGGCCGTCGATGACGCCGGCGGCGATCTCGTACCCCCGGTACGCCGGCAGGCAATGCAGCACGACGGCGTCCGGCGCCGCGAGCCGCATCGCCGCCTCGTCCACGGCGTAGCCGCGGAACAGCTGCAGCCGGGCTTCCTTCTCGTCCTCCTGGCCCATCGACACCCAGGTGTCCGTGGCGACGACGTCGGCGCCGCGCAGGGCCTCGGCGGCGTCCACCGTGACCAGCACCGATCCGCCGGTTTCCGCGGCTCGTTCCTCGGCCGCGGCGACGATCTCCGGAGCCGGCAGGTAGCCCTCGGGACCGGCGATGCGCACGTTCATGCCCGCAGTCACCCCGGCCAGCAGGTAGGAGTTGGCCATGTTGTTGGCGGAGTCGCCGAGGTAGCTCATGGTGAGGCCCTGGAGCGATCCCTTGTGTTCCTTGATGGTCAGCAGGTCGGCGAGCAGCTGGCAGGGGTGGTAATCGTCGCACAGGGCGTTGATCACCGGAACCCTGGAGTTTTCCGCCATCGCAACGAGGCCGGAATGCGCCCCCGTGCGCCACACGATGGTGGAGACCATCCGCTCCAGGACCTTGGCGGTGTCCTCGACCGATTCCTTGTGGCCGATCTGCGCCTCGCCCGGGTTGATGATGAGCGCGTTGCCGCCCATGTCCGCCACGCCGGTGGCGAAGGAGACCCGGGTCCGGGTGGAGGTCTTGTCGAAGATGACGGCGACGGTCTTACGGCCGCTGGCGTCGGCGGCGAAAGGCTGCACGCTGTAGGGCGCGGCCTTCATCCGGACGGCGAGATCGAGGACTTCGGCCTGCTCGGCGGGGCTGAGGTCCGTGTCCTTGAGGAAGTGGCGGGTCTGGCTTTTCGAAATCCCGGTCGCGGTCACTGGGCGTCCTTTGCGGTCTGGAGGAGGGCGGGCAGCGCCGCCAGGAAGCGGTCGGCCTGGTCGGTGCTGAGAATCAGCGGCGGGGCGAGGCGGATGGTGCGCGGCCCCGGGCTGTTGACGATGAAGCCCGCGTCGAGGCCTGCGGTGACGACGGCGGGGGCCACGTCGGCGTCGAGGTCGAAACCGACCAGCAGCCCTTCGCCGCGGACCGCGGTGACGCCGTCGATCCCGGCCAGCCGGGAGCGCAGGTACTCCCCCACGGTCCGGACATGGGCCAGGACCTGCTGGTTCTCGAGCACGTGCAGGGTGGCCAGCGCCGCGGCGGTGGCCACCGGGTTGCCGCCGAAGGTGGTGCCGTGCTGGCCGGCGGACAGGAGCGCGGAGACCTCGGGCCCGAACGTGACAAGGGCGCCGATCGGGAAGCCGCCGCCCAGGCCCTTGGCGAGGGTCACGGCGTCCGGCACGATTCCGGCGTCCTCGCTGGCCAGCCACTTGCCGGTGCGGCCGATCCCGGTCTGGACCTCGTCGAGGACCAGCAGCGCACCGGCGGCGCTGGTGGCCTCGCGGGCGGCCCGCAGGTAACCCGCAGGCAGCGGCCGGACACCGGCCTCGCCCTGGATCGGTTCGAGGAAGACAGCGGCCGTGGTGCTGTCCACGGCCGCGCGCAGCGCGTCGATGTCGCCAAAGGGGATGTGCACGACGCCGGCGGGCAGCGGCGCGAACGGCGCCCGGTAGGCCTCTTTCGCGGTGAGCGCGAGGGCCCCCATGGTGCGGCCGTGGAACGCCCCTTCGAGCGCGATGATCTTGGTGCGCTGGTTTTCGGCGCCCGTGTTCCGGCGCGCCAGCTTAAACGCGGCCTCGACGGCCTCGGTGCCGGAGTTGGCGAAGAACACCTTGGAACCGGCCGGGGCGTTGCTCAGTTCAAGCAGCTTTTCGGCCAGCGCGATCTGGGTGGGGCTCGTGAAGAAGTTGGACACGTGGCCCAGGGTGGCCAGCTGGCTGGAGATGACCGAGGTGACAAAGGGGTGCGCGTGGCCCAGTGCGTTGACGGCGATGCCGCCGAGCAGGTCCAGGTACTCCTTGCCGTCGGCGTCCCAGACGAGGCAGCCCGAGCCGCGGACCAGGACCCGCTGCGGCGTGCCGAAGACACCCAGCAGGGAGGACGAATAGCGGTGCAGCCAGTCGGCGCCCGTGCCGCGGGTCCCGACGATTTCGCTGAGTTCGGGGGATTTTTCCAGTTGGCTCATGAGTTCGTTTCCTCGTCCGGGACAACCTGCGTGCCGATGCCCGCAGTCGTGAAGGTTTCCAGCAGCATGGAGTGCGGCAGCCGGCCGTCCACGATGTGGGCCCGTTCCACGCCGCCCTCGACGGCTTTGAGGCAGGCTTCCATCTTGGGGATCATGCCGGACTCCAGGCGCGGCAGCAGCTGGCGCAGCTCGGAGACGGTGAGTGAGGAAATCAGCGAGGAGCGGTCCGGCCAGTTGGCGAAAAGGCCTTCGACGTCGGTGAGGATCACCAGTTTGGAGGCTCCGAGCGCTTCGGCGAGGGCGGCGGCGGCGGTGTCCGCGTTGACGTTCAGGACCTGCCCGGTGGTCTGCGCCTGTTTTGTTCCTGCGTCAAGGCTGCCGTCGTCAAAGATCTCCGGGGCGACGGTCGAGATTACCGGGATCCGGCCGGCCGCAATGATGTCCAGAATGCCCTCGGGGTTCACGCCGATGACTTCGCCGACGAGGCCCAGGTCCACTTCCTCGCCGTCCACGACGGTGCCGGTGCGGACGGCGCGGAGCAGGCCGCCGTCCTCGCCGGACATGCCCACGGCGTAGGGGCCGTGGGAGTTGATCAGGCCCACGAGCTCCCGGCCGACCTGGCCGGTGAGGACCATGCGGACCACGTCCATGGCCTCGGGGGTGGTCACGCGCAGGCCGCCCTTGAACTCTGATTCGATGCCGAGACGGCTGAGCATGGCGTTGATTTGCGGACCGCCGCCGTGCACCACCACCGGGTGGATGCCGACGTGGTGCAGGAAGACGACGTCCTCGGCAAAGGCACGCCGGAGCTCATCGTTGACCATGGCGTTTCCGCCGTACTTGATCACCATGGTGGTGCCGGCGAAGCGCTGGATCCAGGGCAGCGCCTCGATCAGCGTGCCGGCCTTGCTCTGGGCGTCGGACATGGAGGTGGGCTGGTGGGTCTGGGTGTTCATTGCTGTCCCTAGCTGGAGTAGGCGCTGTTTTCGTGGACGTAGTCGTGCGTCAGGTCGTTGGTCAGGATGGTGGCCGCGGCGCTGCCGGCCTGGAGGTCGATCTCGACGAGGACCTCCCGGGGCTCCAGGTCCACGAGGCTGCGGTCATCGCCGATGCTGCCGTTGCGGCAGATCTGCACGCCGTTCATGGACACGTTCAGCTGGTCGGGTTCAAACACGGCGTCGGTGGTGCCGACCGCCGAGAGCACGCGGCCCCAGTTGGCGTCCTTGCCGAAGATGGCCGTCTTGAAGAGGTTGGAGCGGGCGACGGCGCGGCTGACCACCTCGGCGTCCCGCTCGCTGGCGGCGTGGAACGTCCGGATCGCGATGTCGTGGCTGGCGCCTTCGGCGTCGCCGATCAGTTTCCGGGCCAGCTCGGCGCAGACCCGGGTGAGGCCCTGGCCGAAGGCGGCGGCGGACGGCACCGCCCCGGACGCGCCGGAAGCCAGCAGCACGACGGTGTCGTTCGTGGACATGCAGCCGTCCGAGTCGGCCCGGTCAAAGGTGACCCGGGTGGCCTCGCGGAGGGCGGCGTCGAGTCCGTCCGGCTGGACGTCGGCGTCGGTCGTAAGGACCACCAGCATGGTGGCGAGACCGGGGGCGAGCATCCCGGCGCCCTTGGCCATGCCGCCGATGGTGAAGATGGTTCCGTCCGCGTCGGTTCCGGTAAACACCGCCTGCTTGGATACCGAGTCGGTCGTCATGATGGCTGCGGCGGCGGCTGCTCCGCCGTCGGAATCCAGGGCAGCCGACGCGGCGCCGATCCCGGCGAGGATCTTCTCCATCGGGAGCTGTTCGCCGATCAGGCCGGTGGAACAGACGAAGACGTCCGTGGCGGAGACGCCCAGCGCTTCGGCGGTTTTTTCGGCCGTGGTGTGGGTGTTCTGGAAGCCCTGCGGACCGGTGCAGGCGTTCGCGCCGCCGGAGTTGAGGATGACGGCGTCCACCCTGCCGTCCTTGACCACTTCGCGGGACCAGTGCACCGGGGCTGCGGCCACGCGGTTGGACGTGAACACGGCCGCGGCGGCTTTGCCGGGCCCGTCGTTGACCACCAGGGCGAGGTCGGGGTTGCCGGAGGCCTTGAGGCCGGCGGTGACGCCGGCGGCGCGGAATCCCCGGGGGGCGGTGATGCTCACGGTGCAACTCCCTGCAGGTCGAGGCCGGCGGTTTCCGCCAGGCCGAGGGCAATGTTCATGGACTGCACGGCGCCGCCGGCGGTCCCCTTCGTCAGGTTGTCGATGGCGCAGGTGACGATCACGCGGCCGGTGTGCCCGTCGAGGGCCAGCTGCATCACCGCGTGGTTGGACCCCTGGACCGACTTGGTGGATGGCCACTGGCCTTCGGGCAGCAGGTGGACGAATGGTTCGTCGTCGTAGGCCTCGCTCCAGGCGCTGCGGAGTTCGGCGGCCGTCACCCCCGGGCGCACCTTGGCGGCGGCCGTGGTGAGGATCCCCCGGCTCATGGGCGCCAGCGTCGGGGTGAAGGACACGGTCACCGGACCGTTCAGGGCGCTGGACAGGCCCTGTTCGATCTCCGGGGTGTGCCGGTGTCCGCCGCCCACGCCGTAGGGGCTCATGGAGCCCATGACCTCGGCACCGATCAGGTTGACCTTGGCGGCCTTGCCGGCGCCGGACGTGCCGGAGGCCGAGACAATAACAACGTCATCGCCGTGCAGGAGCCGGCCGCTGAAGCCCGGGGCGAGGGCCAGCAGGGCCGACGTCGGATAGCAGCCGGGGACGGCGATCCGGGTGGCGCCGCGGAGCGCCTCGCGCTGCCCGGGCAGCTCCGGGAGGCCGTAGGGCCAGGTTCCGGCATGCGCCGAGCCGTAAAACTTTTCCCAGGCGGCCGGGTCCGCCAGGCGGTGGTCGGCCCCGGCGTCGATCACCACGGTCCCGGCGGGCAGCTGCGCCGCAATTTCGGCGGACGCGCCGTGCGGCAGGGCCAGAAACACGACGTCGTGGCCGGACAGGTTTTCCACCGTGGTGTCCTCGAGAATGCGGCCTGCCAGGCCGTGGAGATGCGGCTGCAATTCCCCTAGTCTGGAACCGGCGTTGCTGTGCGCCGTGATGGCGCCGATCGTGACGTCGGGATGGCCGGCGAGGATCCGGAGCACCTCGCCGCCGGCGTAGCCGCTCGCGCCGGACACAGCAACAGAAATAGTCATAACCCCGACTATACAGCAAGAGTATGCATAGGTGCCGATATTTATGCATTCAATCAGGGCGCCCCCGGGACTGGGGAACGGCCTGCCGGAGAATCCGTGGAGCGTATGCTTGGTAAAGGGTGATCCAGACCGTGCAGCGGCAAATGTCGGCTGCAGCGTTGCCCGTAACAACTACGAGGCAGGCTCCCCATGACCACAACGCTTACCAATCCGGAGCGCCCTAAATCGCGGGTCCGGCAACCCAACGCCGTCGTGCTCAGCTATTCGGAACTGCTCAAGACCGTCAAGGCCGCCGGACTCCTGGAACGCCGTGTCGGGTTCTACGTCACCGTCTTTTCCGTGCTGGCGCTCCTGATGACCGCGACCTGGTTCGGCTTCGCCGTCATCGGGGACAGCTGGTTCCAGCTCATCATTGCGGCCGCCCTGGGCATCCTGTGCACCCAGCTCAGCTTCCTGGCCCACGAGGCCGGGCACCGGCAGATTTTCGCCTCGCGCCGCGCCAACGACTGGGCCGCCAGGCTGCTGGCCACCTCCGTGGCCGGCATCAGCTACTCCTGGTGGGAGCAGAAGCACGGCGCGCACCACAACCACCCGAACGTCATCACCAAGGACCCGGACATCGAAACCGGGGCGATCGCCTTCTTCCCGGAAGCGGCAGCCACCCGGCAGGGCAGGTTCTCCTTCCTGACCCGCAAACAGGGCTGGTTCTTCTTCCCGCTGCTGTTCCTGGTTGGCCTGGGCCTGCAGATCGATTCGATCAAGTTCATTTTCCGGCGCGCCAAGGTCACCCACCGCTGGGTTGAAATCCCCATCCTCGCGGCCCGGCTGAGCCTGCTCCCGGTGCTGGCCTTCACCTTCCTGCCGCTGGGCATGGCGTTCGCGTTCATCGGCGTCCAGCTCGCCGTCTTCGGTTTCTACATGGGCGCCTCCTTCGCCCCGAACCACAAGGGCATGCCGGTCCTGCCCGCGGACAGCCGGGTGGACTTCTTCAGCCGCCAGGTCCTGACCTCCCGCAACATCTCCGGCGGCCGCTTTATGGACATCCTCCTGGGCGGGCTCAACCGCCAGGCCGAGCACCACCTCTTCCCGGACATGGCCCGCCCGCAGCTGGACAAAGCCGCGACGATCGTCCGGGAGTACTGCAAGAAGCACCAGGTACCCTACACCGAAACCACGCTGCTGCAGTCCTACGGGATCATCGTCCGTTACCTCAACGACGTCGGGCTCTCCGCCGGGCGGCACTTCGAATGCCCGATGGCCACGGTGACCCGCCGCTACTAGCGCGCTCCCGGCGCCCGCACCGCGGCGTTGTTTGACCCGAAGTGGCGGCCCGGTTACGGCCGGCACTTAGCCCTCCCGGCCCCCGGCCCGAGGGTGGTTTGGGGGTCAGGG
>JBKKDK010000195.1:0-24210 GCA_046708245.1 Arthrobacter sp.
AGGAGGCCCAGCAGGTTCTGGACGTCGGCGAGGTGCAGGCCGGTGGTCGGCTCGTCGAGGACGTAGACGTCACCCTTCTCGGCCATCTGGGTGGCCAGCTTGACGCGCTGCCGCTCGCCGCCGGACAAGGTGGTGAGCGGCTGGCCAAGGGTGAGGTAGCCAAGCCCGACGTCGACGAGCCGGTCGAGGATCTTGTGGGCGGCCGGCGTGCGGGCCTCCCCTTCGCTGAAGAAGTCCTCGGCCTCTGTCATCGACATGGCCAGCACCTCGGAGATGTTACGGCCGCCCAGCGTGTACTCGAGCACCGAGGCCTGGAACCGGCGGCCTTCGCAGTCCTCGCAGGTGGACTCGACGGTCGCCATCACGCCCAGCTCGGTGAAGATGACGCCTGCGCCGTTGCAGGTGGGGCAGGCACCTTCGGAGTTGGAGCTGAACAGCGCCGGCTTCACGCCGTTGGCCTTCGCGAACGCCTTGCGGATCGGCTCGAGCAGGCCTGTGTAGGTCGCAGGGTTGCTGCGCCGAGAGCCCTTGATGGCACCCTGGTCTACCACCACAACACCGTCGCGGCCGGCCACCGAGCCGTGGATCAGCGAGCTTTTGCCCGAACCCGCGACACCCGTGACCACGCAAAGCACGCCGAGTGGGACGTCGACGTCGACGTCCTTGAGGTTGTGCGTCGAGGCGCCGCGCACCTCGAGGGTGCCGGACGGCGTACGCACTGCTGCCTTCACTGACGCCCGGTCATCGAGGTGGCGGCCGGTGATGGTTCCACTTTCCCGCAGCCCCGCCACGCTTCCCTCGAAGCAGACGCTGCCGCCCGCGGAGCCGGCGCCGGGGCCGAGGTCAACGACGTGGTCAGCGATGGCGATGGTCTCCGGCTTGTGCTCGACCACCAGCACGGTGTTGCCCTTGTCGCGCAGCTGCAGCAGCAGCCGGTTCATCCGCTCGATGTCATGCGGGTGCAGGCCGATCGTCGGCTCGTCGAACACGTAGGTGATGTCTGTGAGGGACGAGCCCAGGTGCCGGATCATCTTGGTGCGCTGGGCCTCGCCGCCGGACAGCGTGCCCGCCGGCCGGTCGAGCGAGAGGTAGCCCAACCCGATTTCGGCAAACGAGTCGAGCAGGTGCTGCAGGCCTTTCAGGAGCGGCGCGACCGAAGGTTCGTTGAGCCCGCGGACCCACACGGCAAGGTCGCTGATCTGCATCTCGCACAGGTCGGCGATGTTTTTGCCTTGGATCTTCGAGGACCTGGCCTCCGGGCTGAGCCGGGTGCCCCCGCACTCGGGGCAGGCCTGGAACGTGATGGCGCGCTCCACGAACGCCCGGATGTGCGGCTGCATCGCGTCGACGTCTTTGGAGAGGATCGATTTCTGGATCTTCGGGATCAGGCCCTCATAGGTGAGGTTGATGCCCTCGACCTTGATCTTGGTCGGCTCCTTGTAGAGCAGGTCCTGCATTTCCTTCTTGGTGAACTTCGCGATCGGCTTGTCCATATTGAAGCCCGCGCCGCTGAAGATGCGGCCGTACCAGCCGTCCATGCTGTAGCCCGGAATGGTCAGGGCACCGTCGGCGAGCGACTTGGTGTCGTCGAACAGTGCCGTGAGATCGAAGTCGGAGACCGAGCCCATGCCCTCGCAGCGGGGGCACATGCCGCCCAGATAGATCGCGTTTTGGACGACGCTTTTCTCCACCCGGCCGCTCTTCTCGGTGCTCATCACCCCGCTCGCCTTCCGGGTCGGGACGTTGAAGGAGAAGGCCGTGGGCGGGCCGACGTAGGGCTTCCCCAGCCGGCTGAAGAGGATCCGGAGCATGGCGTTGGCATCCGTGGCCGTGCCCACCGTGGAGCGCGGGTTGGCCCCCATCCGTTCCTGGTCGACGATGATCGCCGTCGTTAAGCCCTCAAGGTGGTCCACCTCGGGCCGCGCCAGGTTGGGCATGAATCCCTGCACAAAGGCGCTGTACGTCTCGTTGATCATCCGCTGCGACTCGGCCGCGATGGTGGCGAAGACGAGCGAGCTCTTGCCCGAACCGGAGACGCCCGTAAACACCGTCAGGCGGCGCTTCGGGATCTCGATGCTGATGTCCTTGAGATTGTTCTCGCGCGCACCCTGCACGCGGATCAGATCGTGGCTGTCCGCAACATGCAGCGCCTCCTCCTGCGTGTCCGTCCCCGTGGCCATGCTCATCGTGTCTCCGTCTGTTAAGCGGGCCGCCGTCACGGATCTGCGCCGGCGTCGTCTGGCTCTATCTAACCAGCCTCAGGCGGCCCGCTGTCTACCTCACGGGTCCTGGAGCAGCCCGAGCACATTGCCGTCCGGGTCGGTGACGGTGGCCACGAGGCGGCCGCCGCCGACGTCGCGCGCGGGCTCCTTCACGACGGCGCCCGCCGCGGTCACCTCGGCCAGCTTTGCTTCGATGTCCGGCACGTGCCAGTAGGCTACGGGCGAGGTCATGCCCTGCGGCCCGCCGCCCGGCACCAGCCCGATGTGCTGGCCGGCGGCCTCGAAGCCGACGTAGTAGGGCCCCTCGGTTTGTGGCGGTACGCCGAGGAGGGCAGCGTACACGGCAGCGGCCGCTGCGAGGTCGGACACAGGATGCAGCACGGTCTTGATTCCCTGGGTGGAAGAGCCGGTCATGGTCACTCCTGAGATCGTGGGCCAAACCGGCCCGTTGTGCACGGTCGGCTTAAGACTAGCGGCGAGGCCCCGGGGGCCACAGATGCACGCTGAACTGTGGGCCACGCCGGGAGCGAGCTGCAGGGTATCGTCCCA
This sequence comes from Arthrobacter sp., assembly GCA_046708245.1. Taxonomy (GTDB): domain Bacteria; phylum Actinomycetota; class Actinomycetes; order Actinomycetales; family Micrococcaceae; genus Arthrobacter. The sequence goes on from JBKKDK010000195.1 coordinate 2,772, forward strand.
GTTCAGGCCTAGGATCTACGGAATGATGCCGGGACAAATCGACGCCGCTGACGGGAAGAACTCGCTGCGCGTGAGCGCAGGGATACTTGAGAGCGTCTGGCGCCCGGGTTCGTTTGTGGATGTCGACGACGCCAGGGACGCCATGCTCGCTGTGGAACGGATCAGCGGCGGCACGCCGATGCCGATGCTCTCCGAGATGACCGACGTCGAGTTCAGCTCCGCGGCCCGGTACGAGTTCGCGCAGAGCAAGGGTGTGCTGGCGATCGCGGTCCTGGGATCCAGCGCGGTGGACCGGGTCATGGCGTCCGCCACGAGCCGGGAGACCACCTACCCGCACGGGTTCTTCCTGTCCAGGGACGAGGCCGTCACCTGGCTGAAGGACGTAATCAAGACCCGCGGCTGAGCCGGTTGTCGGTCCTGCTCAGCCCACCGGGTGCGGCCGGCCCAGCGGAACCACCAGGGGTGTGCCGGATACCGGGTCTTCGATGATCCTGCAGGGCAGGCCAAAAACATCCTCCACGAGCGCCTCGGTCAGCACCTCGGACGGCGCTCCCTCGGCGACCACCGCCCCGTCCTTCATGGCGATGATGTGGTTGGCGTAGCGGCTGGCGTGGTTCAGATCGTGGAGGACCGCAACGAGGGTGTGGCCCTTGTCCCGGTTGAGGTCCCGGCACAGCTCCAGCAGCTCGATCTGGTGTGCGATGTCCAGGAACGTCGTGGGCTCGTCGAGCAGGAGCAGGGGAGTCTGCTGCGCCAGGACCATCGCCACCCAGACGCGTTGACGCTGGCCGCCGGACAGTTCATCCACCAGCCGTCCCGAGAGGGAAGTGATGCCGGTAGCTTCCATGGCATCGCCGACGGCGGCCTCGTCCTGGGCGGACCACTGGCGGAGCAGCTTCTGGTGCGGGTAGCGGCCCCGGGCCACCAGGTCGGCAACCGTGATGCCGTCCGGGGCGATGGAGGACTGCGGCAGCAGGCCGAGCCTGCGCGCCAGCTCCTTCGCGGGCAGTCCCGCCACCGTTTTGCCGTCGAGCAGCACCTGCCCGGAGCGTGGCCTGATCAGCCTGGCCATCGCCCGCAGCAGGGTGGATTTGCCGCACGCATTCGGGCCCACGATCACGGTGAAGGACCCGTCGGGGATCCGTACGTTCAGGTTTTCGGAAATGATTCTCTGCTCGTAGCCGACAGTGAGGTTTTCCGTGGCCAGCCCGGGTGTGGTGGCGGTGCTGATCATGACTTCCTTGCTTCCCTGGCCAGCAGCCAGACTAGGTAGATTCCGCCGATGCACACCGTCACGACTCCCACCGGCAGTTGGATCGGTGCGAACAGCCGCTGCGCGGCGAGGTCGCTGGCCGACAGCAGGACCGCCCCCATCAGGGCGGAGGGCAGCAGTGCGATCCCGGCACTCCTGGTAACCCGGCGGGCCAGCTGGGGTGCCGCCAGCGCCACGAAGGCAATGGGGCCGGCGACGGCGGTGACGGCCGCTGTCAGCGCCACGCCCAGGACCATCAGCAGCACCCGGGTGGGTTCAGCCCGGACGCCAAGGGCGCGGGCGGCGTCATCGCCCATCTCCAGCATCCGCATCCGGCACGACACGGCCAGCGCGGCCACGGCCACGGCAACCACGACGGCGGCGGCCGGCCTGGCCTGTTCCCAGGAGATGCCGTTCAGTGAACCGGCTCCCCACACGGCTGCCGCCATGGAAACCTCAAGTTCGGCCCGGAGGATCAGCCAGTGGTTCAGGGACGCCAGCATGGCACTGACGCCGATGCCGACGATGATTAGCCGGAAGCCCTGGGAGCCTTTGCGGAAGGCCAGCAGGTAGACGGCGAGGGCGGTCAGGATTCCGCCGATCAAAGCGCCCGCGGCGATTTGGAGATAGCTTCCCCCGACGGTCAGGATCACCACCAGCGCGCCCGTGTAGGCGCCGGTGTTGAAGCCGATGATGTCCGGGCTGCCCAGCGGGTTCCGTGTCAGGGACTGGAAGATGCCCCCGCTCATGCCCAACGCCGCCCCGAACAGCAGGGCGGAGAGTACCCGCGGGAGTCGCCAGTCGAGGACGATGGTCCGGGTGAGGGCATCGGCGTCGCCGGCGAAGGCCTGCATCACCTGGGGCACGCTGAGCGCGTAGTCGCCGGTGGCCAGGGCAAACAGTCCGGCCGCGAGCCCGGCCAGGACCAACGGGACGCTGACTAGCAATGTGCGCACATCCAGCAACACGCTGAGCCCGGGTGCACCGCTGCGCAGTCCCCTGGTGCGGAGCCGCAGGGTGGCCCGGCCGAAGTCGACGGGCGGCCGGGACTCCTTGCCCGTCGTCGTCATAGTCCGCTCACTTTCCTGCGGCGGGCCAGCCCAATAAGTACTGGGGCGCCGATGAACGCCGTCACGACGCCCACCTGAAGTTCGCCCGGCACGGCAACCCGGCCCACGACGTCGGAGACGAGCAGCAGGATGGGTGCGAGCACCAGGGTCACCGCCAGGATCCACCGCTGATCGGGCCCGACAATCCACCGGGCCACGTGGGGGACCATCAGCCCGACGAAGCCGATGGCACCGGCCGCGGCCGTGGCCGACCCGCTGAGCAGCGTGATGGCGACAAGCCCCAGGATCCGGGTGCGGTTCACGCTGCTGCCCAGGGCCGTGGCCAGGTCCTCGCCCAGCGCGACCGCGTTCATACCGCGCATCGTCAACAGCGCAACCGCCAGCCCGGCGGCCATAAACGGCGCAACAGCCAGGACGGTGTCCATGCTGCGGCTGTCCAGGGAACCGACGCTCCAGGAGCGCAAATGGTCAAAGGCCCTCGGGTTAAGAAGCGTCAGCCCCGAGCCGACGCCGGTCAGCACCGCTCCCAGGGCAACCCCGGCCAGGGTCAGCCGGATCGGGTTCACCACGTTCCGGCCCGCTGTACCGATCAGGTACACGGCGATGGTGGTCAGGATGGCACCTGCAAACGCCCACCAGATGTAGCCCGTCAGCGAGCTGACACCGAAGACGCCGATGGCAATGACAATGGCAAAGGAGGCCCCGGCATTGACTCCCAGGATGCCGGGATCGGCCAACGGATTGCGCGTGATCCCCTGGATCAACGCCCCTGCCGCGCCCAGCGCCATGCCGGCGCAGATCCCCAACAGGGTCCTGGGCAGCCGGTTCTGCAGGATGATGGCGTGGTCGGCCGTGTCCTTGAAGTTTGTGAAGGCTTCCAGGACGGCACCGGCCGGGATGAACTTAGCGCCCACGCCCAGGCTCAAGAGTGCCGAGCCAAGCAACACCGCGGCTGCCCCCAGCAGGAAAACCAGCCGCCGGCGGAGCCGGCCGCGGGCACCGCCGGCAGGCGCGGCGGGCCCGTCCATGGCCTCGGAGTTGCCGGTCGCGTACGCCGGCGCGGGCGACATCAAGTGGGACACGGGGGATCTCCGACGGCTGGGACAACGGGAAAGGGGCGGCGATCCGGCGCAACCGTAGTCTGGGCGCACCAGTTGAAGAATTCTGCCGTAATTAGGTTAGCCTTACCTGGTGAAAAATGACGATTCAACAACTCAGCCGCGACGATCCGCCCGTCTGCGGCATCTGGCGGCACGGCTTGCCGGCTCCGTTCTTGTCCTCGGCCTGGTCGCCGGTTGCGGCAGTGCTGCCGGCGCCGGATCCTCGGTCGGCAACACAGATGTTGCCACGGGCGGCTCCAAGTTCACCACCGCCGACCAGGAAACAGCCAAGCTCGGCACGGACGCCGCCGCGGGTGAATTCCCGCGCGTCATCAAGCATGCGAACGGCGAAACAAAGCTGGAGAAGAAGCCCGCGCGCGTGGTTGTCCTGGATACCGGTGAATTGGACGACGTATTGTCCCTTGGCATCACCCCTGTCGGCATCCCCACCACGGACGGCAAGAACTCCATCCCCAGCTACCTGGCCGGCAAGGTCAAGGATGCCGCCACTGTCGGGACCATCCAGAGCCCCAACCTGGAAGCGATCGCGGCGCTTAAGCCGGATCTGATCCTGGGCAGCCAGCTCCGTGCGGACAAGCTCTACCCGCAGCTTTCTGCCATTGCCCCGACTGTCTTCAGCATCCGCCCGGGTTTCCCCTGGAAAGAGAATTTCCTTCTGGTGGGCGATTCCATTGGCTTGGAGAACCAGGCCGTCAAGGTCCTCAACGAGTACCAGGCCCAGGCGGACGCGCTGAAGAAGGACCTCACCGGCGACCCCAAGATCTCCCTGGTCCGGTTCCTGCCCGGGAAGATCCGCCTTTACGCCAACAAGTCACTGATCGGCGTCATCCTCAAGGACGCGGGCCTCAGCCGTCCGGAGAACCAGAGCATCGAGGAGTTGGCCGCAGAAATTTCGGCCGAGAACATCGAGCAGGCGGATTCGGACTGGATCTTCTACAGCGGCTACGGCGACCCGGCCGCGACCGGCGAAACCTCGGTGGTCGAAGGTGCGCTCTGGCCGCGGCTGAGCGCCGTCAAGGCAGGGCACGCAAAAGCCGTCAACGACGACGTGTGGTTCCTGGGCCTCGGACCGACAGGTGCGCAACTGATCCTCAAGGACCTGCGGGACGTTTTGGTCGGCAGCTAGCCAGAAGCAGGAACGACGGCGCCTGCCACCTCACCAGGAGGCGGGCGCCGTCGTCGTCGCGTGTGTTCGACGTCCCGATCAAAATGTTTCCGCGTTGTTAACCTGGATTTCTAGGGACAGACAGGTCGGTCCCGTTGTAGTCTGTCCTCACGGTGCTCCGCTCGCCAGGCCCGGGAAGCCTTGGCGCAGTAGCGGGGGACCGTCTGCGGGTCCCGGGCTCAGCCGGAATCCGGAACAAAGGAATAGCCAATGTCGATGGAGCCCCCGACCGTACCGGGCCACCCCCCTGGAGGGGAACCCGACGACCCTGCCTCCAAGCCGGCGCCTGACGGAGGGGCCTCCGGTCTGCGCCGCCAGGCCGCCTGGATCGTGGACGCCGTATTAGCCGACCCGGCGCCGGAGCAGGCCCAGGCCCGGGGCCTCCTGCGCGAACGCCTGGCAGCCCGTCCGGGACGGCCCGAAGCCGCGCTGGCGGAACACCTGAGCGCCCTAAGGCCCCAGTTGAGGCTGCCCGGGGAGGTTAAGGCCCCGCCCGCAGCACCTGCCCCACTGCAGATCCAGAAGATCCTGAACGGCCGGATGATGGTCACTGCCCTGCAGCCGATCCGTGAACTGTCCACCGGGACTGTTGTGGGCAGCGAGGCGTTCACGCGGTTCGTGAGCGACGGGGGCGACACTGCGGGGGACTGGTTCTCCGCTGCCGCCGCCGCGAGGTTGGACACTGAGCTGGAATTCGCCGCATTGGAGTGCGCCCTCGCCGCAGCTGAGTACCTCCCGGCACGCCTCCATGTGGCACTGAAACTGTCGCCGGCCACGTGCCTGCACCCGCTGCTGCCGGGGCTGATTGAAGAGTCGATGCCCGGGCTGCACCGTGTGGTTCTGCAGCTCACCGATCCCCTGACCGCGGATCAACCCGCCGCCCTGGTTTCGGCCTTGGCACCCCTCCGCCTGCGGGGAGTCCGGCTCGCTGTCGACCACGTGGGCTCGTATCGGGATTCTCTCCTTCACATCAGGCAGCTCGCGCCCGATATCATCAAGCTCGACCGCAACCTTGTCGCCGGAATCGATACAGACAGTCTCCGACACGCCTTCGGTGAGGCCATGACCGGGTTCGCCGAGCAGCTCGGAGCGGTGCTCATCGCCGAAGGGATCGAGACCAAGGGTGAACTGGACGCGGTCGCAGCGCTCGGAGTGACACTGGGCCAGGGCTATTTCCTTGGCCGGCCGTCCATCCGGCCGCAGGACTGGGCTGGATGGAACGATCCGGCCCAGGAATCCCGCCCATTGGCCGAGGCCGACGGCGCCAGCCAGCCCTGAGGGAACAATTGACCCGTTCTTTTTGCCTGCTGCATCAGGTGCTGGGTCCGGACCCGGTCAGTGCGCCAGTTCGCTGGTTTGCGAAGCGGGCCCTCGGTAGGTGACCGCGTCGGCCGCGTCCAGCACCTCCAGGACGGTCAGGTGCGCTGCCATGGCCACGTCGCGGATGGATTTGCCGTGGGTGACGGCCGTGGCCACGGCGGACTGAAGATTAGCTGCCGCGTTCTCACCGCTGGGGCTTGATGCTTCGAGCCGTGCGGCGGCTGCTTCTACGGCCAGGATTTCGTCGTCGTCCACTGATCGTCCTCCGGTCCAATCTCTGCGTCGTTGCAGTTAAACAGAGCAGCTCATCCATGTCCTGAGACGCGGCGCATTCGTTGCTCACAGAATATCGCAGGACAGACTAGTCTGTCTCACGTTCATGCGTAATGTTTCAACGGCGGACCAGTTTAGGTTCTGCGCGCGGACGGCGCGTGCCGGCACCTACCGGAGTGCCTCTTCCCGGGGAGCTTCCTCCAGGGCGTTCAGGGTCAAATGGGAGCTGTGCAGGAGCGTACTGAGCAGGGACCGGGCGGCCGCGAGCAACACGTTCACCTCGGGGCTGGCCAGTTCATAAAACAGCCGTCCGTCGCGTCGTGCGGGGCGGATCAGGCGCTGTCGTCGCAGTACGCCCAGGTGCTGCGACAGATTTGACGGTTCCAGGCCTGTGTTGTCGCGGAGCCGGCTGACGGCAACGGGTCCGTCCGCGAGCATCTCGAGGAGTTGGACCCGGGCGGGATGGCCCATGGACTTGAAGAGTTCGGCCTTCACGTCGGTAAGGACCAGGCCCGCGGGACTATCTTCCGGCATCAGGGCCTACCTCCTTCAAATTCAAATGCTCCGGGATGCGACGATGCAGGACCTGTTGAGAGGAAACTAGCACGAACGAGACAGAAAAGTCTGTCTCCCAGCGCCTAGAATGGCCCCCCCTGCACTTATATCGTAGCCCCGGACGGCCTTCGTGTCGCCGCCGCCGGCCGCCGGATGGGCGGCCTCTTGCGCTGGCGGATTCCGTGGTTCAGACTTTCATGAATTCATCAATTCGAAACCCGGCCCGTGGCAAGTGGCTGGCATCCTATCGATGGATCCAGGCCGTTCCCGGTGACAATGGCGTCCCCGGGAACTGAGGGGTCCGACTTCCAGGAGGCTTCAATGACCGGCGTATCCAAACGTTTGCCAGGTAGGCCATGGCTGTGACGCCGTTGCGGGGGCTGCGCACGTATTCCAGCGCCCTCGCCGGCGAGGACTGCCTCGCGGGGACCTTTCGCTACGACGTGCAGTCCGGGGAGCTGCAATGGTCCGAGGAGATCTACGTCATCTACGGGTATCGCCGCGGGGATGTTGTGCCCACGGTCGGACTCGCGCTGTGGCACCAGCATCCTGACGACAGGGCGCGGTGCCGGGAAATCTTTGCGGAGGTGTGCCGTGCTGGCGGCCTCTTTTCCACCTACCACCGTCTTGTTGACGCGCGGCGGCGGGAACGCCGGGTCCTGGCCTCGGGGGAGGGCAGGATCGACAGCGACGGGAAACTGCGCTTCGTCGACGGTTACATCCTGGATCTCACCAGGACTCTTCAGCTGGAAACGGACCGGTCGGCCCGCGACGCCGTCGCCGGAGCCATCGGCACGCGGGGCCTGATCGAACAAGCCAAGGGCATCCTGATGGGAATCCTGCACATCGGTTCCGATGCCGCCTTTGACCTGCTCTCCGCCTACAGCCAGCACCACAACATCAAGATCGCCCACGCCGCAGCGGCGATCGTCCGGCTGGCCAACAGCACCCACGAATCCAGCACACTGCGCAGCCTGGTCCGCACGCTGCATGGCCGCTTCGGGGCACGCTGCGACAGGGACCGCGCTCTTCAACCCTAGGTGGGGCGGAGGTTGGCCGTAGTGGGACAGACAAGTCTGTCTCATGCGGCCCCGTGTAAAATTTGATCCACCATGACTGTCAACGATGCCGCCGGCCCCTCGCTGCTGCCTGCCAATGCGATGGCCGGACGCGACGACCCGGTGGACCGTATTCTCGCCGCCGCCTATGAGTTGTTCTCCCGCCGCGGGATCCGCGGCGTCGGTGTCAACGAACTGATTAGCAGTTCGGGGGTTTCCAAAGCAACCTTCTACCGGCACTTTCCGTCCAAGGACGCCCTGGTGCTGGCGTTCCTGGAGCTCCGCGACCAGGTGTGGACCGTGGACCTCATCGTGGCCGAGGCTAGACGCCGTGGCAACACCGCCGAGGAGCAGCTGCTTGCCGTTTTTGACGTGTTCGGGGACTGGTTCCAGCGTGAGGACTTCGAGGCCTGCACGTTCATCAACGTCCTGCTGGAAATGGGCCCGGGGCACCCGCTGGGCAAGGCAAGCATCGGATATCTCACCCGGATCAGGGGCCACATCCGGGCGTTGGCGGAGGAAGCCGGTTTGGTCCGCCCCGAGGAGTTCGCAAGGTCCTGGCACATTCTGATGAAGGGCTCCATCATTTCGGCCACCGAAGGGGACACCCTGGCGTCCAGGCGTGCCCAGCAGATGGCCCGCTGGCTCATCGAGCACCACCGGGCTTTATGATGCAGCTCTAGCGTCCCGTCTAGGGCGAGGATGCCGGAGTACGGTGCGTCATTCGGCGTCGTCGCCGGGAAGTTCCCCGGCGAGTTCAGCCAGGACATCGGCTGCATCACGGCTGCCCCCGGCGGCGAGGCGCCGCAGCTCATTCAGGTCGCCCTTTTCGCCGGCGAGTTCCACGAGCTGGTCCACAGCGTCCCTGCTGCCGTTCTCGGCGAGACGGCGCAGCTCGTCGAAGTCTTCCCGCTCTGCGGCAAGTTCCACGAGCTGCCCGACTGCATCCGGGTTCCCGCGGGCCGCTTGTTTCCGCAGCGCGGAGAGTTCGGAGTCGGACATGGTCAGCACCCTTCGGGGTCTAGGTGATCAGGGTGTGCAGATCGACGCCGAAGATGGCGACTAGCGGCCAAAGCACAATGGCCGCGAGACCCTCCAGAATGTTGCCTGGAACGTTCCATGCCACAAGATAACCGTGGGTGGCGGCCACCACAACGCCAATGGCCAGATACACGGCCCCGATCAGGCCGATCCCGCGGCCGCCTGTTTGGCGCCTGCCAAATCCACGCATCATCGCTCATCTCCCGCTGCGGGTGTGAACCAGATTATAGTGCGGTTGGGCGCATTCGGGGAGGCCCCCGGTTCAGGACTGGTTGAAGCGGACCACGTTCCCTGACGGGTCCCGGAAGGCGCAGTCGCGTGGGCCCCAGGGCTGGACGACCGGTTCCTGGAGAACTTCCGCGCCGGAGGCCCGGACAGCCTCGAATGTGGCGTCGAGATCGTCCGTGCGGAACACGATGTTGGGCAGGACGCCCTTCGTGAGCAGCTGCTGGAGCGTGTCGCCGTCGTCCTGGGAACGGCCGGCGTGCGGGACGGAGAGGACGAGCTCCAGATCGGGTTGGGCCGCGCTGCCGAGCGTCACCCAGCGGTGTCCGTCCGAGCCGACGTCGTTGCGCACGTCCAGGCCGAGCACGTCCCGGTAGAAGGCGAGTGATTCGTTGAGATCGGTGACAGTGATGTGTGAGTACTTCAGTGAGATATTCATGCCTCACACGCTATTGCAGCGGCCGCGGGGATGCTTCTTGAATCCTGCGCGGTTTGCGGGCGGGCCGGGTGTGCTGTCTGGCGATGCAGGACGGCATGGCTTTCACCGCATGGTGGGCCAGGGCCCGGTACTCGCTGGGCGGCATGCCGACGATCTCGGTGAACCGGGAGCTGAACGAGCCCAGCGAGGTACAGCCGACCTCCATGCAGGCATCCGTTACGCTGGCTCCGGCCCGCAGCAGCGCCATGGCGCGTTCGATCCGGCGGGTCATGAGGTAGTTGTAGGGCGTCTCGCCGTAGGCGGCCTTGAACTGGCGGGAGAAGTGCGCCGGAGACATGAGGGCGCCGGCGGCCATGGTGGGCACATCGAGCGGGCGCGCGTATGCGCGGTCCATCAGGTCCCGGGCGCGGCGCAGGTGAACCAGTTTCGCCAACTCCTGCGGTGTCATTTTGCCAGTCTAGTTGTCGATGCCGCTGCCCGTGCCAGGTGCCGGTGTCTGCCCGGCCAGCCGGTGGAGGATGAACATTCCGCCGTGCGCCGGTTGGTCCTGGCGTTCGCCGTCCGAGGCAATGTAGTCGTCAAGGACTGCGAGGATCTTCCTGTCGAGTTCCTCAAGCTGTGCGGGTGAGAGGTGCAGGACGAACCTGGCGGTGGTCTCGATCGAGTCCGGGCCGGCCTCCTCCAGTTCTGCCTGAAATGCGCTGACGGGGGAGGTGCGGGTTTCCACATCAGTTCCGGCCAGCGGGTTATTCAACCACCAGGACATGTTCGTGGACCGGTACGGCTTTTCCAGCGCCCCGCTTTGGCCGGTCCGGACCTCTCCCTGGCTCAGGAAGCCGGCATTGACCAGCTGGCGGACGTGGTACAGCGTGGTACCGGGTTCCACCGAAAGCTTCACAGCCAGCTGCTTGTTGGTCAGCTCCGAGCCTGTGCACAACCGCAAAATCCGCAGACGCAGGGGGTGGCCCAAGGCTTTTGCCTCAGCTGCAGTGGCTTCCCGCCGCCGCGAAGCCACAGAATTGCCCGCCTGCCCGCCCGGGGAATCCGTCGTCTCGTTCATGCAGTCAGACTATCAACGATCGAGTTTTGTTTAGGTGATTGATAAAAGTAAATCAATCTGGGATCCTCGATCATGCGAAGGACCGGGACGGGCAGCGCCCGAAGTGACAGCGAACGGCTGGGGCGGAGGTTCGGGGGACTGCTGTCCTCGTCCACACTTTCGAACCTGGCCGACGGAGCCATCAAGATCAGCCTTCCCCTGCTGGCGGTAAGCCTGACCGATTCCCCCTTGCTGATCGGCGGACTCGGTGTGGCCCTGACGTTGCCATGGCTGCTGTTCGCCCTGCCGGCCGGCGCGCTCTCCGACCGGGTTGATCGGCGACGCGCCATGATCGTGGCCAACACCGCCCGGGCGCTTGCGCTGACCGTGCTGGCAGTAGGGTTTGCCACGGGGCTGGACTCCATCTGGCTGCTGTACGTTGTGGCATTCGGGCTCGGGTGCGCGGAGACTGTGTACGACACGTCGGCCCAGGCCATCCTGCCCCAGCTCGTGCACCGGGATCAGTTGGCCCGCGCCAACGGCCGGCTCCACTCGGTCGAGCTCACCGCGAACCAGTTCGTGGGCCCACCCCTCGGCGGCGCGTTCGTCGCGGCCGGTGCCGCTGTGTCCGTAGCCGTTCCCGCTGCACTCTGGCTGGGTGCGGCCGGTGCCCTGCTGCTTATCCCAGGTGTGTTCCGCATCGAGCGGAGCACGCCGACGCGGATCCGCGACGACATCGCCGAAGGCTTGTCGTTCCTCTGGCGAAACCGCGTACTGCGGACGCTCGCCATTATGGTGGGCGTGTCGAACTTTGCCGCGAACGCGACTTTCACGGTGTTCGTCCTCTACGCGGTCGGGCCGGATTCGGCCCTGGAGCTGTCCGGACTGGGCTATTCGGCCCTTTTCGCGGCCATCGCTGTCGGCAGCGTGATCGGATCCTTGACGGCACATCGGATAGAGCGCGCGCTCGGCAGGGCACGGTCCTTCGCCCTGGCAATTCCGGCCACCTCCTTGCTCATCTGGATTCCCGCAATCACCACCAGCCCGATCGTCATTGGCTTCGTCTTTATCCTCGGAGGCGCCGCGATAGCAGTGTGGAACGTCATTTCGGTCTCGCTGCGCCAGCGCATCACACCCGGCCGGTTACTCGGGCGCGTCAACAGCGCCTTCCGGCTCCTCGCCTGGGGCACCCTCCCGCTCGGTGCCGCCACGGGCGGGATCATCGCCAACGCGCTGGGGCTGCAGGCCGTCTTTGCCATCATGGGCACGCTGACCATCCTGCTGGCCGCAGGCCTCGTTGTCCTCACCGATGCCAACATCGACGCCTCGGAACAGCGGCAACTCGACCTTCCGGAGCCTGATCCGACGCCGGTCCAGGACTGACAGCGAGCCTGTCGTCCGGCCCGGTCAGGTAAAAATGTCGGCCACGTACCGGCCGTGGGTGCGTTCGACCTCATCTATCCAAGCGTCGGCGTCCGCCGCCGAGGCCCCGGTCGCCTCCCGGTAGATGCGCGCGCAGGTGTCGCGGACCTGCGGCGCCATGTGCCTGCCGTCGCCGCAGACGTAAACCGTGGCGCCCTGTTTGACCAGCTCGACGACGTCGGCCCGGTCTGCCCAGAGCCGGTCCTGGACGTATTTCCGGCCGTCTTCGGGTGCGGCGGAAAAGACCGGCCGGAGGTCCAGGCTGGCTTCGTCGGCCCAGGATGCAAGTTCGGCCCGGTACAGGAAGTCGGTATCCGGAGCCCGGCAGCCGAAGAACAACAGGGCAGGCGCCGGCACCGTACCCTCGGACTCTGCCCGCAGTGCGCGGTCCTGGACGAAGCCGCGGAAGGGTGCCAGCCCGGTCCCCGCACAGACCATGATGAGCGGGATCCCCAAGGACTCGGGCGGGTGGAACGCGGCGTTCGAGGGCCGCACGGTGACCGCGATCCGCGACCCCGGCCTGGCCTGGGCGAGATAGGTGGACGCGGCGCCTTCGAAGATGCCGCGGCCCGACCACGCCGGGGCCTGAACCACCGCGAAGGTCAGGGTCGCGTGGTCGGGGCTCCACAGCGGTGACGAGGAGATGGAGTACCGCCGCGGTGTCAGCTGCGTCAGCAGCTGCAGGAATGAGGTGAACGACAGCTGGCACGACGGGTACGTTTCCAGCAGATCCAGGATGGAGACGCGCCGGTCCAGGATCTCGGCCGTATGGCGGCCCTGGTCCTGGGCCAGGGCAACAAGTTCGTTGCGGTGGGCAGGATCCGACGCGACATCGGCCAGCTGCTCGAGCTGGGTACGCGTGGCGGGGACCGCCAGTTCGACGTAGCTGCTCAGCAGTTCGCCCACGGCCACGGGCGTTCCGGTGGGCAGGAACGTGTCTCCCCGCTCCATGCTCAGAAGCACGTGCGAGTCGTAGTCGAGGCTGAAGCGGGCCAGGGCCCGCTGCACGAGTTCGCTCGGATTCAGCGGCAGTATGGCCAGATAGTCGCCCGTCCGGTAGCTCATGCCTTCCGGAAGGGCGATCTCGACATGGCGCTTGGACCGGGCACCGGGTTTGGTCATATCCACCAGTTCCCGGTTCGCGACGACGGTGCCGACGGCCAGCCCGTTCTGGCGCAGCAGCGGCTCCCGGACGTTGCCCACGAACTGGATTTCGAGTTCGGGTTGCGCGGCAGGTGAGCTGGTGCTCTGCCCGAGGGCAGCGTCCACCGCCGGCCAGAACCCGGCGTACCATTCGTCGAAATCGCCGAAGAAGTCGCCGCGGGCGTTGGCCTCCCCGCGCGCGTAGATCCGTTGCGCGCCGGCGGCCTCGATCCGGGCGTCGATGGCCTTCGGCACCTGCTGGTAGGTTCGTGCCCAGTCCTTGTTGCCGTTGCCAAAGACTGTGTACCGCACCCCGGCGAGGTTCCCCGGCTGCAGGCCTTCGGTCCAGGTCAGGAATTTCCGGGCGTTGTCCGGCGGCTGCCCCTCGTAGGAGGAGGCCACGATGGTGACGAGCCCCGCCGTCGGCAGTCCGCCGGCCGCCTCATCGAGTGCACCGATGGTGGGGCTGTAGCCCCGCCGGCCGGCGTCGTTGGCTATGCGCTGCGCGAAGTCCTTGGATGTGCCCGCATTGGACCCGTAGAGCACCCGGATCGGGACACCATTGGCGGCTGCGGTGGCCGGCGCTTCCGCCTGGCGGGCAGGTTCGACGGCGGTCCGGCCTGCCGTTTCGATCCAGATGTCCCGGCGTTGCACGTGGATGAACAGCCCTTCGGGCTTCATCGTCAGGGTGTGCTTGATCTGCAGTTCATAACCCGGGTCCGCCGACGTGATCTCGAAGCGCTGCAGGAGCTTGGCCAGGAACAGCATGGCCTCCTGCAGGGCGAAACCCCGGCCGATGCAGGACCGCTGCCCGTTGCCGAAGGGCTTCCAGGCGTTGGCGGGGATGGCCGCGGCCCGTTCCGGAGAGAACCGCTCCGGGTCGAAGATGTCGGCGTCCTCGCCCCACGCGGCCTTGTCCCGGTGCAGCTGCGGGATCAGGACCATGATGGGCTGGCCCGCAGGGACGTCGTAGCGGCCGCCGAGCGTTGTGTCCTCGAACGGAGCGACGTTGAACGCCGGGGCGGTGGGCCAGAGCCGGAGTGTTTCCTTGAGGATTTGGTCCAGGTACCCCAGTCGGGGCAGGTGCTCAAACCTGGCGCTTTCGGTGCCGAGGGCCTCGTCCACCTGCGCGTATGCCTTGGCCAGGACGCCCGGATGGCGCAGCAGTTCGTAGAGGGCAAAGGACAGCAGGCCGCTGGTGGTCTCGTGCCCGGCGATCAGGAAGGTGACCATCTGGTAGCGGATGTTTTCGTCGGATAGCCGCTCCCCGGTCACCGGGTCCGCCGCGTAAAGCATGGTGTCGAGGATGTCCTCGCTGCCCGCCGGGCTGGGATTGCGCCGCCGGTCGCTGATGATCTGCTCGGCGACCTCGAACATCAGGGCATTGTCTTCCTCCAACTGGTGCCGCCTGCGCAGCATGATCTTGTTCTGCACGGGGAGCCGGCGCGCCCGGTCCCCGGACTCGACCAGGGCGCGGACCATGGCGCCGACGAAGGGGTGCATCTCCTCCCGGTAGAGGCTGTTGAACCGGTAGTTGAATGAGCACAGGGCTATGGTGTCCAGCGTCAGGCGGGTGGTGTTGTCCGCAACGTCGATGCGGGCCGTGGGGCCGAGTCTCTCCCACTTGAGCAGCAGCTGCTCCACGATGTCGTCCATGCCCGCGAACATGCGCTTCAGCGCTGCCGGCCCGAACGCCGGCATCAGGATCCGGTGGGCCTTTTGCCAGTTGGGCTCCTGTGTTTCCGCGGTGAACAGGCCGTCGCCGGCGAATTGCCGCACCTGTCGAAGGGCGACGCCGAGCACCTTGCCGAAACGGGACTCATCGCACACCTCGTTGACGAGCTGCTGGGAGGAGACGGCGATGATGCTGCGGTTGAAGAATTGAATCCGGACGATGGGGCCGTACTGCTCGGCCACCTCGACAAGGCCCAGGACTCCCTTGCTGGCGTCGATGTCGGGCAAATTCCCGACTACCGGACGCGGGGGAGGCTGCGGTATGGGGACGCTGGACGAAGGCATGGGCCCTCCTAAGCGGTCGCCGATCGACGCTTGTGGGCAAGATTTGCTGCTGATCGGACGAGACTGTCCTGACTGGATTCACGATACGCCGCTCGGATCCCGGGCACTATCGACTCTTAGGCAGCCCGCCGGGAAAGGTGGCTGCCGAGGCTGGCCGCATTGATCTTGTACGGGTGGATATCGCGCCGTTCCATGTACCTCAGAATCGCAGCTGACTTCCCCCGGTGGCTGAGGACGACCAATGCCAATGGTGCCGTCATGCTCTGGGCTGCGGCCTGGCTGAAAACGGCGCGGCTGGCCCCGTCCCGCCGCTGCGCATTGGACATCATGTCCCAGACCGTTCGCGCCAGGCGCAGGTAGGACTCGTAAGCAACTTTGAGAAGCTCGGTGATTCCTTCCTTCGAGTGGTGGCGCACTCCCTCGATGGCGAGGCTCGACCCGGGAACAACGCCCAGCGCGGCGTGGACACTCTGAACCACCTGTGCTGCCGCCCCGGCCGTGGAGCCGCTGGTTGCGTCCAGCCGTTCGGCGTCGAAGATGTTCCGAAAGGCAAGGAAGTCGAGCTTGATGTTGCTGGGGACGGCGGCCCAGGAGTAGAGGAAGAACGCGAGGTCGTCCTTGGGCCGCAGATTCGCCGTCAGCGCCTCGAGCACGGCGAGGGGTTCCTGCTCCAGCACTGCTTCAAGCCCGGACACCGTTTCCGGTGCCCCCGCGGAGCGCCGGAGTCGCGCCTGCAGGTCGACGAGCAGCGTTCGACGGCGGTCCTCGTCGCCGCGCGGGAGCGCGGGGGCCGGAGCCAGGTGGTGGCGGAGGGCCTCCATGGGGTGTCCGCCACGCGCGGGCGGCCCGGTCGCCGCGGCGGTGCCCTGGCCAAGCAGGCGAGATACGGGCAACGGCGTCAGGCGTCTGCGCATGGCCGGCAGTAGCCGAAACTGCGCGAGGACAATCAGGGCGGTCATCAGCGCCGCAACGACCAGGCTGGGAAGGATTGCCCCCATGCCCCAATGGCGCCACAGGATCCGAACAAGAACGTACACGTTGATGGTAAATATGGCCGCTGCGAAGACCTTCTGCCAGGTGGTGGTCAGCGCAAGGCGGCGCCTGAAGTGCGGTGCATCTGCGACGGGCCAACTCAATGTATCCCCCAAGGCCAGAACAATGTTGAGAGCCACCATACGCCGCATGCGGGGTGTGGCAGCGGCCCAACGCACCCGCGGTCGGGCGGGAACACGGCGAAACCGGCCGTCGTTGCGACTGCGGCCTGGACCTTTCAGGCGCGGCCCGCGGCACCGCGGTCTTTCTCGGCCGCGGCGACCATGGCGGCGACGCCGACGTTCCCCGGCATCTGATCCGACTCGCAGAAGACGTCTTTGACGCAAGGCTGGTCGCCTAGCAGGGCAGGACTTGACCTGCTGGTCCGGTCAGCCTTCGCACTCGATGCAGTACTTCTGCCCGTCTTTCTCCCGCGCCAGCTGGCTGCGGTGGTGGACAAGAAAGCAGGACATGCAGACAAACTCGTCGGACTGTACGGGCATAACCTGAATGACCAGTTGTTCGTCGGACAGGTCGGCCCCGGGCAGCTCGAAACTGTCGGCGAGGTCCGCCTCGTCGAGATCGATGACAGATGCGGTCGGGCTGGTCTTGGCGGTTTTCAGCTCATCGAGCGGTTCCGCGACGCCGTTCTCCGGTGTGGCACGTTGAGCGTCGTAGTCGATGGACACCCTGGTTCTCCTTGTTTTCTGCGTCGCCACATTTGTGGTGAACCACACTTCAACCGTGCAGGGGAGCGCGTTATTCCCGGCGGCGGAGACGTGTTCGGGTTCGGAATTCCAACCTCCATAGAGGCGGGCATTTCACGGACACCGCAGGTCATCGAGCAGTTGCTGGACTTTCCCGGGCCGCTCGATATTAGCGAAGTGGCCGCAGTGCGGGATAGTCACCAACAAGGCGTCCGGAACGATATTGGCCAACCGGAGCAGGTCGGACGCGGGTGTGAACACATCCCGGTCCCCGCGGACCGCGAGGACCGGACAGAGGATGCCGCGCCACTGGTCAAAATCGTAGTCCGCCGCGGCCCGTGCGGCCGCGGAGAAGCCGGCCGGCCGGGCGTCATAGCCAAGCCCGCGGATCACCCGGGAGGCTATGGCTGCAGGATCTGCGAAGAACGGCGTCATCAGCAATCCCATCAGAGGCGTGGTCCCGGTGGCACGTACCAGTGCCGACCCCGCAGGACCGAGTGCCGTCATGGCGCGCATGAGCAACAGCATGCCGACGAAGGCCGGGAACCGGGACAGGCTGCGCAGTGGCTCCCGGGCTGCCGCGGACACGCCGAAAGTCGTGGCCGAAATGGCTGCGACGCTGGCAGTCTGCCGGGGCCATGCTGCGGCAATGTGCAAGGCCAGGAAACCTCCCATGGAGTGACCCACCAGGTTCCACCGCCGGTAGCCGAGCGATTTCAATACCTCGGTGACGGCGCCTGCCATCGCCTCGATGCTGAGGTGGCCCGGCCGGACGCCCTTGGTGGAGTCACCCCAGCCCGGCAGATCAATCAAAACGCGATCATGGCACGGCGCTCCGGACAGCAGCGCGCGGAAGGTTGTCCAGGATCCAGCGGCACCGTGAAGGTAGACGCTGGGTGTGCTGGACGAGGGACCCCTGCCGGTGCCGTGCTGGACTCGCACCGTGCAGGGACCCAGCTCCGTGGGAATGATATGCCGGCGCAGCGGAACCGCCGCTGTGGGGGCGGTTCCCTGTTGCACACTCATGGCCACTTCCGCTCCTGGTCTCTGAAACTGGTTCGGAGCCGCCGGGGCAGCGGACGGGACTGGAACGCAGGCGTCCTGGTCAGACGAAGCCGAAAACGGGCGGGAAGGCCACCACCACGGCTACTGCCCAGGCGCCGTAAACCGGAAGGTACCGGGTCTGCCAGCGTTCGATTACGGCAAACGGGCGGCGGCCGCGCACGAACCCGAGCGCCAGCCAGCCTGCCCGGAGCAAATGCGCCAGCAGCAGCAGGTTCAGGCCCAGTGCGGCGATCTTGTTGGGGCTGGAGCCGAACTCGGCGATACGGGTCAGCATGGCGGTCAGCATTACGGCATCGACTGCCAGGGCCGCGGCAACCAGGACCAGCTGCACAGCGTCGAACAGTCCGGGAGGCGCGAGCGGGTCGCGGGCGGAGATCGAATAAAGCAGCAGGCACAGGACCAGTACAAGGATCGCATCCATCAGGATGAGCAGGTTGCGGTCGACGTCGGCGAAGCCGCCCGCGGTGGCGAGCACGGGCAGGAGGGCCAGCAGCATGGCAACGGTCAGGGGTGTGAACACGCGGGTGAGGACGGGTGCGATGTTCTCAACGACCTGCTGCTTGGCCTCGACCAGCCAGGTGGCGACCACCAGCGCGCCGGGCACCGCGAACGGCAGGATCCACTCTTGAAGGACGGGTTCAAAGTCAATGCCGATGACCTGGAGGGTCGCGAGTGTGAGTGCGATCAGGACGCCGCCGCCGAGCGCCAGCAGTGTGTAGTAGATGGCGAGCTCGCCGGTAAACCTTACGAAGTCCATGCGCCGCCTGTCGGACCGCCACCTCCCGCCGACGTAGGCCACTCCGGTGAGCACCCACAGGATGACCGGGGCGTGCAGTGCGGCAAGCATCCCGGTGGAACTGTCAGGCCCGAACGCGTAGAGGTTTAGCGCGACGGCCAGCACGGCAAACGGGGCGATCAATGCCGCCGCCACCGCTCCGGTGAAGCGGCGCTTCCACGCAAAATACCCGGCCAGGAAAGGGAAAATGAGCAGGCCCAGGTTGCGCGTCAGCGCCGCGCCATTCTCGATCCCGGCCAGGCCGGCCTTAACCGCCACACCGGCCCCGACGGCGAGGCCAAGGACGACGGCGAGCTCGCGCCACGGCGGTGCGGCGCCGTCGTCGGAACCCTCGGGCACCAGGACGAGCTGCTTCCACAGCCGGTCGGAGTGTTCGCGGGCAAACTCGTGCGAGACGGTGTCGAGATTGCCCAGACGCTTGATGGCAACGAGGAAAGCCTCCTCGTCGTCGAGGCCGGTCGCCTGCCGGTCGGCGATCTGCTCGCGCAGGTGGTCCTCCAGCTCATCGACGTCGGCGGGGGAGATCGCCTGGCTCCGCTGGACGTATCCGCGCCACCGGTCGATCTGGGCCTCCAGCTCAGCGTGTGACGACATCACGCCCACCCCTCAACCGGGGCCGCGGGCCGCTGCGTGGTCTGCCACACCTGCCGCAGCGCTTCCGCCACAACGGTCCACTGCTCCTGCCGGTCGGCGAGGGCCTCCCGGCCCGCCGGGGTGATGGTGTAATGCTTGCGCCGGCGGCCGGCGTCGGAGGTACCCCACGAGGACGACACGTAATCGAGCCGCTCGAGCCGGTGCAGGAGCGGGTAGAGCATTCCGTCGGTCCACTGCATGCCGCCGCCCGACAATTCACTGACGCGTTTGAGGATTGCGTAGCCGTAGAGGTCGCCGTCCGACAGAATGCCAAGCACCAGCGGCGTGGCCGAAGCTGCGACCAGGTCCTTATCAATGCGCACCGCGCCTCCTATACGTAGAGCTGAAGGGTATCAAACATAGTAGCTCTAGGTATAGGAGATGGCTGCCGGCCGTCCGGGGAGTTACAGGCCCCCGCGCGGTACGCTGAGTGAGAGTGAAATTTCATTTCTCACCGCTCAGGTCCATGAAACATTTTGCCTCCGTTAATCTTTGGGCCGTTCCGTGTTGATCTGGGGCCCATAAGTTCCTTGGTGTGACAACAAATGACCTGGCTCCGGCCCCTGCCCACCGTGAACAGTTCCTCGAAGCGGTGCGAGAAAAGCTGGCCTCCTTTACCGCCGTCGAACTGAGGATCGCCAAAGCGATGCTCAACGATCCTGCCGGGCTGATCAACCAGTCAATCGGCCAGTTCGCTCTGGTGGCCGGCGTATCCGCCGCATCAGCGGTGCGTTTTTGCCGGGCAATGGGTCTCGCCGGATTCCAGGAGCTCAAGCTGACCCTGTCGCGTACGGCACCGGTGCGCCCGGTCGGTGCGGCCACGGACGTTGACGCGGGGGACTCCCCGCAGACGGCCAGCCGCAAGGTGGTGCTGGGATCAGCGGAAGCCCTGGCAGCGGCGGCCGATAACATCGACCACTCGGCAGTGGCGGCCGCGGCCAGCGTGCTCGGTGGAGCCCGCCGGGTCCTGGTGACCGGAATCGGCACCTCGGCGCCGCTGGCGGCCGACGTGGCGTACAGGCTGGCCCTGATCGGGGTGGATGCTGTTTTTCCGCCCGACGCCCACGTCCAGCACGTCATGGCCAGCCACCTCACGGCCGCGGACGCGTGCCTGGTCATCTCGCATACGGGGTCCACAGTGGAAACCCTCGCGGCCGCCGGTGCCGCACGCGGCACCGGAGCCGCAGTCGTCGCGGTCACCAGCTTCGCCGGAACACCCCTGACCGATCTTTCCCATCACGTGGTTGTCGCCGGCAGCCAGGAAACCGCCTACCGCGTGGACGCCATGACCAGCCGGGTTGTCCACCTCGCCGTCCTCGATTCCCTCGTGGTGGTGCTGGCCCACTCCTCGCCCGGGCGGTCCGAAACCCTGGCGCTCAGCCACGAAATCCTGGCCCGCGGCCACCGAATCTAGCACTCCCCTCCGCACCCCACTACGTCACTACCGGGAGACACCCATGCCCAAATCCATCCTCGGCCTTGTCACTGACGGCGCCGGATCGCCACTGCCCGGCGTCGCCGTCACCAACGGCCGCGACGTCGTGGCCACCGACGACGGCGGCGCCTTCAGCCTCGAGCCCGCCGGCCTGTTCATCGCCCTCACCCGCCCCACGGGCTGGACCACGGACCGCTGGTTTGCGCGGACCGACGGCGCGGCCGGAGACACTTCCATCACCTTCGTGCTGGAACCCGACGGGCAGCCGCTGCCTTACCAGTTCATGCACATCACCGACACCCACATCGATGCCAAAAGCGAATCCGAATGGAGCTTTGACTACGGGCGCCTGACGCAGGCGAGCCAGCTCAAGGAGTTCCTGCTGGACCTCCCGCAGCTCTCGCCCGCCAGCCGCTCCGTCGTGATCACCGGTGACCTGGTGGACCACGGCAGCCGTGAGGAGTTCGCCGAACTCATGGACGCGGTGGACGCTTCGCCCGTCGACGTGAACCTGGTACCCGGCAACCATGACCACATGCACGCCGGCCACAAAGGACTGGTCTCGCGCAACAACTACATCATCAACGACGGCAACCCGGAACTCTACGAGGCGATGGTGGGCCCGCGCT
>JBKKDK010000196.1:0-9915 GCA_046708245.1 Arthrobacter sp.
TGGCTCATGGTGGTCAACCCGGTCGCCAGTCCCTGCTCGGTGTCGGGAAGCCCGGTGGTGGCGCTGACCATGAACCCGACAATGGCGGCGAGGTTCGCGACACCGCCAACGAACGTGCCGATCAGCACGATGACCAGTGAGGAT
Source organism: Arthrobacter sp. (assembly GCA_046708245.1). Classification (GTDB taxonomy): domain Bacteria; phylum Actinomycetota; class Actinomycetes; order Actinomycetales; family Micrococcaceae; genus Arthrobacter. Next base: position 145 of record JBKKDK010000196.1, read on the forward strand.
TCGTCGGTGCTGATGAACAGCAGGGATCCGGTGGCTGCGGCCTGGATGGTGAGGCCGGTGATGATGGTGTTCTTGTTGCCGAGTTTGCCGATCAGTTTCGGGGCGATGATGCCGCCGACTACGGTGCCGATTCCGAGGACGGCGAACGCCAGTCCTGCGCCGAGCGGGGTGTAGCCGAGAACCTGCTGAAGGTAGAGGGTGAGCACGAACACCAGGGACGTTTCGGTGGCGAACGCCAGGATCCCGGCGATGTTGCCCCAGGCGATGTTGTTCCGCCGCAGGATCGTCACGGGCACCAGCGCGTGTCCGGTGTTCTTTTCGATGAAGAAGAACACGACGAACAGGAACAGGCCTGCGGTGACCGGTCCCCAGGCCAGCGGGTCGGCCCAGCCCTTGTCGCCGGCGCGGGTCAGGCCGAAGACGAGCAACAGAAGAGCCAGGGTGACCGTGACAGCGCCGGGAACGTCGAGTCTCGTCTTGTTTCCGCGTGCGGATTCGGTGAGGAGTTTCGGGGCGAGGATGAGGACGAAGATTGTGATGGGGATGTTGATGAAGAACGCCCACCGCCACGAGAGCAGGTCTGTCAGTAGCCCGCCGAGGATCGCACCGGCGGTGAACCCGGCGGCCATTAGCGAGCCGTTCAGGCCAAGGGCTTTGTCCCGCAGCGGTCCTTCCGGGAAGGACGTGGTGAGCAGCGACAGCGCGGCCGGGTTGACTGCCGCGGTGGCGAGGCCCTGGGCGGAGCGGGCGGCGAGCAGCAGACTGGGGTCGGTGGCGAGCCCGCCGACCAGTGATCCGGCGCCGAGCAGGGCAATGCCGGCGATGAAGAGCCGCTTGCGGCCGAACAGGTCAGCGACCCTGCCGAAAAACAGGGTGAACCCCGCCGCGCACAGCGCGAAGGACGTGGCGATCCACTGCAGGTGCTCCAGGGAGAACCCGACGTCGGCCCCGATCCGGGGCAGCGCGACGTTCAAAATGGAGAAGTCCACCGCGAGGGTGAAACTCGCGGTCAACAGCAGGACCATGGTCAGCCGTTGCCGCCCCGTCATCCGGGCCGGGACATGTTGGCTGGTTGGTTCCGGTGGTGCGGTCAGTTGCGGAACGGGTGTGGTGTCGTTGGCTGTCATTGTGGAGAGTGTCCAATCGCTGTGCGGGGCGGGTTTCCCCCTCTACCCTGCCGAGCCGTAACGGGAACAGCCACGCCGTGTTGCGGGTAGCACTGGCAGTGCTACCCGCGTTCTGGAATGTTCGTGAATACTCACAGGTATGAACCAACCAGCAGCCATGGGCGACTTCCTCCGCAAACGACGGGCCGCGCTGACCCCGGCCGCCGTCGGGCTCGTGGACTACGGCACCCGTCGCGTGCCCGGGCTGCGCCGGGAAGAAGTGGCCATGCTGGCCGGGATGAGCGTGACCTACTACGCCAGGCTGGAACAGGGCCAGCACGTCAACGCCTCCGACGCCATCATCCACTCCCTCGCCCGGGCACTTGCCCTGACCGAGGTCGAAAGAAGACACCTCTCCGACCTCTCCGGCATCAAACGCCGCAACCCCAAGACCGCCAGGAACCGGCCAGACCATGTCCGGCCCGGAACAAAGCGGCTTATTGACTCCATGGGCAGTGTGCCGTCAGTGGTGCTCGGCAAATGCACCGAAGTCCTCGCCTGGAACGGGGCCGGGCAGCGGCTGGTCGCTTCCCACCTGGACTTCGGCGCCCCGGACACACGCTCCGAACGGCCGAACATGACCCGGATGCTCTTCCTGGATACAGCCACCCGCGAGCTGTACCCGAACTGGCGGTCCGAAGCCGGGCGCGCCGTCGCGTCCCTGCGGCTGCTCTCCGGCAGCTTCGCCGACGACGCCGGCTTGGCCGCGCTCGTCGGTGAGTTGACCCTCAAAAGTCCTGAGTTCGCCACCATGTGGGCAGAACACCCGGTCGAGAACTGCATGTCCGGGCACAAAACACTGAACCACCCCCGGCTCGGGTCACTGGAGCTCGGATTCGAAGTCCTGACCATGCCCGACGACTCCGGTCACCGCATCCTTACCTACACCGCAGAACCAGGCACCGAAGCCGCGACCGCCCTCGCGCGCCTGCAACTCCACCAGTCCGCTGCCCTCTCGCACTAAGTGCAACACGGAGATACCGGCTGCACCGCTGCGCGGTTGACTTGCGCGGCCGCGCTGCACCCCTATGCTTTTCTCAGGGGGAGGGCAGCAATGGAACATCGGTCTCACATATTCACGTCGGTAGCAGCGTGAGGGCGTCACCGCGGGCACCGCGGCCTGTGCCGTCGTCGCACGCCATTATTGAGGCGAGCCCGGATGCCCTCCTAGTGGTCGCCGAGGACGGCACCATCAGCGTGGTCAACGCCGCCGCGGAACGCATGTTCGGCTACGACCGCGGCGAGCTCGTGGGCCAGGACCACCGGCTGCTGCTGGCCGACGGCTTCGACGGCGGCTTCCAGCGGCTCTTCTTCGCCCTGCGCCGGGATGCCGGTGCCGCCGGGCTGCCACCGGTGGAGGCCTTCGGCCGGCGGAAGGATGGCTCGGAATTCCAGGGCGAAATCGCCTGCTCGCTGGTCACCGCGGAAAGCACCCCGGATGCGCACGCGGGCACCGGCGCTGAATCCCGCGCCGTGGCCTGCATGGCCGCTGTGATCCGGGATACCTCGCACCGGCAGGAGGCGGACGCGGGCCTGCGCGAGGCGATGTCGCTGCTGACGGCCACGCTGGAATCCACGGCGGACGGAATCCTCGTGGTCAGCGGTGACGGACAGATCGCCGGCGTGAACAACCAGTTCGTCACCATGTGGGGCATCCCCCGGGAGCTGCTGGCCACCCGGGATGACGACGCCGTGCTGGGTTTTGTCCTGGACCAGCTAGTGGATCCTGCCCAGTTCCTCGAAAAAGTCACAGCGCTCTACGCCGACCCCACAGCCGAAAGCCACGACGTCCTGGACTTCCTCGACGGCCGCGCGTTTGAACGTTACTCCCGGCCGCAGCTTGTTGCGGACCAGGTGGTCGGCCGGGTCTGGAGCTTCCGGGACGTCACCCCGGCCCGGATCGCGCAGGACCAGATCACCCAGGCCATGGCAGAGCTCGCCGGGCAGGCCGCCCAGCTTAAGGCCCTCGCCTTCCAGGACCCGCTGACCGGACTGGCGAACCGCCAGCTCTTCAACGACCGGCTCGCGGGCGCTCTGCAGGGTGCGGACGGCGCCGCCGTCGACGTCCTGCTGCTGGACCTGGACGACTTCAAGGAAGTCAACGACATCCTCGGCCACCACGCCGGTGACCAGATGCTGATCGAGGTGGGCCGGCGGCTGCGCGCCTGCGTCCGCCCGGACGACGTCGTAGCACGCCTGGGCGGCGACGAATTCGTGGTGCTGCTGGTCGGCTCGCTCAACCCCGAGGCCGCCGCCGAGCGGATCGTCCAATCCCTGCGTGTGCCGCTGTGGATCGACGGGACCATGTTGCGGCCCGGCCTCAGCCTGGGGCTCGCCTCGATCACCGAGGACACGGTGGACGCCTCCGAGCTGTTGCGCCGGGCCGACGTCGCCATGTACGCGGCCAAGTCAGCCGGCAAGAACAGGTTCCTGCGGTTCCGGCCGGAGATGATGGCGGCCCTGGTGCGACGCACCGAGATAGAAGCCGGGCTGCGGCTTGCCGTGGACAGCGACCAGGTCACCGTGCACTACCAGCCGATCGTCTCGGCGAGGCTCGGCGTCGTCGTCAAGGTCGAGGCCCTGGCCCGCTGGGAGCGGGACGGCGAAATCGTGCCACCGCAGCAGTTCATTCGCGTCGCCGAGCGCAGCGGGCTGATCGTCGAGATCGGCACCGAAGTACTGCTCAAGGGCTGCACGGAAATGAAGTCCTGGCTCGCGGAGGACGCCTCGCGGTCCCTCGCCGTTAACGTCTCCGGGGTGCAGCTCCAGCACGGCGACTTCGCCGAGCTGGTCCTGGCCGTCACCGCATCCTGTGGCGTCGACCCGAGGCAACTGGTCCTGGAAGTCACCGAAAGCGTCTTCTTCCACGACGACTGCCATGTGCTCCAGCAGCTGGTGGCACTCCGGCAGGCCGGCGTCCGGGTGGCGCTGGATGACTTCGGCACCGGCTATTCCTCCCTTGGCCGGCTGCAGGACCTGCCGGTGGACACCTTGAAAATCGACCAGTCCTTTGTGGCGATGATCCATACGGGCGCCGAGAAGCTGCCCATCCTCTCGTCCATGATCAGCATGGCCCACGGGCTGGGGCTGACGGTTACGGCGGAGGGTGTGGAGACGGCCGCGCAGGCCGAATACCTCATGCGGCTGGAGTCTGATTCGCTGCAGGGGTTCTTCTTCTCCCGCCCCGAACCGAGGCCCGCCCTGGGCCCGGCCATCACCCGATCGGCCGCGGCTTTCGCCTCGCTGCGCGGCGACCGGGTCTCCGGAAACCGGTAGCGCACCCAGGGGCCGCTTCGACGCCGGAAATTACCGGGCCCAAGGTGCTCGAAACATCGTTCCGGCACCCTATGATCAGGTAAACGCGTTGTCCACGGCGTTCCTGCCGGGATCGATCAACAACTGTTTTGTGCAAATGAGTTCGTCAACATCCGTCGCTATGGGGGCCGGTATCGCCGTGGGAACTGGATTCGAAGAGACCCTGCTCGAGCAGGGTCCGGATGCCTTCTTACTTCTGACCGCGGATGGCAGCATCGCGTACGTCAACGCCGCCGCGGAGGTCCTCTTTGGCTACCCCCGCGAAGAGCTGCTGGGCGTCCAGCACACCATCCTGCTCGCCGAGGACGAGCACGGAGGATTCTTGCGGGTCTTCAGCCGGCTGGGCCGCGGAGGCCTGGCCGGCCGGCGGCCGTTCCCCGGGACAGGCCGCCGTCGGGATGGCACCGAAGTCACTTTGGAGATCACCTGCTCGCTGGTGACGTTCGACGCCAGCACCGCCCTGGCGGTCGCTGTCCGCGACGCCAGCCACCGCACGGACACCGACTCCGGCCGCCGCATGGCCGTCTCGCTCCTGGACGCCACGCTGGAAACCACCGCCGACGCGATTGTGGTGGTCTCCACCGAAGGCCAGATCACCGGAATCAACGACCAGTACCTGAAACTGATGGGCATGCCGCCGGAGCTGCTGGCGGCCGAGGACCCCATGACCCTGGTCCGGTTCATCGCCGGACAGCTGGTCCACCCGGAGTACTTCCTGGACAAAGTCGCTTCGCTCTACGCGGACCGGCTGTTGCAGAGCCACGACGTGCTGGAGTTTAAGGACGGCAGGACCGTGGAGCTCTACTCGCGTCCGCAGAAAGTCGCGGACACGATCGTCGGCCGGATCTGGAACTTCCGTGACATCTCCTCGCGCCAGCGTGCCCAGGACCAGGCCCGCCGCGCCATGGAGGAACTCGCCGAGCAGGCGGACAAGCTCAAGGAGCTCGCCTTCCAGGATCCGCTGACGGGGCTGGCCAACCGGATGCTCTTCAACGACCGGGCCGACGCCGCGCTCCTGACCCCGGAACCGGTGCACGTGCTGCTGCTGGACCTGGACGACTTCAAGGAGATCAACGACGTCCTGGGCCACCACGCCGGCGACCAGATGCTGGTGGAAATCTCCCGGCGGCTGCAAAACTGCGTGGGCCCGCACGGCACCGTGGCGCGGCTGGGCGGCGACGAATTCGTGGTCCTGCTGGTCGGCTGCCGCGACGCCGACACCGTGGCGCAGCGGGTCGTGGCGGCCCTGAACGCCCCGGTCTCCATCGAGGGCACCATGATCCGGCCGGGCCTGAGCCTGGGCGTGGCCTCGCGGAACGCCGAGGCGGTGACGTCCTCGGAGCTGCTCCGGCAGGCGGACCTGGCGATGTACGCGGCCAAGGAAGCCGGCAAGAACTGCTACGTGCACTTCCAGCCCGCCATGCTCGCGGCGCTGCTGGAACGCACCCAGCTCACCGCCGGGCTGCGGCGCGCCGTGGAGCTTGGCCAGATCACCGTGCACTACCAGCCCGTCATCTCCACCGACCGGCTCGACGTCGTGCAGTTCGAGGCCCTGGCCCGCTGGAACTGGGGCGGGCAGATGATGTCCCCGGACGACTTCATCCAGACCGCGGAGCGCAGCGGCCTGATCCGGGACATCGGCGCCGAGGTCCTGCGGCGCAGCTGCACCGAGCTGCAGCCCTGGCTGGCCGCAGATTCCTTCCGGACCCTCGCCGTGAACGTCTCCGGCGTGCAGCTGCAGCACCGTGACTTTGCCGAACGGGTCCTGGACATCGCGGCATGGAGCGGTGTGGATCCGCACCAGCTGGTGCTGGAAGTGACAGAGAGCGTGTTCTTCGACGCCGACACCCACGTCATCTCCCAGCTCGCCAGCCTGCGGGCGGCCGGGATCCGGGTGGCGCTGGACGACTTCGGCACGGGCTACTCCTCGCTGGGCCGGCTCCAGGATCTTCCGGTGGACGTGGTCAAGATCGACAAATCCTTTGTGTCCATGCTGCAGACCGGCGTGGAGAAGCTCCCCATCCTGACCTCGATGATCCACATGGCCCGCAGCCTGGGGCTGAAGGTCACGGCCGAGGGCATCGAAACCCCTGCCCAGGCGCGGTATCTCATGGAGCACGGCTGCGACGCCCTGCAGGGCTATCTGTTCTCCCGCCCGGTGCCCGAAACCGACCGGCACCTCGCCGTGCGCAACTCCGTCGCGGCCATCGCTGCGCTGGAAAGCGTGCCGCTCCCCGGGTAAGTGCACCCCTCCCGCCGGAGGGCCGGCGCGACACAATCCGGGCGCCGCTTCGGACGGACAGCGCGGCGGTGGCCTGGACCACATATGATGCTGGAAGCGCAGCTCACCGGGTTCTCCGCCCGGGTAGCTGCCACTCGTATCTGAACGCTTGGGGGCAGGCAAACATCTTGGAATCTGGATTCGCACAACTCTTACTGGAACACTCCCCGGATGCGCTGCTTTTGCTCGCTCCGGACGGATCCATCTCCTTCCTGAATGTGGCCGCCGAGGAGCTCTTCGGCTACTCCCGCAGCCAGCTCCGCGGCGCCGATTCCAGCCTTCTGCTGGCCGAGGCCTCCCGTGAGGACTTCCACGGTGTGCTCGCCGGCCTGGGCAGCACCGCCCGGCGCTCCCGGGAGCCCTTCGCCGGCTCCGGCCGCCGCGCCGACGGCACCGAGGTCGCCGTCGAAATCACCTGCTCGCTGCTCCCGGCACAGGCCTCCGGCACCGACGGCAGCAGGGAGGCGCAGTCCGCCGGGCCCATCGTCGCGCTGTCCGTCCGCGCCGCCGGCCACCGGCACGCGCTCCCCGTCCCGCGGAACGCCCAGACGCACGACGCCGGCTTGGGTACCGCGGCGCACCCGCTCCGCCCCGGCGCGGCCGCACCGGTCGCCTTTGCCGAACACGATGACCAGCTCAAGGCCGGGGTGCTGCGGGATCCGCTGACCGCGCTGCCCAACGGGACCCTGTTCAACGAGCGCCTGGCCGCCGCACTGCGCCGCCCGGACCCCGTGGACGTGCTGCTGCTGAACCTCGACGATTTCAAGAGCCTCTCCGACATGCTGGGCCGCTCCTCCGCAGACGAGCTCCTGGTGGAGGTGGCCAGCCGGCTGCGCAACTGCGTCCGCCCGCACGACACCGTGGCCCGGCTCGGCGGCGACGAATTTGTGGTCCTGCTGACCGAATGCCTGAACGCGGACGCGGTGGCCCAGCGGATCGCGGAGTCACTTCTCGAGCCGCTGCGCGTGGGCGGCTCCCTGGTCCGTCCCGGCGTCACCATGGGCCTGGCGTCCAAGACTTCCCGGACGCACGACGGCGCCGAGCTCCTGCGGCACGCCGACGTGGCGCTGGCCGCGGCCAAGAACGGCGGCCAGCACAGCTGGCTGCGGTTCCGGCCGGAGATGCTCAACACGCCCGCGCACCGGGCCGACGGCGACACCGGGCTCCGGCGGGCCGTGGAGCTGGGCCAGATCTCGGTCCACTACCAGCCCGTGGTGTCCCCCGGGCTTGGCGCGGTGGTGCAGTTCGAGGCCTTCGCGCGCTGGGAACGGCACGGCAAGCTGATTCCGCCGAACCAGTTCCTCCCGGTGGCGGAGCAGAGCGGACTGATACGGGAAATCGGCGACGAAGTGCTGCGGCGCGCGTGTGCCGAGATCCGGCCCTGGCTGGCCGGGGACGCCGCGTACAGCGTCGCCGTGAACGTCTCCGGACTGCAGTTCCAGAACCGCGACTTCGGCACCGAGGTCCTGGCGATTGTGGCGTCCACCGGCGTGGACCCGCACCAGCTGACGCTGGAACTGACCGAAAGTGTGTTTTTCGACGCCGGCTCGGACGTGCTGCGGCAACTGCACCAGCTGCGGCAGGCCGGCGTGCAGATAGCCATGGACGACTTCGGCACCGGCTATTCGTCCCTCGGCCGGCTCAAGGAGCTGCCGCTGGACATGGTCAAGATCGACCGTTCCTTCGTAGCGATGATCAAGACCGGCCACGAGCAACTGCCGTTCTTCAACACCATGATCGCTGCAGCGCATGCCCTGGGCCTGAAGGTCACGGCCGAGGGTATCGAGACCGCTGCCCAGGCCACGTACCTGATCGACCGGGGTTGCGACTCGCTGCAGGGCTACCTGTTCGCGAAGCCGGCCCCGGCCAGCGACCTGTCCGGGACCATGGAAAGCGCCCTCACGGCGATCGACCAGGTCGACGCCGCGCGCTAAGTCCCGCGGGTACCCCTCCCGGCGGTTACGCCGGGGAGTCGAGCTTGTCGAGGTCCTGCGCCACCAGGGCTTCGCTGCGGTCCCAGAGTTCGCGGGCCAGCTCTGCGTCGTAGGCCTGCTTGTTGGCCTTGGCGAGGGCCCGCTTGGCGTAGTACGCGCCGGAGACCCAGTCCTGGCCCGGAGTCGCGGTGGCGAGCCACACCAGCGTGTCCGCGCCCTGTTCCGGGCTCAGCAGGAACCGGTTGAGGAACGTCTTGTAGGCGTGCCGCATCGGGCTGGTGGACTCGGCCGCGAAGTTGGTGGCGACGACGCCGGGGTGGAACGCTGCGGTGGTGATCCCCGCCGCGGCGTAGCGGTGGTGCAGCTCGGTGGTGAAGAGGATGTTCGCGAGCTTCCCGGTGCCGTAGGCGCGGTTGGTGGAGTAGTTCTGCGTCGAGTCCAGGTCAAACAGGTCCAGCTTGCCGAAGCCGTTGGCGGCGCTGGAGGTGTTGATGACAACGGCGTTGCTGGCGGTGAGCACGTCCATCAGCTCGGTGGTGAGCAGGAACGGCGCCAGGTGGTTGATCTGGAACGTCTTCTCGTGGCCGTCCACGGTGAGCTCCCGGGCGCCCATGATGCCGCCGGCGTTGTTGGCCAAAACGTCGATCCTCGGGTACTCCTCCTTCAGCTGCGCGGCGAGCCGGCGCACCTGGTCCAGCTCCGCGAAGTCGGCCACAAAGAAATCCGCACCGATTTCCTTCGCGACGCGCTCGGTCTTCGCGGCGGAACGCCCTACGACGACCACGCGGTCCCCCTGCCTGCTGAGGGTCCGTGCCGCCGACGCGCCGATGCCGTCGCTGGCTCCGGTTATAACAATGGTCCGTGCGCTCATGAAGTGTCCCCTTGGTTTGGAAGCGGCTGCCGTCCGTGCGGCACGGCTGGTACAACGACGCCGGCCCGGGTTATGTTCCGGCGCCGGTAGCGTTCCGTGGCTTAAATGCGGGAGAGCCTCCGGACTGGTGTCTGGAGGCTCTCGACCGTTTAATGGTGTTCCGGCGGTGACCTACTCTCCCACACCCTCCCGGGTGCAGTACCA
>JBKKDK010000197.1:0-14461 GCA_046708245.1 Arthrobacter sp.
CGCTCCCACAGCTCGCCTCGCCAGCCGCATTCGCAGGCTCCGCGCCAGCCGATGATCTCTCTGCCCGGGATTACTTCGTGGTCGGGCGGCATCTTGTCCGGCTTGTAGTGGCCGGTGATTCCCTTGACGAGCATTCCTTCGCCCGTCGCTAGTGCGGGCAGCCGCCCGTCTGGAGCGACGGCGGCCGCCCAGCCCTCCTGTTAGCGAGTCCTGACCGACAGTATGTCAGGATCCCTGACCATGACCATGACAGCGGTGTCCCTCTGAAGCTAGTGAGACCCGGCAAATTGGATCCCTCTAAGTCTCTGACCACCGTTCCGGTGGCAGCGCTTAGTCGCGGAAGCGTTTGCGGGTTTCCGTTCGCCGACGTAGCGTCGGCCAGATGAACGCTGAAGGAAAGCCAAGGCCGGAGTCCAACGTCCGAGCGAAGAGAACCGGGGGCGCGGTATTCCTGCCGATCGGGATCGTGTTCCTTGCCGTTGCAATCGCAATGATATTTCTGGGAACCACGGCCTGGATTGCGTTCTTCACTATGGGCATCACGTTCCTCATCCTCGGGATGCAGAAGCCCGCTGGCAAAGATGAGCGTCCACCCAGCGAGACATTACAGGGCTGACCGCGGCCGGCATCATCCCGTTGAATACCTTTGTGTCCCCGTTTCGGGAGAAAGGGACGTGGTCAGGCGGTATGTGAACGCCCCTGGCCGCTGGAGTCCCGGCAAATAGGAAAGCCCCTCGGGGGAGGGGCTTTCGCGGATAAAACAGTGAGTTGGTGGTGTTGGTCAGCGGTGATGTGCGCCCCCTTCCCGGACGTCGAGTCCGTCTGCCTGCATTCGATACCGCAAGACTGTAATAGCTGATCCGCGGATCGTCCAGCCGCAGGGCAGCGTGTCTTGCCGCACCCGGGTTCGCCTCCCGGTGAATGCGGCGTGCCCAGCTGGAACGTCGCTAATCATCGCGGTTCTACTTTACATAATGTGGATTATCGGCGTTATTGGAGAGTGTCCGGAAGCGGGCGGAAACCAGTACGCATCCGGCCGGTGCCACAGGTCGTTTTACGGGCGCTTGAGGGGTGTTTGTCCCGGTCAGTGCATTGTCATATCCGCTGGCCTCGCCGAGAATGAACCATGACGGTCTACCTGAGGTCCCTTGAAACTGCTGTTCCGCCAACTGTCCTGATCCAAACGGAAGCCCGTGACGTTTTTGCGGCCCAGCCCGGACTAAGCAGGCTCGGCTCACGGCTTGTCAGCACCTGTTTTGATTCTGCGGCCATCGACACCCGCTACACGGCCGTTGAGGAACTGACCCGGGACAACCATGCGGAAAATCCGAGCTTCTTTGATTCCACCACTGGCCTGCTGCTCAGCCCCAGCACCAAGGTCCGCAATGACATTTTCGCCACCGAGGCCACCAAGCTCTTCATCGAGGCGGCCCAGAAAGCCCTGGATGCCTGCCCCGGAATCGATCTACTTGACATAACTCATCTCATAACGGTGTCCTGCACCGGATTCTTCAACCCCGGACCGGATTACAAAATCGTCCGCGGGCTGGGGCTGAACCCCGCCGTACAGCGGTACCACCTTGGTTTTATGGGCTGTTATGCGGCGTTTCCTGCGCTGCGGGCCGCCAAGTCCTTCTGCGAGGCCGACCCGGAGGCCGTGGTGCTGGTGGTCTGCGCGGAACTGTGTTCGCTCCATGTCCGCACGTCCAACGACCCGGACACCATTATGGGTTCGGCCCTTTTTGCCGACGGCGCGGCCGCCGCAATCGTCAGCGCGCGGGACATCCCGGGCGAACCTGCGCTCCTGCAGCTGGACCACTTCGAGACCGTCCTGACGCCCGTTGGCGAGGAATCGATGGCCTGGAACATCGGCGACGAAGGGTTTGAGATGGTGCTCGGCAACTACGTTCCGCACATCATCGACGACCACATCATCGGCGCCCTGGAACCGCTGCTGTCCCGTGAGACGTCCCTGCTCGGACTCCCCTACCGGGACATCAGGCACTGGGCCATCCATCCCGGCGGCCGCAGCATCCTGGACAAGGTGCAGTCCCGGCTGGACCTCAGCGACCACCAGCTGGTGCCCGCCCGTGAAACGCTCCGGAACTTCGGGAACATGAGCAGCGCCACGGTCCTGTTCGTGCTCAAGCACATCCTCGACCTTCCGCCCGAGGACGGCGACGGCCGGATCTGCTCGATGGCGTTCGGGCCCGGGCTCACGGTGGAAACGGCGCTGTTCACGAAGCTCCGCGACACCCGGACGGCGGAGGACCAGCAGCCGGAACGGCGTACCGCCTCCGCCCGGCCGGAATCAGCGCTGGCCTGAGGGCGCCGCGTGGATTTCCTGCGGGAACGTGCCGCTGGCGCGGTTGAGGAAATGGATTTGCCCGGCTGCGACCCGGCGCGGCTGGACCGCACGTATGCGCAGTTTGCCCTGGTCAACCGGGTCGTGGCCGGGTGGCGCGGCATCTACCGGCGCCAGCTTCGGCCCCTGCTCCGGAGCGGCTCCGCCGGCACCCTGCTGGACATCGGCTGCGGCGGCGGGGACGTGCCGGTGATGCTGTCCCGGTGGGCGGCCCGGGACAATCTCCGGCTCGACATCACGGCCATTGACCCGGATCCCCGGGCCTTCCGTTTCGCGGCGGCACGGCGCACCCGCTCCGGCGTGGCGTTCCGGCAGGCAATGGCGTCCCAGCTGGTCCGCGAGGGCCGCCGCTTTGACTTTGTTGTGTCCAACCATGTGCTCCACCACCTGGCGGCGGATGAGCTGCCCGGGTTTTTGGCAGACTCGGCCGAGTTGTGCCGCGCGCGGGTGATCCACAACGACCTGCGGCGCAGTGCCGCCGCCTACGGTCTCTTCTTCGCCGGGTCCTGGCCGCTCACCGGCTCCTACATCAGGCAGGACGGCCTCACATCCATCCGGCGCAGCTACACCGCGCCGGAACTGAGTGCCTCCGCTCCCCCGGGCTGGGAAGTAGTCCGCCACTCCCCCTACCGGAACCTGCTGATCCTCGACAAGGCCGCCGCCGGTGGCTGACGTCCTGATTATCGGCGGCGGCCCGGTGGGGCTCCTGATGGCCGCGCTGCTGCTGCAGCACGGCGTCGACGTCCGGGTACTCGAACAGCGCACCGATCGGGAACAGCACTCCCGGGCCATCGGGATCCATCCCCCGTCGCTGGACGTGCTGCAGCGCGTCGGCGTCGCGCAGGATCTGGTGTCCCTGGGCGTCCCGATCCGTCACGGCATCGCCGTCTGCGGCGGGAGGAAACTGGCCGGGATGAGCTTTGCGGGGGTCTCGGACCGCTTCCCGTTCGTCCTGGCCCTTCCGCAGAGCCGGACCGAGGCGGTCCTCGAACAGCGCGTCCGGGAGCTCGATCCCGGTGCGCTGCACCGCGGCGTCCGGCTCACCGGCCTGCACGACGACGGCGGAACGGTCACCGTGGAAGGCAGCTCCCCGGCCGGCCGGGTCAGTCATTCGGCAGCCCTGGTGATAGCGTGCGACGGCGTCCGCTCGACCGTGCGGACCCTGCAGGGAACCGCAGTGAGGGCCAAGGACTATCGGGACAGCTATCTGATGGGCGACTTCGCCGACGGCACCGGCTTCGGCCCGGACGCCGCCCTCTTCCTCGCGGCCGCGGGAATCGTGGAGTCCTTCCCGCTGCCCGGCGCGCAGCGTCGCTGGGTGGTCCGCCTGGACGGCAGGGACCCCGCCGGCAACACCGGAAACGACGCCGGGTGGCTGGCCGATCGCGTCCGGGAACGTACGGGTGTCCGCCTCGACGCCGGCAGCAACACCATGCTCAGCAGCTTCGGCGTGCGGACCCGGCTGGCCCGCCGGATGGTAACCGGCCGGGCGGTGCTGATCGGCGACGCCGCCCATGAAGTCAGTCCGATCGGGGGCCAGGGCATGAACCTGGGCTGGCTCGACGCCGCGGAGCTGGCACCGCTCGTGCTTACCGCCCTGCAGGGGTCCGGCGTGGGCGCGCAACTGCGGCGGTTTGAACGCAGGCGCCTGGCGGCAGCTGCCAGGGCGGCACGGCAGTCCGAGATCAACATGACCCTGGGCAGGCCCCTCAGCGGGCCCCTCCTCACGGCGCGGAACTCCGCGATTTCCGCGGTTGCCGCCTTTCCAGCGCTGAACTCCTTCGTCGCCCGCCGCTTCACCATGCAGTGATCCGTGCGCGGACCACCGGCACCGGCCCCTGCCGAATCCCGCCGAGGAATACACTGACCGCATGGGCTGCCTCCGCGCGTCGCACTGGCGCTCCGGACTCCCGGCAGCGGCGTTGGCGGCTGTGCTGGCCGCAACGGCGTGCAGTGCCGGTGGTGGAAGCGCGGCCGGCACCGCAACGACGCCGCCCACTCTCCCGGTCACGGCCGGGATCAACCAGCTGCGCGACAACTACAGCAAGCAGATCGTCTCCATCGAGCTCACCAACAACTCCGACCGCGTGGTCAGGGTGCTGGGCGCGCGGCTCGGGAGTGCACTGTTCACGGCGGGGATCAGCTGGCAGGCGCCGCCCGGCGGGATCGAGCTTCCACCGGGCCAGACGAAGAGCCTTCCGGTCACATTGCCGCAACCGGCCTGCGGCCCCACGACCGGCACGGCGGACGACGCCGCCACAGCCTCGCTCGTGTTCGCCGAGGACCCGCGGGCAGAGAGGGCCCTGACGCAAGAGTCTCCCGCGCCGGACCCATACGGTGTCCTGCCCCGGAACAACGCGGAAATTTGCCTCGCGGAAGCGGCAGCCGCGGTGGCCTCGTTCCGGCTGGACCCCGGACTGGAGGTGTCCGCGGACGGACAAACCGCCGTCGTCCGCCTGGTTGTTACGCCCCGAGACGCCGCCCCAACGGCCGGTCCGGCGTCCCTGACGATCGACCGGATAGACGGCACCCCGCTGCTGGCCGAGGACCCAGCCCTGCCCTGGCCGCACAGCGTGCCGGTACACGCCGGCGGCGGCGGCAGCCGCGAGTTCCGGCTGGGGATCCGGCCAGCCCGCTGTGATCCGCACGCGGTCGCCGAGGACAAGGTCGGAACGCTGCTCCCGCTGCGGGTCACCGCCGGCGCTCGTGACGGGGTGCTGAAGGTCGACGCCGGCGCCCTGCTGCGGGGTCGGATTTATGACTTTGTAACGGCCGCGTGCGGCCGCCAGTAGGCTGATTACATGGCATCAGAGGCAAACCCCACGGACTTCAGCGCCGCCCGCATATCCGAAATTGTCCAGGAAATCCTTGCCGCCGGGGTGCTTCCGTCGATTGTCCAGGCCGGCCACCCGGTGCTCCGTCAGGTGGCGGCGCCGTTCGACGGCCAGCTGAGCAGGACCGAACTCGGCCAGCTGATCGACCTCATGCGCAGCGTCATGCACAAGGCGCCAGGTGTCGGCCTGGCCGCCCCGCAGCTGGGAATTCCGCTGCAGCTGGCCGTGCTCGAGGACCAGTTCGAGGTGGATCCGGAGCTGGCCGCGGTCCGCGGGCGCGAGCCGCTGCCGTTCTTCGCCATGCTGAACCCGACCTACCGTCCGCTCGGTACCTCGACGGTGGCGTTTTATGAAGGATGCCTGTCCGTCCACGGCCTGCAGGCAGCAGTGTCCCGGCCCGAGGCCGTCCGGCTCGATTATCTGGCACCCGACGGAACCGCCCAGCAGCGGGACTTCAGCGGCTGGCAGGCCAGGATAGTCCAGCACGAAACAGACCACGTCCACGGAATTCTGTACCTGGACAAGGCGGAGCTGCGCTCCCTGAGCGACAACGCCGAATACTCCGCCCGCTGGGCCCAGCCGGATATCAACCTCGCCCGGCAGGAACTCGGGTTCCTGCCGGACGGCCCGGCAGACTAGCCCGGGCCTGGGCTCCCACCCTGTCCTGCTGCGTCCGGAGCCGGGTTCGCGGCCGGTGGCAGGTGGCGGGCCCACCACCGCAGGATCTCGTCGAAGCGCTGCTTCCGGTGGTGCGGGGTTCCGGAGCGGGAGAGCTCATGGTTCTCGCCGGGGAACACCAGGAACGCTGCGTCCACGCCGTGCTGCTTGAGCGCCGTGAAATAACGCTGCCCCTGTTCCACCGGGCAGCGCAGGTCGTCCTCGCTGTGGATGACCAGGGCCGGTGTGCGCACGTGCTCCACCCGCGCCATCGGGCTTTGGGCCTGCATCTGCTCGGCGGAGGGGCCGGTGTATTCCGCGCCGAAGAACCAGCCGATGTCGGAGGACCCGGTGAAGCTGACGGGGTCCAGGAAGCCCCGCTCCACGATCGCTGCCTTGAAACGGTGGTCGTGGCTGATGGTCCACGCGGTGAGATAGCCTCCGTAGGATCCGCCCATGATGCCCAGCGCCCCGGCGTCAAGCTCGTCGAACTTGCCGAGGGCGCCGTCGAGGAAGGCCAAGACATCCTGCATGTCCAGCGTGCCCATCTTCTCCTTGATGGCCCGGCCATGCGCCTGGCCGTAGCCGGCCGATCCCCGCGGGTTGCACATCAGCACGGCATATCCGGCGCCGGCGTAGATCTGGGACTCGTCGAACAGTGCCCCGGTGAACTGGGCAAACGGGCCGCCGTGGATGTTCAGAAGCACCGGATGCGGGCCCTTCCCGGCGGGCTTCAGCAGCCAGCCGTGGACCGGGTACCCGTCCGCGGAGGGGAACGTCAGTGCCCGGGGCTCGATGATGTCCGCGTTGCGGCGCAGGTCCGCGGAGAAGTCGGTCAGGAGGCGCAGTTCGCCGCCCTCGAGCACGGCGACGTCCCCCGCTGTCGAGGCGTCGCTGAAACTGAGCACAAGCGATCCGCCCCGCACGGCCGCGCCTGTAACCACCCGGTCGCCGTGCACCAGCAGCTTGTGGTCTCCGGTGGCGCCGAACTGGAGCAGTTCCGTGGTTCCCCGGGCATCGTTGAGCAACAGCGCGCTGTCGGGTCCGCGCAGTTCAATCCTGCCGCTGGACCCCAGGTCCATGCCCTCGACGTCGCTCAGTGCCGTGGCGTCCCCGCCGCCGGCGGGCATGACATACAGGGCGGTGTTCCGCGCCACGAAGTCCTGGCCCGAGCCGCCGAGGTCCTGGGCGAGGAAAAAGAGCCAGTTGCCGTCACGCGACGCGTGGACCGCCTGCACGCTTTGCCGCGCGGTATTGGCCGGCGACACCGCCCGGGGTTCCCCGCCGCCGACCGGCACCGCGTAGATGCCGCTGGCGAGGTCGGCGTCGCTGCCCTCGTGCAGCGCGGCGGTGAAGTAGATGGTGCTCCCGTCCGGGCTGAAGCTGGCGCCGTTATGGTCCGTGGCCGCGGTGGTCAGCTGCTTCGCGGCCGGCAGCAGCGCCGAGGCGGGGTCCTCTGCGTCGGCACCGGCAACAGCCTGCGCCGCGCCGGCCGCTGCTGGGCCACGTGCTTTCAGTGCGCGCCCGGTCGGGGCCACCTTCGGCTCCGCGTCGAGGTCCGGGAGTTCCACCAGGAACAGCTGGAGCGGTTTGTCGGCGGTGTAGCCGACGCCGTTCATCCGGTATTTGTAGTCGGTGATCAGGCGGGCGTCCTCGGCTCCGGCGGAGACACCGTCGACGCTGCCGTAGCGGCCGTCCTCCGGTGTCCGCGCGCTGAAGACGATTTTGTGTGAATCGGGTGCCCAGGAGAACGCGGAGACGCCCAGCGGGGCGTCCGTGACCGCCTGGGGCTCGCCGCCGGCTGCCTCCACCACGTGGAGTTGGGGTTTGCCGCCCGGAGCGGCACGCAGGAACGCCAGTACCAGGCCGTCCGGGGAAAAGTCCGGATCCGTGTCCCGGAAACCGCGCGTGAGGCGGTGCGGTCGCTTATCCGGATCCAGCGGCACGTTCCAGAGCTGGCCCACGTAGGAGTCGGCATCGAAGTCGGGCCGGACCACGGACACGACGGCGCGTGAACCGTCCGGGTGGACAGCAGGAGCGGAGACGGAATTGAGCAGCGGCAGATGTTCGGATTTCACGTGTGCGAGCCTAGCCCTAGTTTCAACTGCTGTGAAACACCTCACTCAGCGGACCCGCCGCCACGGGGCCGAACCGCGGTGCACTGAGGCCGCCCTAGGATGGACTCTATGCTCCCTGCGTCCACTGCTTCCCTGCTCTGCCCGGTGTGCCGAAGCAGGCTCGCCCCCGCGGGCGGGACGGCCCGGACACTCGTCTGCCCGGCGGGGCACAGCTTCGATGCCGCCCGTCAGGGCTACTTCAATTTCCTGGTGGGAAAGGGCACGGTGTTTGAAGCGGACGCCGCCGACATGGTTGCCGCCCGCTTCGAGTTCCTGGCGGCCGGGCATTACCGGCCCCTGGCCGACGCCGTGGCCAGCCTCGCCCTGCCCGCCCTCGCCGCCCGGCAGGCAGCGGGCCGCGGCACCGTGCCCACGGTACTCGACGCCGGAACCGGGACCGGGCACTACCTCCGGGCCCTGCTCGACATCACGTCGCGGGACGGGATACCGGCCGCGGCCTTCGGACTGGACATCTCGAAGTTCGCGCTCCGCCGCGCGGCCAGGCTGAACCCCGAGGCCGTGAACCTGGTCAGCGACGTGTGGCAGCCGCTGCCGGTCGCGGACGCCGCCGTCGACGTCGTGACGGTGGTCTTTGCGCCCCGCAACGCCGCCGAATTCGCCCGGGTGCTCCGGCCGGGCGGGCGCCTGGTGGTGGTGACCCCGCGGCCCGGCCATCTCGCCGAAGTCGCCGCCCGCACCGGTATGCTCGGCATCGAACCGGCAAAGGACGAACGGCTCGCCGCCTCCCTCGCGGCGGACTTCGCCGTGCTCGCCGGCGAAGACCTTGACGTGCCGCTGGCCCTGCCCCCGGCCGACGTCGCCAGGCTGGCCCTGATGGGCCCGGCCGGCCACCACCTGGACCGCGATGCGCTGGCCTCACTGGTCGCGGGGCTTCCCGCGGTGACCGAAGTGTCCGGCCGCTTCCGGCTCAGCGTTTTCGAACCCCGCTCCTGACGCGGTTCCGGAGGACGTTCCGGCACCCTTCCTGCGCGTGGCGCAGACCTGCCGGGCGGCGCCGCCGAGAGCCCTCAAAGTAACGACTTGGCCACGTTGACCACCAGTTTTGTCCCGCCGCCCACTGCCGGCGGCCTTCAGCTTAGGATGGAATCACAGTTACCGAGGGGCTGCGCCGGCGGCCCCCGTGGCGAAGGGGGAACAGATGTTTGAATGGCTGGCCGAAAACTGGTGGGCCCTGTGGCTCACGGGTTTCCTGGTGTTCGCGGTGGTCGAGATGATCACCCTCGACCTGTTCTTCATCATGCTCGGCGGCGGCGCGCTGGCCGGACTGCTCGCCGACTTCGCCGGCGCCGACCTCTGGCTCCAGATCGTGGCGTTCTGTGTGGTGTCCCTCCTGATGATCGGCTTCGTGCGGCCGGTGGCCCTCAAACACCTGCACAGAGGCCCGGCAGAGCAGCGCAGCAACATCGAACGCCTCATCGGCGAATCCGCACTGGTTATGGAGCCCGTCAGCCGGAGCGGCGGACTGGTCAAGATCGGCGGCGACGTCTGGAGCGCCCGTTCGGAGACTGGGGTCCTCGCACCCGGCCAGCACGCCGTGGTCAGCGCCATCGACGGCGCCACCGCCGTCGTGGCCGCGCAGCCGGAAACCCCCGGCCCGTAGGCAGGCCCGTCATGCCTTTGAGCAGACACCCCGACGCCGGGGAAACAGACTTCCGGCCGCCGTCACCGGCGGCAGGACACGCGGCAGGAATAGGGCCGCAGCCATAGCAAGACCACATAACTGGGGAATAGGTGAGGTATGGATATCGCAGTCGCAATAGTGCTGCTGGTTCTCGTTGCGTTCGTAATTATTGTGCTGGTCCGTTCGGTGCGGATCGTCCCGCAGGCGCGCGCCGGCGTCGTCGAACGGCTTGGCAAGTACCAACGCACACTCAACCCCGGCCTCACCATCCTGATCCCCTTTGTGGACCGGCTGCTCCCGCTGCTGGACCTGCGCGAACAGGTGGTCTCCTTCCCGCCGCAGCCCGTAATTACCGAGGACAACCTGGTGGTCTCGATCGACACCGTGGTCTACTTCCAGGTCACGGACGCCCGGGCAGCGACCTACGAGATCGCCAACTACATCCAGGCTGGCGAGCAGCTCACCACCACCACGCTCCGAAACGTCGTCGGTGGCCTGAACCTCGAAGAAGCGCTGACGTCCCGCGACCAGATCAACGGACAGCTCCGCGGCGTGCTGGATGAGGCAACCGGCCGCTGGGGCATCCGCGTCTCCCGGGTGGAGCTCAAGGCGATCGACCCGCCCCACTCCATCCAGGACTCGATGGAGAAGCAGATGCGCGCCGAGCGTGACCGCCGAGCCGCCATCCTGACCGCCGAAGGCACCAAGCAGTCGGCCATCCTCACGGCCGAAGGCCAGCGGCAGTCCTCCATCCTGAAGGCCGAAGGCGACGCCAAAGCCGCGATCCTCCGGGCCGACGGCGAGGCCCAGGCGATCCAGAAGGTGTTCGACGCCATCCACAAGGGCAACCCGGACCAAAAGCTCCTCGCCTACCAGTACCTGCAGACCCTGCCGAAAATCGCGGAAGGTTCGGCGAACAAACTTTGGATCATTCCGAGCGAGGTGGGTGAAGCGCTCAAGGGAATCGGCAATGCGCTCGGCGGCGCGGCTGCCGGCCAGGCCTCGGACGGGCTGTTCGGCCCGGATGCGGACAGCAGGACGGCCACTACGCCGCAAGCGGGTGCGCCGGCGGGCGCCGTCGGCACGGAAGCCGTCGCACCGTCCGCCGGGGCGACTCCCCCGGCGCGCCCGCCGGTCTAGGCAGGGCGCGGGACGCGGGAACCAAAGGACACGGGAGGCATCCGCAACGGCGGGTGCCTCCTCCCGTCCGGGGGCCCGGATGCGGAACCCCGGCAAAGGCTTTACCTGAAGTGCGCCGTTCCCGTATACTTGAATATTTGTCCGGCTGGTTCAGACCGGTGGAACAATTATGCTTCGCAAAGCGTTGAATCCAGTGACGATTTTCCGGTATTTGTCCAGTGGTTGTCCACTCAAAGCAACGCAATGCACACAGAAGTCCGGCGAGGCCTCGCGGCCCCCGGATCACGCAGGGCATGACCCTGCGAACCGAATAGAGGGAGAAAAGATGAGCGATCGCAGCCTGCGGGGTATGCGCCTTGGCGCACAGAGCATGGAGACCGAATCCGGCGTCGAACCGGCTCCGCGCCAGCGGGTTGAGTACCGCTGCGAGGACGGCGAGCAGGTGTTCGTGACCTTCTCCTCCGAAGCGGAGATCCCCCCGGTCTGGGTTTCGAAGACGGGCAAGGAAGCCTTGCTGGTCGATGGCGAACGTCCCGTGAACAGCAACGAAAAGGCAGTCCGCACACACTGGGACATGCTGCTGGAACGCCGCTCCCTCCCCGAGCTCGAGCAGATCCTGGAAGACCGTCTTACGATCCTCCGCGAACGCCGCGGCGAACGCCGCTCGGCCTAACTGCCGGGCAGCAGCCAAAATACAGGGGCCGAGCCCGCACCATCATTCCTGACGGGTGCGGGCCCGGCCCTTTTGCTGTCCGGCGGCAATCCTGCCACCGCCGGCAGCTGCTAGCGGGCCAACTTGGCCGTGAGCTTGTTCCAGCGGTCCACGAGGCCCCACTTCGTGACGTTGATCATGGCTTCGACCACAATGTTGCCGCTCATCTTCGAG
This sequence comes from Arthrobacter sp., assembly GCA_046708245.1. Taxonomy (GTDB): domain Bacteria; phylum Actinomycetota; class Actinomycetes; order Actinomycetales; family Micrococcaceae; genus Arthrobacter. The sequence goes on from JBKKDK010000197.1 coordinate 11,642, forward strand.
GCCCCAAGTTCACGCTCCACGAAGGTGATGGGGCGCTCCACGATTGTCAGTCCGAGCTTAGCGACACGCCAGGCGAGGTCCACCTGGAAGCCGTAGCCGACTGAGTCGACGGTGTCGAGGTTGAGTTTCTCCAGCGTGCTGCGGCGAAACGCACGGAAGCCGCCGGTGACGTCCTTGATCTTGACGCCGAGCATGATCCGCGCGTAGGTGCTGCCCACGCGGGAGATTGCCTGACGGTACAGCGGCCAGTTGACCACACTGCCACCGGGAACCCAACGCGAGCCCATGGCAAGGTCGGCGCCATGCTCCACGGCATCCAGCAGCTGGGGAAGCTGCTCGGGCTGGTGCGAACCGTCGGCGTCCATCTCCACCAGGACGTCATAACCGGCGTCGAGGCCCCACTTGAACCCGGCGATGTAAGCGGCTCCGAGACCGGCCTTACCCTCGCGGTGCAGAACGTGGACCTGGCTGTCCTCGGCGGCGAAGCGGTCCGCCAGCTGACCCGTGCCGTCGGGGCTGTTGTCGTCAACAACCAGGACGTCGGAGGCCGGCACAGCGGTGCGCAGCCGCCCGAGCGTCTTGGGCAACGATTCCAGCTCGTTGTAGGTCGGGATGATCGTGAGGACACGCACAGCGGGGCCTTTCCTTGAAGGGAGCGGTCGAAGCGCCGGGAAATCCGCAGTGAGCGGACACCAGGCGCAACTCTCCATTATAGGGAGTCGCCGGACCCGCAAAGGCCGTCATCATCCTCCGGGCAGGTCCACCCGCCGCGGGCCAGTTGCGGAAGCACGCGAAGTGAGCCGCCGGAACTGTTTTCTGCCGCAGGTGGACCCGCCCCCTGGGTACCCATGGCCACAACCAAGGTAGCTGCCATGAAGTCGGCTAGCTGGCACTGACCGGGGGACGTCCGGAGCCTGCCGCCTTCACAACGCCCCGTTGACGGTCAATGCTACGGGCACCCCCGGATCTGTCAACCGGATCGTGACCTGCCGGGACGTCCATCGCCGCAGGCCAGGGGCGGCTGGCGGCGGGATATGTTTCAGGCCTGCCGCCAAGTATGTCAGTGGCCGAGGGCGCCGTTGGAGAACAGTTCGCGTCCGTCGCGGACGGTCAGCAGGCAGTCCGGCTCGCTGCCCGTGTCGAGGGCGGGAAGCAGTGGCGTGCGGGCCCGGGGATCCGTGCTCCACGACTGCACGCGCCCGTCGGAGACCTGCACCATGAGTTCTTCAACCTCCCAGACGGCGAAACTGGCCGGGGAGCCGGGGACCAGCTGACCGGCCATCGGATTCCGGTAACGGGCGGCACGCCAGCCGGCGCGGGTGTGGCCAAGGAACGCCGCGCGGGCAGAAATCTGCTCCGCCGGGTTGCTGTGCTGCAGGCAGGCGCGGACGCTTGCCCATGGCCGGAGCGGCGTCACGGGGCTGTCGCTGCCAAAGCTGATGGGGACCCCGGCGGCGTAGAAGGAGCCGAAGGGGTTCATGCCCAGGTGCCGTGATCCGAGCCGCTGTTCATAGAGCTTGCCGGCGCCGCCCCAGGCGGAGTCGAAGCCGGGCTGCACGCTGACCGTCACGGAATACTTGGCCAGCCGGGCGATTGCGTCGGAATCGGCCAGCTCGACATGTTCGAAGCGGTGCCCGGCGGCCCGAATCCTTTGCTCCCCGACTTCAGCGGCGGCCAGGTCCAGGGCGTCCAGCGCCGCGTCAAGTCCGGCATCACCGATGACGTGGAATCCCGCCTGGATGCCCAGCAGCGAGCAGGCGGCCAGATGCGCGGCGGCCTCCGCGACTTGCACGTACAGTGCGCCGCGCTCCCCCGTGGCGTCACTGTAGTCAGCGCGCAGCGCCGCGGTGCGGGACCCGATGGAGCCGTCGATGTTCAGGTCCCCGGCGAGCCCCAGGACGGGCACGCCCAGGCCGTCAAGGATGGACTGCGCGTGGTCCCGGGACGTGGCCAGTTCGCCCCAGTAGGGCAGCACCTCCGGGGCCGCGTCCGGGCCGTCGTTCCACGCCGCCGCGAGCCGGAGGTCTTCCACGCTGCCGATGTGCGGCGCCGCCATTTCAGCGAGGGCCACGTATCCGTTGGCGGCCGCTTCGGCGAGGGCCCGCTGCTGGTAGCCGCGGAGCGCGGCGGCGGGCAGGTGACGGGCGGCGAGGCGGGCAGTAGTGTGCGCGGCCCTTTTGACCTGGCTGCCGGCGGACACGCCATCCAGCCCTGCCAGGCCTGCCGACGCCGCGAGGGCCGGCGAGACGAGGGCAGAGTGCACGTCGACGCGGGACAGGTAGACCTTGCGGCCGCCGGCCGCCCGGTCGAGCTCTTCCGGGGTCGGCAGGGTGGGATCGGCCCACAGGGTTTCGTCCCAGCCGTGTCCCAGTACGGTGCCGCCTGCGCCGGAAGCGCAGGAGCCGGCGACGGCGTCCAGCAGTTCCCGGGCGGAGGTGATGCCGCCGAGCCGCAATGAGTCCAGTGCGATCCCGGTTTCGGTCAGGTGCACGTGGGAGTCGACGAAGCCGGGAGCCAGCAGCGCGCCTTTCAGGTCCACGATGTCCATCGAGGAGTCCGCGATGGACGTGGCGGCTTGTTCTGATCCAACCCAGGCGACGGTGTCGCCGTCGACCAGCATCGCGGACGCAAAGGGATCTGCAGCCGTGTACACGGAACCGTTGCGGTACAGCGTCACCTTGCGTGCGGCGGGGGTGGCCGGGAAGTCGGTCATGGGGCAGGAACTCCTTGTAGCTGGTGGCCGGCGCGCGCCGGCCGGGTTAGGGGGCCGTGTTGGGAAATGTGTTGCGGTGAGGCCCGGGTGAACGGCGGACAATGGCA
>JBKKDK010000198.1:0-33910 GCA_046708245.1 Arthrobacter sp.
GTCCCGCGCAGGGCGCGGGCGATGCGCTCAGGGCGCGGGCGAGGCGCTCAGGGCGCGGGCGAGTAGTACGTCAGCGCGGCCGGCTGCACCGAGAATTCGACGGCCCGGACGGCCGGCATGACTTCGCCGTCGACCGCCAGGACCATGTTCGTGTCCGCCGGTTCGACCCGGATCCGGCTGCTTTCGCTCAGATGCGTGATCCGGGACGAGTCCACGGTTCCCGTCAGCACCGCCCACAGCAGGCGCAGTCGCGCGAACGACCCGTCGGCGGTGATCATCCGCAGGTCGAAGACGCCGTCGTCCAGCACCGGCCGCACCAGCGGTGCGTGATCGCGGGGGTAGTAGCGGCCGCGCCCGATGTAGAGGATCCAGAGCTTGTGCCGTACGCCGTCGACGATCAGCGTCGTCGGGGTGCCGGCGGCGAAGGTGCGCAGCATCGCAATGACACCGGCGACGGGCTTACCCAGCGCAGGCTGGAGCTGTTCCCGGCGCCGGACCAGGTTCGGGTACAGCCCGATGCTGGCCGTGTTGAGCATGCTGAACTGCGGCCGCTCGCGGCTCCCGGACAGCCCGCGCTCCACGGCGACCTGGCCGATGTCGGCCGTTGCGGCCTCCCCCCGGGCGGCTGCCTTGACGGCGTCTTCCAGGGTGCGCGTTCCGGCATCCCGGGCAAAGTGGTTGAGCGTGCCGCCAGGCAGCACCAGCAGCGGAAGGGAGCGCTCGACGGCGATCGCGGCCGCGGTGCCGACGGTTCCGTCACCGCCCCAGACGCCCAGGGCCAGAGTCCCCGGGCGGGAAGCCACGGCCGAGATTTCGGCGGCCACGTCCTCGCTGTCTGCGATCTCCTTTATATACGCCTCCGGGAATACTTTTTGGAGGGCGGCGGAGGTCTCCGCGGCGTAGGAGCCTCCAAGGGTGTTCACGGCGATGCCGAGGCCGCGTCCGCCGGGCAGTTCAGCGGCCGTCACGGCCGTGCGCCGGGTCTCGGGGACGGGCGGGCGGACAGGCCACCATTTCCTTGTCACCAGGGCTGCTCCGGCGCCGATGGCCGAGCCGAAGACAACGTCCGACGGCCAGTGGGCTCCGGTGTGGACCCGGGAGTAAGCGACGCCGGCCGCGATTGGTGCCAGCGCAGCACCGAGCGCCGGGCGGATGATCCCCACCCCGAGGGCGAAGGCCACGGCCGACGCGGAGTGCCCCGAGGGCATGGACGAGCTCGTGGGTTGCGGATGGACGAAGCGGAATGCCGGGAGGTGCTCGGGAAGCGGCCGGGCCCGCGGCAGCAGCGTTTTGAAACCGAGGTTGGTGATGCCGGACGCCACGCCCTGCGCCAGCAGGCCGTGGAGCGCGGCGCGCCGGGTCCTGCCGGGAATGAGTGCCATCACGGCCGCGACGCCGAACCACAGTTTTCCCTTGTTCGCCGCGGCGGAGAGCTTCCGGAAGAAATCGTCATGCCCGCCGCCCGGGAACGCGGACACGGCTTTGACCAGTTTCCGGTCGAATCGGGCCAGCCGCCTCGGCGCTTTCCTCAGTAGGCTTCGCATTGGACCACCATACTGCTCACCTCGCGCGGAGCGGCTTTGCGGCCCCGGCAAGCAGGAGTGCGCCAAGAATCGGGATCCCGATCGCCAGCAGGGCCATCCGGATGCCGGTCACGTCGCCCAGGTAGCCCAGCAGCGGAGGGCCGGCAAGGAAGGCGATGTAGCCCAGGGTGGAGACCACGGAGACCCGGGCGGCGGCGTGCTTGGGATCATCCGCGGCAGCGGACATTCCGACCGGAAACGCGAGGGCCGCCCCGGTGCCCCACAGTGCGGCACCGGCGGTGGCCAGCCAGATGTCGCCGGCAAACACGAAGAGCCCCAGCCCCAGCGCTGCCGCGGCCATGCTGGCCCGGAGCACTGCCACCCGGCCGTAGGCATCGATGGCGCGGCCGCCGAAGAAGCGCATGGCCGTCATGGCCAGGACAAACGCGGCAAACAGCAGGGCGCCGGCGGACTCCGAGGCGCCGAGTCCGTCCACGGCGGCCTTGGCGATCCAGTCGTTGCCCGCGCCTTCGGTGAGCGTGGCGCCCAGCACCACGACGCCGATCAGCAGCGTGCGGCCATCCCGCCAGGCCTTGCCGTGGGGCGGCTTTATTTCGCCGGCCAGCGGCGCGGCCGCCGGAACATGCTCGAGGAAGTACCTGGGGGCAATCTGGCTTGCCGCGGCGACGACGGCGACGATCACCAGCAGGTGGGCCGGCAGCCCGATGCCGATTTTGGACAGCCCGGCGCCGATCAGGGCACCGACAAAGGCGCCGCCGCTGAAGGCCGCGTGGAACTGCGGCATGATCGTGCGGCCCAGCTTGTGCTCGACGTCCGCGCCTTCAATGTTCTGGGACACGTCCCAGAGCCCGATGCCGATGCCGAAGAAGAACAGCGAGATCGCCGTCCCCGGAACGCTTTCGGCTGCCAGCGAGAGGGCGATGCCCACTCCGGCAGCCGCTGCCAGGAGCCCGGCAGCGCGGACGGTGTTGGCCGTCCCGATCCTGCCGACGACGTGGCCTGCGGTGGGCAGGGCGATCAGCGAACCGACCGCCACGCACAGCAGCAGCGTTCCCATCTGCCCGGAGGTGATGTGCAGGATCTCGGTCACAGCGGGGATGCGGGCGGCCCAGCTGGCGAACACGAGCCCGTTGATGCCGAAAATCAGGAAGGTGGCGGCGGCCGCGGCATTGAGCTGCGGACGGGTTGCGGTTTGGGTCATACGATCACTGCTTCCACCGAGTGTTGGGCAAGTTGGGCAAGTTCTTCCGGACTGAACGCCCGGTCCGTGACAATGGCGTCCACGGCAGCGAGCGGTGCGACGAGGGCTACGGCACTGGCGTTCCATTTGGCACCGGAGCAGGCGACGATCACCCGGGCCGCGGACTCGAGTCCGGCGCGCTTGACGGCGGCGTCGTCGAGATCGTGCGCCAGCAGTCCGTCCCTGAGGTTCATGGCGCAGGGAGTGACTACAGCCGTGTCGAAGCGCAGCGAGCGGATATTGGCTTCGGCCATGGGGCCGCGGAAAGACTGCTCGCCGGGGACCAGGCTTCCGCCCGGAAGCAGCAGCTCGGGCCGGCGCCCGGCCGGGGACTCCGCCGTCAGCGCGCTGACGGCCCGCAGTGACATGGGCATGATTGTCATTTCGCGCTGCTGCAGCTGGCGTGCGATTTCCGTGGCCGTGGTGCCGCTGTCGAGCCAGAGATGCCCCCGGTCCTTGAGCAGCGCCGCGACCCCGGCAGCAATCCGCACCTTGACGGCGTGGTCCTCCAGCTCGCGTTGCCCGTATTCCGGGTTCTCGCCGCCGAACAGAAGGCTCCGGGCCCCGCCATGCACCCTCCGCAGCACGCCGTGCAGCGCCAGGACGTCGAGGTCGCGCCGGATGGTGGCACCGGAGGCGCCGCAGGCGGCCATCAGCTCGTCCACCGTCACCTGCTCCCGGCTGCGCAGCAGTTCGCCGATCAGGCGGTGCCGCTCATCAGTACTCATGCACAAATGCTAACGCTTGATGATCATTTAATCACCATGTTGCGCAAGGCGGCTGATGGGCGGCAGCCTTCTAGCGGGCCCTTTCGACGCGCTTTTCGTCCCAGACGGGGTCGGCGGACTCGTAGACCCTGCCGTCGGAGCCGAAGACCAGGAAGCGGTCGAAGGTCCGGGCGAACCAGCGGTCGTGTGTGACCGCGAGGACGGTGCCCTCGAAGTGGTCAATCGCCCGTTCCAAGGCCTCGGCGGAGTGCAGGTCCAGGTTGTCGGTGGGCTCATCGAGCAGCAGCAGCGTGGCGCCGGAGAGCTGCAGCAGCAGGATCTGGAACCGCGCCTGCTGGCCGCCGGAGAGCGATTCGTACTTCTGCTCCGACTGCGCCGCCAGTCCATAACCGTCCAGGGCCCCAGCGGCGGCCTCGCGGCCCATTCCGGAGCGGTGTTCGTCGCCCCGGTGCAGGATTTCCAGCAGCGTCTTGCCCAGCAGGTCGGGGCGGACGTGGGTCTGCGCGAAGAAGCCGGGCCGGATCCGGGCGCCGAGCTTCACGGTCCCGTCGTGCGGTACCTCGGCGATGTCGACGTCGGACACGGGCAGGTGCTCGCGTTCCGGGTCGGTGCCGCCGGTGGCTAGCAGGCGCAGGAAGTGGCTCTTGCCGGAGCCGTTGGACCCCAGCACCCCGACGCGGTCGCCGAACCAGACCTCGGTGGAGAACGGTTTCATGAGTCCGGTCAGTTCCAGCTTCTCGGCCACAATGGCCCGTTTGGCGGTCCGGCCGCCTTTGAGCCGCATCTGCACATTCTGCTCGATTGGCAGGGCCTCCGGCGGGCCGGCCTCCAGGAACTTCGCCAGCCGGGTCTGCGCAGCGTGGTACCGGTTTGCCATGTCGGAACGGAACGCGGCTTTGTTCTTGTACATGTTGACGAGTTCCTTGAGCTTTATGTGCTCCTCGTCCCAGCGTTTGCGCAGCTCCTCGAAGCGCGCGTTCCGGTCCTCCCGGGCTTCCACGTAGGAGCCGAAGCCGCCGCCGTGGATCCAGGCGCCGGCGCCGTTGATGCCGGGTTCGAGCGTGACAATCCGGCCGGCGGCGTTGTTGAGCAGCTCGCGGTCGTGGCTGATGAAGAACACGGTCTTCTTCGACTCGTTGAGCTTGGCCTCCAGCCAGCGCTTGCCCGGGACGTCGAGGTAGTTGTCCGGTTCGTCGAGCAGCAGCAGTTCGTCGGGGCCCGCGAAGAGCGCCTCGAGCACCAGCCGCTTCTGCTCGCCGCCGGAGAGGCTCGACGCCGGGCGGTGCTGCGCGCGGTCGAAGGGCAGTCCCAGGGCGGCCATGCAGACCTCATCCCAGACCGTCTCGACGTCGTAACCGCCGGCATCCCCCCAGTCCACGATCGCCTGCGCATAGGCCATCTGGGTCGGCTCGTCGTCGTGTTCCAGCATGGCCAGCTCGGCCTCATCGACCGCACGGGCGGCGGCGGCCAGCGCCGGCGGCGCGGCCGAGACCAGCAGGTCGCGCACCGTGGACTCGTCCCGGACCTGGCCAACGAACTGGCGCATGATGCCCATGTTCCCGGAGCGGCCGATCACGCCTTCATCCGCGATGAGGTCCCCGGAGATGATCCGGAACAGGGTTGTCTTTCCGGTCCCGTTGGGCCCGATCAGCGCCGTTTTGGTGCCGTCCGGGACCTTGAAGGTCACGCCGTTGAGCAGCTGGGTGCCGTCGGAGAGGAAGTAGTCGATGCTGGAAACGTCAATATGGGCCACGCCATCAATCTTCCCACGGACGGACGTGCCGCCCGGGGCCGGCCGCCGCATCGTCAGCTTGCGGCACGGTCATCAGCCGGCCGCGGCCAGGAACTCCTTCAGCAGGGGCCCGGAGGTGGTGGCGCCGAGCCCGCCGTCCTCGACGAACACGGCAACAGCGAGGTCACCGTGCACCGCCACGATCCAGGCGTGGGTCTTGGGCGGGTCGTCCGTCCCGAATTCGGCCGTCCCGGTCTTGGCGCCGACCGGAGCACCCGGCACCTCGGCGAGGAAGCCGGCGTGGCCGGATGTCACGACGGCGCGCATCATGTCGGCGAGGGAGGCCGCCTCCGCTGCCGTCACCGGAGTGCCGGAGGCCGCTGCCGGGGGCTCGGCGGAAACTGTAGGGGTGGCCGCCTGCTCCGCCGGGGACGGTGCGGGTGTGGCAGCGGAACCGGCCGCGCCGGCGTCCGGGTTCAACACCAGCTGGGGTGCCACCGGGGCGCCCTTGGCGACGGAACCGGCCATGACGGCGGCCGCCAGCGGGGACAGCAGCACCTTGCCCTGGCCGATCATCGAGGCGGCATGTTCAGTGCCTTCGGCCTCGCCGGGGACGGACCCGAGGAATGCCGCAGCGCCCAGTGCGGGGGCCTCGACGGCGACGCCCAGCGACGTTGCCGCGCTTTCCAGCTGCGCCTGGCTGACGGCGTCGTGGGCGTTGATGAAGGCCGTGTTGCAGGAGTGGGCGAAGGCATCCCTGAGGCTCACCGAACCCAGCGAGGACGCCGGGTAGCCTTCGGCGTTCTTGAAGGTCCGGCCGTCCACGGTGAGGGTCTCGGGGCACTCGACCCTGGAATCCGGGGTCAGGCCGTTACGCATCATGGCCAGCGAATCCACGATTTTGAAGATCGAGCCGGGCGCGTACTGCCCGAGCATGGCGGTGTCGTAGCCGTTGCTGCCGGGGCCGGACGCGGCCGCGAGGACGGCGCCGCTGGACGGACGCAGTGCCACGATGGCCGATGCCGGACCCACCTTGGCCAGCACGTCCTCGGCCAGCTGCTGAAGGTTCACATCCAGTGTGGTCTGCAACGGCGTTCCCGGTTTCCCGTCGACCTGGAACAGGATCCGGCGCGGGTCGGGGGTGGCCCTGAGTTCTTCGGCCGTGAGCCCTGCCTTCTGGGCCCGGATCACGGTCGAATCCGTGCCGCGCAGCTGGGCGTCGTACTGCTGCTGGAGTCCGCCGGTACCGGTGGTGTCACCGGGTTTCAGGGCGCCGTCGGATTTTTCGATCTGCTCAGCGCTGGCAGCGGCGGCCGTGCCCAGCAGGGCCCGGGCAAAGGTGCGGGTGGGGGCGAGCGGGAGCTGGTCCGGGACAGCCCGGCCGCCGGGAATCGCGGCAATCTGCTCATCGGTGATGGTGCGGCCCTCGGCGCGCAGGGTGATGGCGGCAACAAAGGCCTGGGGCCCGGACGCTTCCACCTGCTGCGCATACGTCGCCGGGTCCACGCCCACGAGCTGGGCCAGCCGGGTGGACGCATCAGCTGCGTCCGCGTCGCCGAGCAGCGGCTTGTCGATGCCGACGTTCACCACGGGCCGGTAGGTCACCAGGGGGACATCTCCGGCGCCAAGGATGGCAGCGCGCTGCGGAGACTCGGCCGCCATGCTGAGCACTTCCCCCTCCGCCAGCTCGGGCACCAGCATGGCCGGGTTCCAGACGGTCAGCCACTTGTCACCCGACTTCTTGAACTGGGCGGAGACGGTGTATTTCCACTCTGCCGGGCCGACGGTCCAGCGGTAGTTCAGCGGGACCGTGGCCGTTCCCGATTCCAGCACCAGCTCGCCGGCCTCCACCGAAGGCTTGTCCGGCGCCATGGTCTTGAACACCTCCTGGAGCTGCTCGTTCGCGGCGCCGGAGTCCTTGCCCTCGAACGCGATGGAGCCGACGTCGAGCGCCGCAACGGCGGACGCGAGCTGTTTCGCGGCATCCTGCGCGCCGGCACGGCCGTCGTCGCACGCCACCAGCGAGGCGCCGAAAACAAGACCAACAAGGACAAGTGAAAGTTTCGATGAGTTCCCCACCGCGTCATTATCCCCCGGGCCGCTGACAATGCCGCGTCACATGGCCGGACTCAGAAGCGCCGGATGATCCGGCGTTGCGCGGCCACCGCGATCGCGGCCGTGCGGTTGTCCACGCCAAGCTTGCCGTAGATGTGCACGAGGTGTGTCTTGACCGTTGCCTCGGAGATGAACAGCTGCTTGGCGATGGCCCGGTTGCCCAGGCCGGTGGCGAGCAGTTCCAGCAACTGGATCTCGCGCGCAGACAGGGCAGGTTCGGGGTTGCGGATGCGGCCCAGCAGCCGGGCGGCTACTTCCGGTGCCAGCGCGGTCTTGCCCGCGGCCGCGGAGAGCACGGCCTGGCGGATCTGTTCCGGCGGCGCGTCCTTGAGCATGTACCCGCTGGCTCCGGCTTCCACCGCGGCGAGGATATCGGCATCGGAGTCATAGGTCGTGAGGATGAGCACCGGCGGGGCGGGCTGTCCTGTCTCGCCCGCTTTGATTTTGCCGGTGGCGGTGACGCCGTCCATGCCGGTGCCCATCTGCAGATCCATCAGGACGACGTCGACCCTCTCGCCGAGAGTATGGCGGCGGGAGAGCTCGGCCAGCGCGGCGCCTCCGTCGGCCGCCTCGGCGACCACCGTGATGCCCTCAAATTCGCTCAGCATTGCCCTCAGCCCCGCCCGGACCACCGGGTGGTCATCAACCAGGAGTACGCGAACATCGCTCACTGGTCTGCCCCTGCCGGGGAGCCGCCGAGCGGAAGCCGGATCGCCACCACCGTTCCTTCGCCGGGCGCGGATTCAACGTCGAGCCGGCCGGACAGGGCCGCGATCCGCTCCCGGAGCGACTGCAGCCCGTAGCCCGAGCCGTCGGGGCGGGAAACCGGGCCCGTGACCGTCGAGGGGTCGAAGCCCACACCGTCGTCGTAGATATCCATGGCCACTTCGCTGCCCAGGAATGACACGGTCACGACTGCGGTACCCGCGTTGGCGTGCGCCCACACGTTCGCGAGGCTTGCCTGTGCGGCCCGCAGCAGGGTTGTCCGGTACGGGTTGGGCAGTTCCACCGGGGTTCCTTCAAGGTCGAAGCGGCAGCGCAGCCGGGCGCCGCGGGCGGCCGCCTCGGTTTCGGTCTTTTCGCAGAGACGGCGCAGGCTGTTCACCAGGGGGTCCTCCGGCGAGGTGCCCGCCTTGTCCGCCGGGTTCTCCGCCAGGGCGGGGGGCTGCAGGCCGCGGACAAAGTTCCGGGCCTCGGCCAGATTGGCCGAGGCCGTCTCCTGGACTGTCCGGAGCCGGTCGCGTGCCCTGGTGGTGTCGCCGTCGTCGAGGGCCTTTTCCGCCGAGCGCCCCATCAGCACAATGCTGGAGAAGCCCTGTGCAAGGGTGTCGTGGATTTCGCGGGCCAGCCTTGCCCGCTCGGCCAGCGTGCCGGCGTCGTGCTGGCTGCGGGCCAGCTCGGCGCGGGTGCGGCGCAGCTCCGCGGCGGCGAGCCGCTGGTTCTCCGCTTCCAGGTACAGCGCCCGGTAGGCCAAAGCGGTGACCACCGCAAAGGCGGCCCCGAACGCCGGTCCCAGCATCATCGGCAGCTGCAGGGCGCCCCCGTCCGCTTCGGCGCTGTGGAACCACAGCGCGCCGATTACCACCAGAGTGCTGAGGGCGACTGCCGGCAGCGCCAGCCGCAACGGCAGCACATGCAGCTGCAGGAAGAAGAGCGGGAAGGCCAACCACACGAAGTCGGCGCTGGCCCAGATCAGCAGCAGCCAGAGCAGGCAGACGATACCGAGCCACAGGTGCGAATACGGCCGCGGATCGAACTTGGACGGGTCCGTGGAGTGGCGCTTCTCCAGGACGGTGCCCAGCAGGTAGACGGCGGCCAGGACCAGCGCGGCGCCCAGGGCGAACGAGTTTGTGCCCCAGAGGCCCGACCCGAGCAGCCGCCCAAGGGCGACGAGCAGCAGCACGGCGAATCCGCTGTGGAGGCACACGCGCAGGACCCGCAAAATCACGGCGGCGGCCGTCGTGCCTGCCGCGGGGGTTCCTGCCGGCGCGTTGCCGCCCTTGCTGTCCATACTTTCAGCGTAGTGCCGGGCCGGGCCGTGGCCGGCGAAACGCCTGCCGTCCGGCCACTATCAACCTTTTGATTGATCTGCGGGTCCACCACTGCGCCCTGCAAGCTCATCCATGCCGGCGATGCCGGCTCCGCGCCGCGGCGGGAGGCTTGATGCAAGGCCTCAACCCGTCGATAAGGACTCCCATGTATCTCGCTCTCCGCGATCTCCGCTTTGCCAAAGGACGCTTTCTCCTGATGGGCGGAGTGGTCGCGCTCATCACCCTGCTGCTGGTGCTGCTCTCCGGGCTCACCGCCGGTCTCGCCAACCAGTCGACATCGGCCCTGGCCGCACTGACGGCGGACCAGATCGTCTTTGGCGCTCCCGCCGGCGGGAGCGCCAAGGCGTCGTTCACCGAGTCAGAGGTCACCCGTGCACAATTGTCGGATTGGGCCGCCCGGGACGGCGTTGCGCACGCCGAACTGCTGGGCATCAGCCAGAGCCGTTTCCAGGCGATTGGCCCTGCCGGCACACCTTCGGGGACGGCCAGCGTGGCGGTCTTCGGGACCGGGTCGCCTGCGGGTTCCGACGGCGCCGGCCCGGCGCCCGCGGCCGAAGGAACAGTTGTGGTCGGCACGAGCCTCGCCCGCGAACTGGACCTGCAGACCGGCAGCCGCGCCACGGTGGGCGGGACCGAGCTGACGGTATCCGCCGTCGTCCCGGACCAGTGGTACTCCCATACCAGCGTCGTCTGGACCACCCTCGGCGACTGGCGGACACTGGCGCGCATCAGCGGCAAGGAGGCCGCCGCGACTGTCATCGCCGTAACCACGGACGACGGGCAGAAGATCGACGTCGATGCCGCCAACGCGGCGGCCGGAACGGTGAGCACCACCCGGGACGGTTCCTTCCAGGCCATCGGTTCCTACAAAAGCGAAAACGGCTCCCTGCTGCTGATGCAGGGTTTCCTGTACGGGATCTCAGCCCTGGTCATCATGGCCTTCCTCACGGTCTGGACCGTGCAGCGCACACGGGACGTCGCCATCCTCAAGGCCCTCGGCGGATCCTCCGGCTATGTCCTCAAAGACGCCATGGTGCAGGCGGCGATTGTGCTCCTGGCCGGGGCCGTGACCGGAGGAGCGGCCGGCATGACCGGTGGTGCCGTCGCCGCCGGCGCCGCCCCGTTCCTGCTCTCCCCGCAGACCACCCTGCTCCCGATGGCGGGCATCGTGGTGCTCGGACTGGCCGGGGCGGCGGTGGCGGTCCGCAGCATCACGCGCGTGGACCCGCTCCTGGCCCTCGGCGGCAGCTGATTCCCGACACCGGTTTAGACACTTCCTGAAAGGCACACCCAGTGAACACCATTCTTAAACTCGTCAACGTCACCCTCGAATACGCCGACGGCGACGGGACCCTCAAGGCGCTTGACGACGTCAACCTGGAACTCGGCGGTGGGGAGTTCCTGTCCTTGGTTGGTCCCTCCGGATCAGGCAAATCCTCCCTGCTGGCGGTCGCCGCGACGCTCGTCAGGCCCACAGCGGGCCGCGTGATGATTGGCGGAGTCGATGCCAGCGCACTCTCCGGCGCGGACCGCACCTCCCTGCGCCGGGACAGGATCGGCATCATCTTCCAACAGGCCAACCTGCTGCCCTCCCTGACAGCCCTGGAACAGTTGGTAATTGGCGACCACCTGCGCGGCAGATCGGCGCAGAAGGCCGCCCGCCGGGCCGCCGCACTCCTGGACCTCGTGGGTCTGGCCCAAGCAGCAGGCAAACGGCCGTACCAGCTCTCCGGAGGCCAGCGGCAACGGGTCAACATTGCCCGTGCCCTCATGGGGGATCCGGCCGTGCTGCTGGTGGACGAACCGACGGCCGCCCTCGACCAGGAGCGGAGCGAGGCAATTGTCAGGCTGCTGCGCCAAGTCACGGACGAATTTGGCGTGGCCACGGTGATGGTCACCCACGACACCGGCTTCGTCCCGCTGACGGATACGGTCGCCAGCATGCTCGACGGCAGGCTCGCCCCGCTGCAGGCCACCGGCACGGCCCATTCCCGGGGTTCGGTTTCTACGTACTAATGCCCAAGGGCAGGGACGGGAAGCCCGAATATGTCTTTCAAGGCATATCTCGCGGCGTGGAATCCCGGCATGCCGGTCACGCCCGGGCCGGGCGGCGTCGAGGAGGAGCAGAGGTACACGCCGCGGAGCGGGGTCCGCCACGGCACGGGACCCAGAACGGGACGCCGGACCATGCCCCGGAGGTCCAGCAGGCCCGCCCCGTAATCGCCGCCGACGTAGTTTTCGTTGTATTCGGCCAACCCCGCCGCGGTGGTCACCTGGTAGCCGACCACCAGGTCCCGGAACCCTGGGGCAAAGCGCTCCAGCTGGGCGATTATGGCATCACTCATGTCCACGGTGGAGCCCGCGGGAACGTGGCAGTAGCTCCACAGGATGTGCCGGCCTTCGGGGGCGCGTCCGGAGTCGAAACGTGACGGCTGGGACAGCAGCACGTAGGGCTTCTCGGGATGCCGGCCCGCGGCCACGAGGTTCTCGGCCTCCGCCATTTCGGCCCGGGTGCCGCCCACGTGCACGGTCCCGGCGTCTGCGAGCCCGGGAGCAGCCCAGGGCACCGGTCCGGACAGGATGAAGTCGACCTTGCAGGCCGCGTTCCCGAACCGGAAGGCTTCAAGGGCCCTGCGGTACCTGTCGGGCAGCCGTCCGTCCGCCAGCCGGAGCAGCCCGGGCGGGGCGATGTCCAGGAGCGTGGCCCGGACGGGCGGAAGCTCCGCCAGTGAGCCGATCCGGGCCTCAGTTTCCACCACTCCGCCGTGCGCCTCGAGGTCGGCGATCATTGCCCTGGCAATCGCCGCAGAACCGCCGAGCGGAATTGGCCAGCCACCAGCATGCGCCAGCGCCCCCAGCATGAGCCCGGCGCCCGCAGCGGCAAGGCTCGGCAAGGGTGAGACGGCATGGGCCGCAACCCCGGTCAGGAGGGCGGGCGCCAGGTCTTCGCGGAACCTTGCCCCCCACAGCCGGGACCCCTGTTCCAGGGTGCGCAGGCCGAACAGCCCGGCCGCGACGGGGTGCTGCGGCACCCGCAAAAGCTGGTTCAGGGTCAGGTCCGTGATGCCCTCCGCACGGTCCACAAGCGGGGCCATGAAGCGGCGGAATGCGTCGCCGTCGCGCCCCAGCCCGGCGGCGGTCCGGTCCAGCGATCGGTAGGCCAGGGCGGCGCGGCCGCCGTCGAGCGGGGTCCCGTACGAGATGTCCGGTATGGCCAGGTCGATCCGCCGCGCCAGCCCGAACTTCTGGAAGAAGGGGGAGGCCAGGACCATCGGGTGCACCGCGGAGCAGACGTCATGGAGGTGTCCGGGCTCCATCAGTTCGGCCGTGCGCAGGCCGCCGCCGGCGGTGGCGGCCGCCTCATAGACATGCACCTTGAGCCCGGCCCGGGCCAGGGTCACTGCAGCGGCGAGGCCGTTGGGGCCGGAACCGACGACGGCGACGTCAGGCATCCGCCGCGGCCTTCCGCCAGGGCAGTACCGACGCCGAAAGCCGGACGGGGTCCAGCCGGAGCCAGTCCGGGGCGTGGTCGAAGGGCCCGCCATGCGGATCGTCCATGTCGTGGCGCCGGATGACGTCATAGCCGGGGTCCCAGATATCCCAGGCCACCCTGGCCATTAAGTACGCGGTGGCCAGCATATGGAACACCACGGCAAGGACGTAGTACGGCATGTCGATGTTGTGCTGGGACGCTCCGCCGCTGGTCACCTGCCCAAGATACATCCAGACGGCGGCCCAGTGCAGGCCCTCGATGGTCTGCCAGATCAGGAAGTCCCGCCACCGCGGGCGGGCGAGGGCCAGCAGCGGAATGAGCCACAGGACGAACTGCGGGGAATACACCTTGTTGGTCAGGATGAACGCCGCCACGATGAGGAACACCAGTTGCGCGAGGCGGGGCCGCCGCGGTGCGGTCAGGGCGAGCACGCCGATCAGCGCGCAGGCCAGGACAAAGAGGTTCAGGGCCCAGGTGTTTATGGCTTCGGCCTGCAGCGGCAGCCAGCCAAGCCGTCCGGCCACCAGGTTGTAGGCAAACCAGGGCGAGCTGTATCCGGCGGGCCGGTCCTGGGTGAACTCGTAGAAGTATTTCCAGCCTTCCGGATTGAGGGCAGCGACCGGGAGGTTGACGGCCAGCCAGGCAGCTGCGGCCGAGCCGGCGGTGACCAGCAGGGCCCGGAGGCGTCCTGTGCGGAGGGCCAGCAGCAGGATGGCACCGAGGATCAGCAGGGGGTAGAGCTTGGTGGCGGTGCCTAGGCCGATGAAGATCCCCGCCAGCACCAGCTTCTCGCGGGAGAAGAAGTACATGCCGAGGGCCAGCAGCGCAACGGCCCACATGTCCCAGTTGATGGTGCCGGCCAGGATGATGCCCGGGGCGACTGCCACCATGGCCGCGTCCCAGGGCCGGCGCCGGGTCATCCGGGCCGTGGCCAGCACCGTGACGATCCAGACGGCGACGATCAGTGTGGCGTTGACGTCGAAGTAGGCCAGGACGCGGTCCGCGCTGATGCCCTCGCCTGGCACGAGGAGCGCCGTGGCGCCGGCGATGAGTCCCATCAGCACGGGGTATTCGAAGAAGGTCTCCTTGGTCACGAACGGGAAGGCGCCGTCGCCAAGGCCGCGGTTCTTGAACAGCTCGGGGAAGTCCGAGTAGCAGGTGGAATAGAACTGTTCCGGCGTTTCCCAGCCGTTGCCGCGGCAGTAGGACTTGAGCAGGATGCCGAGCAGGGCTGCCAGCACGGTGAGGATGACCAGGACGCGTTCGACGGTGAAGAATCCGGGCGAGACGACGCCGGGGGCCGCCCGGTGGCCCATGGGTCCGCCGATCAGCTCCGTGAAGTTTCTCAGCAACAGGTCGCTGCGGCTCGGGATGACCAGTCGGACCCGTTTGCGGTGCTCCGGCGCCTTTGTCTCCTGCATGCCCTCGAGCTTACCGGGGCCGCACTCTGATCCTGCGGTTAAAAGGGGGAGCCCACGCGTCGCCGCGTGGGCTCCTGGGGATCGGTTCCGATGGGGTTCATCAGATCCTCCTTCGGCTGTGCCTGGTGTTCCGGTGACGATGGTCCCGCGTCCCGGGGGGCCGGGGACCGGCAGTGCCTGGCGTCAGCGGAAGTTGCCCAGCCGGTGCAAGGACACGACGACGTCTTCGCGCCGCTGGTCAAGGAGTGCACCGTTGAACGGGGCCGTTGGCCGGGGAGCCGGCTTCCGGCTGGAGGACAGGACAGCCTGGAGCCTCTGGAGCATGGTGGTCACCTCCCTTCGGTGCCTGGAGTTCGTGCTGCGGGGTTTCGTGTCGCGGGATGGGGCGGGGGTGGTGCTGGCCAGGGTCACGGCGGACCTTTCGTAGGTATTGCTGGAAAATGCGGAGAAATTGGGCATGGCAATTAAGGCCTCTGTAAATTGGGGAAGAAAAGGCCCTATTGGGCGTGGAAATGCCCAAGGCAATTCATTGGATTCGCAAAGCGAAGAATGGCCCCCGACGCGGGTACGCCGCAGCCCCAACTGGAAGCTGGGTTCCGAACTATGGGGATGGCTGCGTAACCGCGTGGTTCCGCCTGCTCAGCCGACTGTCAGAGGACATCCGGAGTACGGACGTCCGCTACCGCCTCGGTTCCGGACCCTAAGTCAAGGACACTGGGCCGCGAGCGGAAGGGTTAGGAGACAGTCAGGCCAAAATGCGGGCGCGGTTCAGCAGCAGAGGCCGGGGTGGCGGTGCCGAAAGACATCCATCCGCTAGTCAAAGTAATCATTTTTCCCAACCTCCTTTTCTGTTCTGCCGTGGCTCCGGCTGACTGGCCGGGCGACGCGCGCCGTAACCCCGGCAAATCGCCCTGGGGTCAAAAATAAAAATACACCATGAATGCAGCAGTTGACCACTGAATTCATAAACTTTTCTGAAGTTTTTTTCTAAACCGTGTTTATAGGCCCCAGCGGACCACTGCAGGAGTCTTCTTATCCCAGCCCAGGGTGCAGACTTTCGCCGTCCCCAGCACAAAGTGCCGCCCTTCGTGGGCATCGAGTCCGAGCCACCGGGCCGTCAGGATCCGGGAGAAGTGGCCGTGGGCCACAATCAGGACGTTGTCCAGGCCAGATTCGAGCACGCGGGCCACAATCTTGTCCGCACGGGCGGCGACGTCGTCAAGTGATTCGCCATTCGGTACGCCGTCGGTCCAGATCAGGTAGGCCGGGTTGTCCTTGCGGATGAGGTCCGAACTGATGCCCTCGTAGTCGCCGTAGTCCCACTCCACCGCCAGCGGTTCCTGTTCGGCGTTCGGGTAGCCGGCCAGTTCCGCCGTCCGGCGTGCCCGGCGCAGCGGGGAGGTCAGCACCAGGTCAAAATCGACCGGCTCAAGAATCTTGCGTGCCTCGACAGCCTGCTGTTCGCCTTCCACCGTGAGGGGAAGGTCGGTCAGGCCGGTGTACTGCCCACTTTTGGACCACTCGGTTTCACCGTGCCTCAGGATCCACAACTGCGGGCGGGGGCCGTTGGAAGGTGCAATCACTTAGGACTCCTCGGTTGGGGACGGTTCGGTTCCGGCATCGCGTTGGGTGGACTCCGGCTGCCCGGACCACCACTCACGCAGTTTGGCCTCGGCGACGTCCGGACCCAGCGGGCCGTGGTCCATCCGTTCTTCAAGGAGGAACCGGTACGCGCGGCCCACCACCGGGCCGGGTTTGAGTCCCAGCAGCGCCATGATCTGCCCGCCGTCCAGGTCCGGACGGACGGCCTCAAGGGATTCCTGCTCCCGCAGGGCCGCAATCCTGGCTTCCAGATCGTCATAAGCAAAGGACAGCCGCTCCGCCTTGCGCTGGTTGCGGGTGGTCACGTCGGAGCGGGTGAGCCTGTGCAGCCGCTCCAGGAGCGGTCCTGCGTCGGTGACGTAGCGGCGGACGGCGGAGTCGCTCCAGCCGGCGTCGCCGTAGCCGTAGAACCGCATGTGCAGCTCCACCAGGCGGGCCACCGCCTTGATCGTGTCGTTGTCGAAGCGGAGCGCTTTCATGCGTTTTGACGTCAGCTTCGAGCCCACCATGTCGTGGTGCCGGAAGCTGACCGCACCGCCCGGTTCGAAGCGGCGCGTTGCCGGCTTGCCGACGTCGTGCATCAAGGCCGCAAACCGCAACACAAAATCCGGTCCGGGCACGGCGCCGCCGGCGTCGGTTTCCTGCGCGGCGGCCTGTTCCAGGACCTGCAGCGAATGCTGGTAGACGTCCTTGTGGCGGTGGTGCTCATCCGACTCCAGCCGGAGGGCGGAGACCTCGGGAAGGACAAACTCGGCCAGCCCGGTGTCCACGAGCAGATCCACCCCGGCCCGGGGATGCGCGGCGCAGATGAGCTTGACCAGTTCCTCCCGCACCCGCTCGGCGGAGATCATGGTGATCCGTTCAGCCATCCGGGTCATGGCGGCGCGGACGTCCTCGTGGACCGCCACGCCCAGCTGGGCCGCGAACCGGGCGGCACGCATCATCCGCAGCGGATCATCGGAGAAGGACGTCTCCGGCGTCCCCGGTGTGGCAAGAACGGAGGCATGCAGGTCACGGACGCCGCCGAACGGGTCCACCAGCTCCAGCTCCGGCAGGCGCAGGGCCATTGCGTTAATGGTGAAGTCCCGGCGCAGCAGGTCATCGGTCAGTGAATTACCGAAGGCCACTACCGGCTTGCGCGAGTCAGGATCGTAGGCTTCGGCGCGGTAGGTGGTGATTTCGATCTGGAAGCCGGCCTTACGCATCCCGATGGTGCCGAAGGCCCGGCCGATCTCCCAGAAGTTGTCCGCCCACTTCTTGATCAGCGCAACCGTCTGGTCCGGTGTGGCGTCCGTGGTGAAGTCGAGGTCGGGGGACACCCGGCCCAGGAACAGGTCACGCACGGGTCCGCCCACCAGGGAGAGCTCATGGCCGGCGTCGACGAACCGCTGTCCCAGTTCCAGAACCACCGGGTCCACCTGGAAATCGACAGTGTGCGGGTCAGTCTTGTGATGTGCGTGCGCCATAGTTTCTTAAGCATAGTTTCTCGGCCCTCCGGAAACCGCGCGGCCACCGAACGGGCCGTCGCGAAGTCCGGCGCCTGCCCCGATCATTGCGGCTGTCGCTGGGCCCACTTTCCCGGCCGTCCACTTTCCTGTCATGTTGAGGTCATCAACAGCGGAGAAGAGTCGTTAGAGTGGACTTCATGGCCCATCCCGTACCCAGCGCTCCCGGCAGGAGGACAAATCCGCCGTTGCCGTCGGCAATCGGTGCCAATGTCGCGCCTGTCCAGCACTCGGGCCAGGCCTCCCTGCCGACCGTGGAGGAAATCTCCGCCGGCGGCGTCGTGGTCGACACGTCCGACGCCGAACTGCGGGTTGCGATCATCGCGCGCCTCAACCGCGGCGGCCGGCTGGAATGGTGCCTGCCGAAGGGCCACCCGGAAGGCCAGGAAAGCAACGAGGAAGCCGCCGTGCGGGAGATCGCGGAGGAGACCGGGATCGAGGGCAAGATCCTCGCCCCGCTCGGGAGCATCGATTACTGGTTTACCGTCAGCGGGCACCGGGTCCACAAGACGGTCCATCATTACCTCCTGCAGGCCACGGGCGGGGACCTCACCATCGAGAACGATCCCGACAAGGAAGCTGTGGACGTTGCCTGGGTTCCCATCCACGAACTGGCGCGCAAGCTCTCCTTTCCGAATGAGCGCCGCATCGCGGATCTTGCCAAGGAAGTCCTCCCCGAACAACGCTGACTGCACAAAGAAGGCCGGAACAGGCCACTGAAAGCGCGGAAAGCCACGCCCGGGTGAGACGATGAAGACGATGTCACCTGCCAAATCCACACCCTCGTCCTCCGGCCCCGCCGATTCCCAGGCGGTCCACGCCGGGGAGGCCCGTTCCAGCGCCATCATGGCCGCCGGAACACTCGTCTCGCGTTTCCTGGGCTTCGGCAAAACCTGGATGCTGGCGGCGGCCCTGGGCCTCGGTTCCACGGTCAATGACACTTTCATCAACGCGAACAACCTGCCGAACCTGATCTTCCTGCTGGTGGCAGGCGGCGTCTTTAATGCCGTCCTTGTTCCACAGATCATCAAGGCCAGCAAGGCCCCCGACCGCGGGGCGGACTACGTCAGCCGGCTCCTGACGCTGGCCGTCGTGGTGCTGCTCTCCCTCACCCTGCTCGTCACACTGCTGGCCCCCTCGGTCATCGAACTGACCACCCAGGGCTATTCGCCGCAGCAGAAGGCCCTGGCGGTGTCGTTTGCGTTCTGGTGCCTGCCGCAGATCTTCTTCTACGGCCTCTATGCCCTGCTCACCCAGGTACTCAACGCCAATGGGGCGTTCGGCCCCGCCATGTGGGCGCCGATCCTGAACAACGTCGTGGCGATAGCCGGGCTGGGCATGTTCATCGGCGTCATGGGCACCAACGCCGCCAACCCGCACACCATCGACAACTGGGACTCCTCCCAGACCTTCCTGGTGGCCGGTTTCTCCACGATCGGCGTGGTGGCCCAGACGGCCATCCTGCTGGTCCCCGTATTCCGGCTCCGGCTGGGCCTGCGGCCCCGCTTCGGCTGGCGCGGCGTCGGGCTGGGGCAGGCCGCCAGGCTGAGCGTCTGGACACTGGCCACGGCCGCCGTCGGGCAGTTGTCGTTCCTTTACGTTATGCGCATCGCGACGATCCCGGGCGCGGAACGCCTCCGACTGGAACAGGCCGGGGACCCGGCCGCCAACACCCTGCCGGGCAACGCCGTGCTGGAGGTCGCCAGCCAGCTGTACCTGTTGCCGCACTCGATCATTGCCCTCTCGCTCGCCACGGTGCTGTTCAACCGGATGACCCGGGCGTCCCAGGACGGCGACCGGACTGCGCTGCGCAATGCGCTCTCGCACGGGCTGCGGACCATGGCGGTGGCCACTGTCTTCGGCGCGCTGGCGTTGTTCGCGCTGGCCGGACCACTGGGCATGTTCTTCTCCGGCGGGGACCGCCAGGACGGCGTCATGCTGGCCCAGACCCTGACGATCCTTGCCCTCAGCACACCGTTCATGAGCGCCAACTTCATGATGTCCCGGGTGTTCTACGCCAATGAGGATGCCCGGACGCCTTTCCTGATCCAGCTGGTGCTGGCACTGGTCAATGTGGTGGCCGCGTTCCTGATCCAGTTCCTGCCGTTCGACCAGATCATCTTCGCCATCGCGCTGCTCTACACCGGCGGAAACATCCTCTCCGTGATGGTCAGCGCGATCTTCCTGCGCGGTCTGCTGGGGCACCTGGATGGTCCGCGGATCGCCAACTCCTACATCCGGATGGGCTATGCGGCGCTGGGATCGGCCCTCGCGGGCGCGTTGGCCCTGTGGCTGCTGGGCAGCTACAGCCCGGACGGCTTCGCGTGGAGCAGCACCATTGCAGCTTTAGTGACGATCGTCGTCGTCGGCCCCGTCATGCTGGCGGTGTACTTTGCCCTGCTGAAGCTCTTCCGCGTAACAGAGCTGCGTGACCTGCTGGAACCGTTGCTCGGCCGCCTCCGGCGCGGCAAGGACGCCGGCGTCGACACCGGCGATGCTGCGGGCGGCGGCGCGGCGGCGCAGCCCAGGCCGGAACGGGCCACCGTGTCGGTGGACACCGGCCTGATCCCCAGGATCTCGGGGGAGTTCGACGCCGCGTCCTTCCGCGCCGGTCCTGATATCTGGGAACGGGAGCAACGGTCCGGCTGGCCCGCCGGACCGGTCGGCGGCTACCTCCCGGACGAAGACCAGCCCAGTTCAGCGGAGGGCGGACTGGGCAAGGGCGACGTCCCGCTGCCAGGCCGCAGGACCTACCAAGGCCCGGCCGGACACAATCCGTATTTCCCATTCGGCCGTAAGAAGAAAAAATAGCTTCCGGACACTGTCACAGGGGCGTGCTTCCGCGGCGCACACGCCAGATCGGCTAGGATCGAAGACTAAGAAGGGGAGTTGCAGACCAGGGGTCATCCGGCTTTACCGGAGGACTTGCGGTCACTGATGCAGTGGTCAGGCCGGCAGTTCCCGGACAGTCTAGGAGGAGCCCGTGTCCCACCCGATCGATGTCGGATCAGTACTAGGTGGCCGCTACAAGGTCACTGCCACCGTACTGACCTCACATGACCAGGATCTGGTGCTGGACGGTGTCGACCAGGTTCTGAACCGCGCGGTGAGCATCCTCGTGGCTGGCCCGGAAAACGCCGACCAGGTGGCCCAGAGCGCCCGCGAAGTGGCCACGGGCGAGCGGCCGGGCCACGTACAGATCCTCGATCTGGGCGTCAGCGACCTCACCACATACCTGATCACCAATCACACGTCGGCAGCGGACCTCCTGGATCTGGTTGTGTCAGCCAACCCGCCCTACGTCGAACCTTTCTTTACGGACACGCTGGGCAGTGAGATCTTCGGCCAGCCCCGCTCCAAGGAACCCGAGACTTACGACGGACTCTACGACGACGAGGAAGTCGACGCCGGGTACATCGATTACGGGCAGAAGCATGCCCAGCAGGCCACATCGCCGGTTCAGCCTTCCAAGGCCCCGTCCCGTCCGGCGACGTCCCCGGCCGCCGGAGCGGCAGCCGCCGGCGCTGCAGCAGCGGGAATGGCGGCCGGTGCGGCTGCGGGTGCTTCGAAGTCCCCGAAGACGGCGCCGCAAAAGGCGGACCGAAACGTGACTGCACCGCAACCCGTCCAGGGTACCGGCCAGCCTGCTGATGCCGTACCGGCGGAGCCCGCCGAGAAGCCCAAGGTTTCACTGTGGTCCGACGACGACTACGGCCAGGCGGCTGCGCCGGAACAAGAGCACACGTCCGCGCAGGCCAAACCCGGCAACGTGGCGAAGGCCGCCGGCGCCAGCCAGCTGGCCCCGGAACAGGACCGCACGCCGCGCACCTTTCCAGCGGCCGCCCGCACCACCGACGAGGACGGGGACTACTACGACGACAACGAGGGCCCGCGGCGCGAGCCCCGATCGCTGCGCTGGCTAGTCGGGGGTCTTCTGGCTGCCGTCCTGGTTGTGGGACTGATCTTTGCCGTCACCAACCTGGGCAGCCTCTTCAAGAGCAGCCCGCCGCCCGCCGCCGGCGGCAGCAGCTCACCGGCGAGCAACCCGGCCTCCGGCTCCGGAAAGCCCTCACCGAGCGGCAGTACCGCGGCCGCGGCCGGGCCGCCGGTGATCGAAGGCGTCACCCGGATTGGCAACTTTGACTTTGCCGGGACATATGACGTTGATCTGGACAAGACCTTTGACGGAAACGGCGCCAGTTTCTGGTCCGACATGGAATTCGCCACGGACAACTGGGGCGGTCTGGCCACCGAGGTCCCGCTTGTCGTCAAGCTGAAGGACGCCAGCGAGGTCTCTTCGGTGACGTTGAGCCAGCTGGGTGCCTCCGGCGGAAACATCAGCGTCTTCACCAACGACAGTCCTTCCCTGGATGGTGCCAAGGAGGTCGGCAGCAACAGCTTTACCTCCCCGGACCTCACCATCTCCCTGCAGGAACCCGTCACGGCCGAGTACGTGATTGTGTCCATCAAGACCCTTCCCAAGCTTTCGGCACCGAAGACGCGTTACGGATTTGGTCTGCGTCTGGCGGAGATCAAGGTCAAGTAGCACCGTCCGTCGTCCGGATTCCGGGCCCGCCGTTCTGCGGGACCGGAAGGTACCCTGAATGGTGGCGTCCTGTTGCGATGCCCTGATTTACCGGAATATTCCACATCAAGTGGTAGTTGTGCCATGTGGCCGGCCACGCAGGCGGGCGCATCGACAAAGGAAGAGGTTCACCGTTCAGTGAGCAACGCAGAAAACAGCGCGTCCGATGTACGTGATGTCATCATCGTCGGCTCCGGCCCCGCGGGTTACACCGCCGCGGTATACACGGCGCGCGCCAACCTGAAGCCGCTGCTCCTTGCCGGTTCCGTTACGGCCGGCGGCGAGCTGATGAACACCACCGACGTCGAAAACTACCCGGGATTCCCCGAGGGCATTATGGGCCCGGACCTGATGGAAAACTTCGAGAAGCAGGCTGCCCGATTCGGCACTGAAATCCAGTTTGAGGATGTCACCGAACTGGACCTCGAAGGCGACATCAAGACCGTGACCATCGGAACGGGGGAGACCTTCCGGGCCCGCAGTGTCATCCTTTCGATGGGTTCGGCATACCGGGAGCTCGGTCTGCCGAATGAAAAGCGGCTTTCCGGCCATGGTGTGAGCTGGTGCGCAACCTGTGACGGTTTCTTCTTCAAGGACCAGGACATCGCTGTCATCGGTGGCGGGGACTCCGCCATGGAGGAAGCCCTGTTCCTCACTAAGTTCGCGAAGTCCGTCACCGTGGTGCACCGCCGCGACACCCTCCGGGCCTCCAAGATCATGGCCGACCGTGCGCTGGCCCACGAGAAGATCAAGTTCGTGTGGAACGCCGGAGTGGAAGATGTACTTGGCCAGGACAAAGTCACCGGCTTGCGGTTGAAGGACCTCATCGACGGTTCGGAGACAGAACTGGCCGTCACCGGCGTTTTTGTGGCAATCGGCAACGACCCGCGCACCGACCTCGTCAAAGACACGCTGGATCTCACTCCCGAGGGGACCATCGCGGTGGAGGGCCGCACCTCCAAGACCAGCCTCAAGGGCGTTTTTGCCGCGGGCGACGTCATCGACCCGACCTACCGCCAGGCCATTACGGCCTCGGGGTCGGGGTGCGTGGCCGCCCTCGACGTCGAACACTTCCTCGCCGACTTCCACGCCTAATCAGCGCGCAGCAACCAACCGAATAGAAAGACAGGGTTATGAGCAACGCAAAAGAAGTAACAGACGCAAGCTTCAGCACTGATGTACTGGCTGCAGACAAGCCTGTCATCGTGGACTTCTGGGCCGAGTGGTGCGGGCCCTGCCGCAAGCTGGGACCTATCCTCGACGAAATCTCCGTTGAGTACAGCGACAAAGTAAACGTCGTCAAGGTCAACGTGGATGACAACCCGGCCATCGCGGCCGAGTACGGCATCACGTCCATCCCGGCCGTGTACCTGTTCCAGGGCGGCGAGGTCAAGAACACCGTTATCGGCGCCCGGCCCAAGCAGTTCTTCGAAAAGGAATTCGCGGAAGTTCTGTCCTAGGGGCGTCCTGCTCCGGCACTATCGGCGCCGTGGAACCGCGGCCCGAATCGGAGGCCCCACTTCCTTGGAAGTGGGGCCTCCGCCGTTGTCGGCCGGAATTCCGTCGGGGGAGTCCCTACCCGTGCTACCCGTGGAGGCGCCCGGTCGTTGCGTGTTCAAAAACAACAAATAGCGGTGGTTTGTTGCCGTACACTTTCCGTCTGATGACCTCGTTGCACGGGGAGCGGCCTTGGGCCAGAGTCCCGTGGCAACGCAGCGATGGACCGGCAAGCGTGTCAATGCATCCTCCGTTGTACCCGATGTTTCACGTGAAACGGTTCCCGGCCGTCACCCAGGCTGCAACCGATTCAACACTGGCAGTCTCTGCATGCTATCCACCACCGCGTACACGATGTTTCACGTGAAACATACAGTGCGCCTACCTCCAGTGAACCAGAGGTGCAGCTCACATTGGTTGACGATGCTGTGCGTAAACGGCCGCCGACTTGAATGGTACCGGCGAAGACCGCTTTGCAGCTCATTGGTGTGCAATGCGGCGATTGCCGGGTATCGCAAAAGGCATCCGCTAATCCCATAGTCATCCGAAATGACGGCCTGAGGACGTTTGCGCCTCTTTCGATCAAAACGCTGTCAGGATTCGGAACTAATGGCGGCCGCGGCTTGCCCAGCTGAACGATGCCTGTTTCACGTGAAACATTGCACATGCGGCCGTCCACCAGGGGTCGCTTCCATCAGGGAACCAACATTGGAAGGGAGCCTGCCGGCTGGGCGGCTGCCGTTGTGCGAATTGTCGGCGGACTTAGCTCAGGAATTCGGGCTGGACGTCTGGTTGGACATGGTTGTGCAGCTATCAATTTCCGACGGCATCCTGGACTGTTCGAGATCTTGGTCCGCCGGTCGGGCCGCTGTTTCACGTGAAACATGACGTCAGCCCTGCCCTTGGTGGAAGCACGTTTACCCCGATTGCACGTTTCACGTGAAACATGGTCGCCCAGGCCCGTTCTAACGATTCAGTGGCCAAAAGGCGCATCTGCCACGGCCGGTCATTTGGACAGCAAAGCGCGGCCAGCAGATCTGATACCCTACTATTGGATAGCATGTCGTAGACCGAACCGGGACTTGTACGAGAGGGGCAACAAGATTGCGCCGCACAGGTTGTATCAAACCGGCCGGATAGCCGTTCGACCGCAAAACCCCTCGGAACTCGAACTGAACCTCCGCTGCTGCTGGGCTCAATGATGATGCCGCGTGGAGAGCACTTCGCAGCTGGTGAATGTGCCCAGATTCGTCGATGGTGCTCATGGCAACAACTTCAACGGCTACCCTTGCACGTTTCACGTGAAACATTGAACGTTTGATTCTGGTCGCATTGGGCACAACTCGACATCCACGCCTGTCGCCAGGACTTCCATGTCCTCGTGACCAGCCACGGACATCATTCCTCCCCCTGGCAGCTACGCTGCTCTCGGCCCGCAAGACTGCTCGTGCACCTCCCAACCCGGTAATCCATTTGGGGGCCCTAAGACAGCCGGTGCCATCGTAGCCAGACCAATACGCGAGGGGCGGCTGGAAGGCTCCGCCCACCTCGCCGCGACGCTGCAATACCTACGCAGGACCGCGACCGACGGAACGCCTCCGTCGGGAAAGTCGCGGGCAGAGGCAGCAACGACCTGCCGGGACCACACATCATTCCCGTGGAGTGGCTCGCCGCATCAGGGCACCACGTTCGGCCAACCCTGCCTCCCCATAGTTGCCAGGTCTTCCCGGGCTTGCAAAGTCTGTGCTGCCCTCGGAACGGAATGACCGGCTCAACGTTCGATGAATCGGGCGATCGTGCGTGTACAGGGAGCTCCAGGCCTCGTCACCAAGCAGATGTCGTGAGCCGTCGGGCATCCCGAGTATGCCCTGGTAGAGTCTGTGCACCGTCCGTCATCCGAGCATCAACACCCGATCAACCCGGGGCCGCGACTAGACCTTCGGATGCCCCGACACGTCGGGGTCGGCCAGCAGGCGCCGACTCGCCTTGTCGGTAAGAACCTCCCGTATGACGATGGGGGCCTACCCTCGGATGGCACCGTGAGCGAGCGGTGCCAGTCTGAGCGGCGACCGGCGCCAGCGGGTATCGCCGCAGCCCAGCCCGGTGCCGGGGGTCCCATAAACACCTCAGTGCGCTCCTTGAGGGCGCTATCCCCACGGTTCTCCACAGAAGTTATGCACATAGTTATCCACAGGCGATGAGGGATTAATCACAGGCTGATCCGCGCCCGGGAGTAGTGTCCCGCCAGGCAGCAGGACGGCAGATCGATGTAGCCTTGCATCCGGCTATTGCGAGACTTGGCACACCTCCACTCAGTGGCAGAGTTCACCGCACGGAAAAGTCAGCAAAATCCTGCAGAATCACGGGAAAGTTAACCAGAAATTGTGGATTTAGAAAGCACGGCAGGGCGTGATCTATTTGGCGTCGTCGGACGCGCGAGATGTTCCACGTGAAACATCGATGGCTTAGTCTCGGCGGCCCCGCCGGCAGCGGAGGAAGACCCTGGCGGAGAGTCGATGGGGCTAGCGGACCATCCTTCAGGCTTCCCATAGTCCACAAAGTTATCCACAGCAATATCCACCGACTTATCCACCGACTTATCCACCAGTCGAGACCCTGTTGATATCGGAGATTCCGACTGTGCCCAGCCCTCCGTCCGTGCTGACGGGCAGATCTGAATGACCGACTCACGGGGCCGGCCACCCTAGCGACCATGGTCGCAATGCTGTCGCGACCAATACCATCCCACCTATTTCTGCCATCCGGGCACGGCGCCCAACGCATCGGCTCCCACTCCGCGAGGAGGAGTCTGCAGGTCTGCCACAGGCCGCACCGTGCCCAGCCGAGCGGCGAGCAGTCCTGTCCTCCACTGGGCCACTGGTATCTACTAAACGTCTTCCGGACGGCCTCTCGGGCACGGGATGCGGCCTTCTCGTGCGCCGCAGCGACTGGTGGAGGTAGTGGTCATCGGGCAGCCCAGCCGTGTTGCCGACTGCACCGCCTGCCACTGACGCGAAGGTCACCGTGCCCAACATCCGGGACACACCTTGCCGCGCGGGGGAGCGGTCGTGCCCGCGTGTTCAATTCCGCCGCGGCGTTCCCGGAATTCGACTCTGGGCCCACACCGTCCGATCCATCAGGCCGACGCTGCAGCCCGCCTGCGCCACTGCCAATGCAGTGGTCCTTCGAGTGGGTGCTTACCAGGTCCAGGCAGCTTACCGGCTGCTGCCCTGGAGGCAGGGTGGGCCCGTGGGCAGCTGTGTGGATGTCTCCGGGCGCCTGATTGCGTGTGGTTCGATTCCCCCAGCCTGGCAGCTGGTGCAGGCTTCTGTATTCCGGGCGGAAGCCAATCGGGATGGCGTCAGGCCCCCGTATCCCTGTCCGAAGGTGGGACCCGCTGGGACTCGAGAAATTCCGTTCCAGCACTCACGGCAACCGGAGCGCCGTGAGCGCCGTGAGCTGCAGGTCAATGCCGCGTGCGGCAGAACCGATATCAGCTACGCAGGCGTGGCAGTGCGTCCGCCTGGGCCCGTAGATCGTTGTTCATTAGACAGGACGGTCGAGGCAGGGTCGACGCCCGGAGGTACCGCGGCTTCTGTTAGCTGACACAGCCGGCAAAGTGCTTTGAAGACTCAATGGACCGGCATGGCCCCTCCGTGTCTGGGAGGAGGCGGGGCGCCCTTCCCACCCCAGTGAAAGACATTGGTGTCTTCGTGGCCGTGAGGGCATAACCGTGTCTGTCTTCCTCTACGTGTTCCAGGCCGTCGTTCGAAGCGCAGTAATTCCCGGGCATCTGGATACCGGGGATACCCACTCAATGCGCGGCCCCGACTGGAGCTTCATCACATGGTCGACCACAGAAGGCCACTTTTCGCTTTGCCAATCAAGTTGATCGAGGAACTTGGCCTGAAGCCAGTCAGGGTGGCACGCGGCACTACTAAAGCTTGCAGCCGGAGCCGTTCCGCTGCCGGGCGCGCAGCAATCTTCCATAGGTTGAGTTGTCAGGCAGCCAGCGGCCTTGCCGGCACAATGTTCCACGTGAAACAAGGTGCAAATGCAGGGGCCGATTTTGCGCCGGCTGTCGGTGAAGGGGCTGGCAGCAATGGACGGCCGCCAAGTCCCAGACACACAGCCGAAGCCACCATGGGGATTCTGAGCGCGCCAAGGGGGGCTGTTTCACGTGAAACAACGGCGCGGCATGGTCCCGCCGCGGCGTGGCAGGGGTCCGGGCGTACTGGCCCTGACCCACGTTCGCGATGATAGCGTGCATGTTACTAGGCCCAAATGCTAACGCACTCTCGTGACCAGAGGATCCTGGCGCCGTCTCAATGGTCGTGCCTACTGAGGAAATACGGACAGACACTGGCAGGCTGGCCCACTTGTGTACATACCGCGAAGGATGTTCCACGTGAAACAGCAGCTGGTGTGGGTCGTTCGCGGCCTGGGACGTTGGAGCGCACGGCCGGCACCCCGTTCCACGATGATGTGCACCTCACCAAGGCCGAATGCTGCCGCGCCGTTGTGGCCAGGGGGCACACGCAACGGCCCAACGGTCGCGCTACCCGAAAGGATGCGGGACGAAAAACCTCTACAGGTCGTTGCCGTGGGGATGTTTCACGTGAAACCCGACGCGAAAAAGGCGGCCGCCGCCAACAACAGAGGGGCCCTGTTTCGGAATGAAACAGGGCCCGCTGGAACGATAAATTGTGGTTGGATCAGCCGGCTTCGCCCGGGCTCAGCACATCCATGATCCGGTTCAGATCTTCCACGCTGGCAAATTCAATGCTTACGCGGCCCTTTCGCGCCCCAAGGGAGATCTTGACGTTGGTGTCGAGCCGGTCTGAAAGTGACGAGGCAAGGTAGTCCAGGCGTTCGTGCCGCGCCCCGGGACGGGGAATATTGTTCTTCGTATTGGAGGCGGGGCTCTGATAGAGCGTGACGGCTTCTTCCGTGGCGCGGACGGACATGCCCTCGGAAACGATCTTCTGCGCCAGGCGCTCCATGGCAGCCGCATCCGGCAGGGCCAGAAGGGCGCGGGCATGGCCGGCCGAAATAACGCTGGCTGCCACCCGGCGCTGGACCAACGGCGGGAGCTTCAACAGCCGGAGAGTATTGGACACCTGAGGACGGGAGCGGCCAATGCGGTCGGCCAGCTGCTCGTGAGTGGTGCCGAAATCCTCGAGGAGTTGCTGGTAGGCAGCAGCCTCTTCCAGCGGATTCAGCTGGCTGCGATGCAGGTTTTCCAGCAGGGCATCGCGGAGAAGGTCGTCGTCCGTCGTGTCACGGACGATTGCCGGGATCGTTTCGAGCCCGGCAGCCTGTACTGCACGCCAGCGGCGTTCACCCATAACGAGTTCGTAGGGTTCCCCACCCTTTTCGGTGGAAGTACGTACCACAATTGGCTGGAGGACACCGATTTCGCGTACTGAGTGCACAAGCTCCGCCATGTCGTCCTCATCGAAGACAGAACGGGGCTGTTTGCGGTTGGGGTGGATGTCGGTGACCGGAATTTCCGCGAAGCGGACACCGGGCACCTCGACGAGTTCAACGCCCTGGTCAGCAACACCCCCTGCGCTGTCACCGCCCGGGGCAGCCGACTCAGCAGCGGCCGATTCTCCAAGGGCGGTCCCGGAAAGAGTTTTACCCGCGGCCTTGCGTGCCGGCAACTTCCCGGCGGGCGCATCATCAGCGGCATCCACCACGTCGCCTGCGGGGGAGGCCACGGACTGCGACCCGGCAGATTGCTCCACAAGGAGGTCAGCCTCCGCCTCGTCGACGCCGGTCTCTGCCGGAACGGTCCTCTTTCGGGGTTCGGGGAAAAAGAGGTCCACGGGACGAGACGGCGCTGAACCGTTTCCGGAACCGCTAACCGAGGCGGAACTTGGAATGAGTGCCCCAAGTCCACGGCCAAGGCCGCGTCGCTTATCGCTCATGGCTACATCCCTCCATTGGAAGAGCCGGGCATCGCCGGGCTCTAGTTAGTGCAATTGTTGAACAGAGTCTAACGTTCAGCGATTTCCGCTGCGGCTTCCAGGTAGGACAGCGCGCCGCTCGATGACGGATCATACGTCATCACGGTCTGCTGGTAGCTGGGTGCTTCAGAAATCCGGACGGAGCGGGGGACAACGGCTCCGAGGACCTGTTCCGGGAAGTGCTCGCGCACTTCGGCGGCCACCTGGGCGGCAAGGTTGGTGCGGCCGTCGTACATGGTCAGAAGAATAGTGGAAACAACCAGATCAGCATTCAGGTGCTTTTGGATCATTTCAATGTTCTTCAAGAGCTGGCTCAGGCCCTCCAGCGCGTAGTACTCGCACTGGATAGGGATGAGGACCTCGTTGGCGGCGCAGAATGCGTTGACGGTCAGCAGGCCAAGGCTCGGCGGGCAGTCAATGAAGATGTAGTCGAGCCGTTCCTCGCCATTCTTGGCGCGCTCTTTGGCATAGACGTCAATGGCGCGGCGGAGGCGCTGCTCACGGGCCACCAGGCTGACCAGTTCAATTTCGGCTCCGGCCAGGTGGATGGTGGCGGGGGCGCAGATCAGCTTTGCAATGTCCGGGCATGGTGCCACGACATCCTGCAGCGGGAGATCGTTGATCAGTACGTCATAGATGCTGTCGACGTCGGCGTGGTGCTCTATACCGAGTGCGGTGGAGGCGTTCCCCTGCGGATCGATGTCGATCACGAGGACGTTCAATCCGGCAGCCGCCAGGGCTGCGGCAATATTGACGGTTGTGGTGGTCTTACCCACGCCGCCCTTCTGGTTCGACACGGTGAAGATCCGCGTCTTCTCCGGCTTCGGCAGTTCGCGGCCCAGGAGACGTTCGCGGCGCTTGTTCTCATGAGCGAGTTCACGGGCGATGGGGCTGGAGTCGTCAATGGAGTCCAGAACGTTGCTGCTGGACGAAACTGCGGTTTCACGTGAAACGCTGGCCATTCCAGACCCCTTAGCAACCGATGCCGTGTGATTTCCGGAAAATCCAAGAGCCGTGGTGGGCGCTACAAAGGACCGTGCGGACCCCAGGGACACAAACGGGGGGATCCGCTGTGTGGAGGCTTCGCTACTTGTCACTGTGGCACACTCACTCTCATTCGGCTTTAGCTGCCGGTTACTAGCGTAACCTCTTGCCCTTGAACTCCTACGGCACCGGGCGGATGCTAGGCAATCTTTTGAGGCTTATTCACAACGATTCGAACCACGGTCGTGGGTTCCTCGAGAACGTTCCCACCCACCACCACAACGGACGTCTGAGTGCCGCCCAATTTACGGATCACCTTGGCTGCCTTCTCAATTTCCTCACCGGCGCTGCGTCCCTTGATGGCGACGACCTCGCCCTTCCCGGCCAGCAGCGGAATAGTCAGTCCCGCCAGGTTAGTGAGCGCCGAAACAGCCCTGGCCGTTACGACGTCGGCGTCCACCATGCCCACGGCGAGCTCAGCGCGGGTGCGCATGATGGTGACGTTTTCGAGCCCCAGGTCATCGACGACTTCCTGGAGCCAGATCACACGCCGCTCGAGCGGTTCGATCAGGGTCAGTTCGAGGTCCGGCCGGGCGATCGCCAGGCAGAGGCCCGGCAGCCCGGCCCCGCTTCCGACGTCGGCCACGTGGCTTCCGTGGGCAATCTGGCTCTCGATCACCGCGCAGTTCAACACGTGCCGGCTCCACAGCCGCGGCACTTCACGCGGGCCGATCAGGCCCCGCTCGGTGCCGGAGGTGGCAAGGTGTTCCACGTAGCGCTTCGCCAGGTCCAGCCGGTCGCCGAAGATGGACTCTGCGGCCTTAAGTTCGGCCGCGGTAATTTCAA
The DNA here is from genome assembly GCA_046708245.1 of Arthrobacter sp. Lineage (GTDB taxonomy): Bacteria > Actinomycetota > Actinomycetes > Actinomycetales > Micrococcaceae > Arthrobacter. The sequence goes on from JBKKDK010000198.1 coordinate 31,316, forward strand.
CCATCAAGCTATCCGCCGGGTTCAGTCTGCGGAAACGACGATGTGCCGGTCGGCACCTTCGCCTTCTGACTCGCTGACGAATCCGAGGTCGGCAACGGCGTCGTGCACGATCTTGCGCTCGTAGGCGCTCATCGGGGCAAGGGCCACAGCCTTGCCGGAATCCTTGACGGAGGCCACAGCGTCATCAGCGATCTTCTGCAGCTCGCCGGCGCGCTGCGAACGGTAGCCATTAATGTCCAGCACCAGGCGGGAGCGGTTCTCCGTGGCCGACAGAACGGCCAGCCGCGTCAGTTCCTGGAGGGCTTCGAGGACCTCACCGTCACGGCCCACGAGGTTCTCAAGGCCGGCCGACTCTTCCTCGGTAACAATGGAGATGTACGTGCGGCCGTTGCGGACCTCTATGTCGATGTCGCCGTCAATGTCGGCGATGTCCAGCAGTTCCTCAAGGTAGTCCGCAGCAACGTCGCCTTCTTCTTCAAGTCGGCTGGCGGAAACACCCTTCTCCGGGTTGCCCTCGGAGTCCAGTAAGTCCTGCTGGGACTCGTCCTGGTCCTCGATGGCTTCAGCGGAAATAGCGTGTTCTGTGCTTTCGGCAGACATTACTTCCTCTTCCTGTTTTTACGTTGCGGCTGGACACGCTGGGCCTTGGCCTGGATTGCGGCGACTGAAGCGGCTTCAGCGGCCTCGGCGTCGGCTTTCCTGGCACCGGTCAGCGGCAATGCCGGCAGGCCCTTCGCGGCACGGCGCTCGGCCAGGGCCTTGGCGGCGGGGGATCCCGGCGTCGGCATGCGGCGGATCACGAAGAACTGCTGTGCCATGGTCCACAGGTTGGTGGTGGTCCAGTAGATGAGGACGCCGATGGGGAAGTTGATGCCGCCCACGCCAAAGACGATCGGGAGGATATAGAGCATCATCTTCTGCTGGCGCATGAACGGGCTGGCCATGGCCTCTTCGGACATGTTCTTCGCCATGATCTGCTTCTGCGTGATGAACTGCGACGCCGTCATGGCGAGAATCATCACGATCGAGAGGATCCAGACGGCCATCACGTTGCCGCCGGGCGGAGTGCCGTGAAGCAGGGTGGCGGACAACGGGGCGCCGAAGATGCTTGATGCGTCGAACTGCACCACCTGCTCGTGGCTCATGGCGCCGATGCCCTGGCCCTTGCCGGCTGCCGTCGTAATGCCGGACAGCACGGTGAAGAGGGCAAAGAAGAACGGCATCTGGATCAGCATGGGCAGGCAGGCCGAGAACGGGTTGGTGCCGTGCTTCTTGTACATCGCCATCTGTTCCTGCGCCATGGCCTGGCGGGACAGCTGGTCGGTCTTGCCCTTGTACTTGTCCTGGAGTTTCTTCAGGTCAGGCTGCAGCAGCTGCATGCCGCGCTGGGCCTTGATCTGCTTGACGAACACGGGAATCAGGGCGGCACGGATCACCAGCACGAGCCCGATGATGGACAGGGTCCACGTCCAGCCGTTGGCGGCCGGCATGCCGATGGCACTCAGGCCATCGTGGAAGACCACCATGATGGCGGACACAAGCCACTTGAACGGAAACATGATTGTTTCAAAGAAGTCCATACGATATCCCTATTCGTTAGGCCGCGGTGCGGCCTTCTCCATCAGACTGAGCAGCCAGGTACTTGTCCGGATTGTTCAGTACAACAATTGTGGGGGTGTGGTCCGCGGGCCACTCGCGTGCGCCGGCGGGGACGTGGTCCACACCGCCGGCGTTCCAGGGATGGCAGCGCAACAGGCGCCGCACCGCGAGCCAGCTTCCTTTGACCGCGCCGTGCACCGTGATCGCCTCGAGGGCGTAGGCCGAGCAGCTGGGAAAGAAGCGGCAGACCTGGCCGTACAGGGGCGAGATCACCTTGCGATAGGCCAGGAGCAACAGGATGAGGACGTTGCGGGGCAGATTCCAAACGGCCCGGCCCAGCCATGCGGCGGCGGACTTCAGGGCAGGTTCGGCATGCGGGACGACGGCGGCAGCTGGGTTACGCACGCGGTGTCCCTTCCTGTGTTGTCTCGTAAGAAACTGGAGAAGCAGCCTGTGGAAGGCGGCTGCCCAGCCGTTTCAGAGTTGCCTCCAAAGCGGCGTCGTAGTCCAAGAGCAGTTGTTCCCAGCTGGCGCCCGCCGCAGCGGGCAGGGCCCGGACCACGATGGCTAGCCCTCTGTCGTACTTACGCAAGGACAAGGCGCCGGCTTCTCTCAGTCTTCTCTTAACGAGATTCCTGGCAACAGCGTTCCCAACACTCTTGGAAACGATGAATCCGATCCGGCTTGGCTCATCGGCAGCCAAAGCTGCCGTATATAACACTAAGTTCCGGCGTCCATTTCGGACGCCGGAACGTACAGTTGTTGAAAAATCGGTTGATGTCCGCAGACGGTTCCGGGTGGCTAGCACCGTTAAACTCGCACGGGGAGGTTGACCGACGAGTCAGTATTTAGGCCGACAGTTCGGTGCGACCCTTGCCACGACGGGCTGCCAGGATGGCACGGCCGGCACGGGTACGCATACGAAGGCGGAAGCCGTGCTTCTTGGCTCGACGGCGGTTATTCGGCTGAAAAGTCCGCTTGCTCACGTTAGTTACT
>JBKKDK010000199.1:0-4796 GCA_046708245.1 Arthrobacter sp.
GTCATTGCTAGCTCCTTTGCTGTGCAAGATGGTGGCGGCCTGCTGCTGGCGCGCGCCGTTGCCTACAGCGTAGGAGCCGGAAGGTTGCAGTCAGGTTGCACGCCGGTGAGCCGGGTCACTTCCCCGCAAAAGCGCAGTTCAGGCGCCGAATTCCTGGTCCAGCCGTTCGAGGTCGGCGACGAGGGCGGCACGCTTGGGCGAGCGGGGCGGCAGCAGCTTCAGCGCGGCCGTCCGGACCTCGACGTCGTCCCGGGCCTCGGGCAGCCCGGCGTACTTCAGCAGCGATTCCGCGCTGCCGTCGGTCAGCACGGCCTCGCGCAGCAGGGCGGAGACCCGGCTGCGCAGGCCGGCAATGCCGGGCGCCTCCGAGCGCGGCAGCACGGCGCCGCGGTAGATTTCCAGCGCGATCCGGTGGGCGCCGCGCTGGAGGCAGTTCAGGACCTGGCCGGAGTCCGGCAGCAGGTCCGTCGGCAGCCGGTAAGGCCGGGATTCCGGGACGGCGCCGGGGTTAAGTTGCTGCAGGACCTTGCGCAGGCGGACCATCTCGGCCCGCAGCGTCATGGTGGAGGACTCCCCGGGGTAAAGGAGCGTGCACAGCTCCTCCGCGTTCAGCCCTTCGGGGTGGGTGCTGAGCAGCGCCAGGATCTCACTGTGCCGGGCGGACAGGACCACGGTGCGGCCGTCGATGCTGAGCAGCGCCTGGTCCCGGCCGAGCAGCTGGAGGCTGTTGCGGTAGAGGCTGCCTGACGTGGTTGCGGGCTCGTGCCCCGGGCGCGAGTCGGCCGCCGGGTTCCGCCGCCGCGACGGCGTGGACTGCCGGGCCGCGGCGAGCTGGAGCCGTTCCACCCGCAGGTGGGCCTGGGCGGCGGCGACCGTTGCTTCGACGAGGGACAAGGTGTGCGGGGCCACGGCGGATTCCGTGCCGGTGATGTCCACGACGCCCAGCAGCGCACCCGAATCGGGGTCATGGAACGGCACGGCCGTGCAGCTCCACGGGTGCACGGAGCGCTTGTAGTGTTCGGCACCGGCGATCTGGATGCCGCGGCCAAGGGCCAGCGCCGTGCCCGGCGCGCTCGTGCCGACGGTCGCCTCGGACCAGTCGGCTCCCGGAACAAACATCATACCTTCGGCCCGGCGCTGCATGGCGGCGTCGCCTTCGACCCAAAGCAGCCGTCCCACCTCGTCGCCCACGGCCACAAGCATGCCGCTGTCGTGGCTGGGCAGGACCAGCAGCTTGTGGATCACCGGCATGATGGCGGCCAGGGGGTGCTGCCGCCGGTACTCTTCGAGTTCTTCGCGGTCCATGGCCAGCGGCGCTTCGGGGTGGTCCGGGTTGGCGTGCAGCCGGGCCGAACGCTGCCAGGATTCCTGGATCAGGGCGCTGAGACCGGGGAGCTGCAGGCGCTCGGGGAAGGCCAGCCCGCGGGAGTCCAGCTGCTCATGGCCGGCCCGGGCGTATTGCTGCCGCAGCTTGGCGGTGGACCCGCGGGGAGCTGCCGGATGGACCAGGTTCTGCATTGAACTCCCATCTGACGGGCGGCGCGGCGGCGTGCCGGAGCCAGCCACGTCCGGCCAGTCTAGTGGGCCTGCCCGGCACCCGCCAGAGCTCCGGGGACGTCCCCTGCTAGCCGCGCGAGATGTCGATCATGTCCTCGCGGGGCACCACCTTGACGCGTTCCCGGACGATGCCGTTGGCGTCCTCCGCGGCGGACCACTCCGCGCCGAGGGCCAGTTCGTGCGCGTCAAGCTTGATCCAGCCTTCCCAGGTGGTGTACTCGATGCCGCGCTCCTCGAGGAGATCGATGATCGCCTGCGGATCCGGGTTCTGCGCCGGCGGGAGGGTCAGTCGGTCCTCGAGCAGGAAACCGATGGTCTCCAGCGCGTCACCCTTGGTGTGGCCGATCAGGCCCACCGGGCCGCGCTTGATCCAGCCGGTCGCGTAGATGCCGGGAACCGGGTTTCCCCCGGCGTCGAGCACCCGTCCGCCGTCGTTGGGGATGACGCCGCGGCGGGCGTCGTACTCCAGTTCGTCCAGCGGCGAGCCGTGGTAGCCGATTGCCCGGTAGACGGCCTGGACCGGGTAGTCGAGGAATTCCCCGGTGCCCTTGACGTTGCCGGTGCCGTCCAGCTGCATCCGTTCGAATTTGATGCCCGCGACCTTGCCGGGGTTGGCGGCGTCGTCGTAAATCTCGACGGGGCTGTGCAGGAAGTGCAGGTGCAGCCGGCGCGAGGACGGCTCCTCGGCCTCGGTGTGCTCCTCAGCCAGCCAGTTCGTCAGCGTGTTGACCATGGTCCGGATCTGGTTGTTGCTGCGGATGGCCTCGTCGGAGGCTTCATCGAACTCGAAGTCCTCCGGGTAGAGGACGATGTCCACGTCCCCGGGGTGGCTGAGTTCGCGCAGTTCCAGCGGGGTGAACTTCACCTGGGCCGGGCCGCGGCGGCCGAACACGTGGACGTCGGTGACCGGGGAATTCTTCAGCGCACGGTGCACGTTGTCCGGGATTTCGGTGACCAGCAGCTCGTCGGCGTGCTTGACCAGCATGCGCGCCACGTCCAGGGCCACGTTGCCGTTGCCGATCACGGCGATCTCCTTGGCGTCCAAGGGCCAGTCGCGGGACACGTCCGGGTGCCCGTCGTACCAGGAGACGAAGTCGGCGCCGCCGTAGGAGCCCTCGAGGCCGATGCCGGGGATGTCCAGGTCCGCGTCCTTGATGGCGCCGGTGGAGAAGATCACGGCGTCGTAGAAAGCGCGGAAGTCGTGCAGGGTCAGGTCGCGGCCGTAGGTGACGTTGCCGAGGAAGCGGATATCGCCGCGATCCAGCACCTTGTGCAGGGCGTTGACGATGCCCTTGATCCGGGGGTGGTCCGGTGCCACGCCGTAGCGGATCAGCCCGTACGGCGCCGGATACGCCTCGAACAAGTCGATGCTGACCTCGAAGTCGCCGTCCTTGACCTCGTTGGACTTGGTCAGGATGTCCGCAGCGTAGACGCCGGCCGGTCCCGCGCCGACAATCGCGACGCGGAGGGGACGTTTGGACGGGGTTTCGGCCGGGTTGGACAACGGGAGCCCTTCTGAGTCTGAGCGGCTGCACCGGTTAATGAAGTGCACAATCCCCTTATTCTAAATGTCTGCAGGAAGCGGTGCGGCCCCGGGTGACTGGAATCGCAGCGGTCCGCGCGTTCCACGGGCCCAAAGTCAGGAATAGCGGCGCGGCAGGTGGTGTTATTGATCTTGTGCCTACTCCCGACGGATCCTCCTCCCCCGCCACGCTGACCGCCCCGGGCGCTGCCGCACCCGGCGTAAGCCAAAAGGCGGGGCAGCTGCCGGCGCTTAAGGCCGTGGACAAGGACACGACGGCGGGAGTCCTGTTCGGCATCGGCGCCTACGGCCTGTGGGGGCTGCTGCCCCTGTACTTCTTCGTGCTGGCGCCGGCCGGCGCCGTCGAGATCGTGGCCAACCGGGTGGTGTGGTCGCTGCTGTTCTGCACCCTGCTGATCACCATCACGCGCTCGTGGCGGGTGCTCGGAGCCGCGTTCCGGAACCCCACGGTGATCGGGCCGCTTGCGATCGCGGCCGGACTGATTGCAGTGAACTGGCTGACCTACACCTACGGTGTGACCACAGGCCAGGCCGTGGAGGCCTCGCTGGGGTACTTCATCAATCCGCTCGTCTCCGTGCTGCTGGGAGTCTTCGTCCTGAAGGAGAAACTGCGCCCGCTGCAGTGGGCGGCCGTCGGAATCGGATTCATCGCCGTCGGCGTCCTGACCGTCTCCTACGGGAAGCTGCCGTGGATCGCATTGACCCTGGCCCTGAGCTTTGGGCTGTACGGCTTCGTCAAGAAGCGCGTGGGCCCCCGTGCGGACGCCGTCACCAGCCTCTCCGTGGAGACGATTGTGCTGGCACCGCTCGCCGCCGCCACCATGATCTTCCTCGCGGCCAGCGGCACCGCCACCCTGGCCACCAACGGTCCCGTGCACTTCTGGCTGCTCGCGGCGTCGGGCATCATCACCGCGGTCCCGCTCCTCTTCTTCGGCGCGTCCGCCCGCCGCCTGCCCATGACCACCATCGGCCTGCTGCAGTACTTTGCCCCGGTGCTGCAGTTCATCGTGGCCCTGGCCGTGTTCAAGGAAGCCATGACCACGGACCGCTGGATCGGCTTCGGCGTTGTGTGGCTCGCGCTGCTGGTGCTCACCGTGGACATGCTGCGGACCGCCCGGAAGAACTCCGTCACCCGGAAACTGGCCCGCGCCGCCGCCTGAGGCATTCCCAGGCGGCGGGCGCCGGCCAGCGCAGCGCTCAGAGGCGTGGGCTGGAATCCACGCGTTCGTAGTCCCGCGGGACCACCACCATCGGGACCGGCAGGGCGCGCAACACCTTGCCGGCGGTGCTGCCGATGAAGAGCTTGTTCTTTTCCGCGAGCCGGGAAGAGCCGACAATCATGATCTCGGCGTCGTCCCACTCGAGGTCATCGATGGCTTCCTCGATGGTCCTGCCGTGTGCGACCTCGACGGTCACGCTGTGCCCGGCGGGGAGCTGGCGGGATGCCTCGGTCAGGACCGTGTTGGCGTGGATGTGCGCCGCGTTGATGTTTTCGCCGCTGTCCCCTTCGGCGTCGAGCTCCACCAGGGAGACCAGCCGCAGCGGGACCCCGCGGCGTTCCGCGGCTTCGATGGCGACGTCGATCGCCGCCTCCGCGCCGGGACGCTGGCCCACCGCGAGGGTCAGCCGGGTGATCGGTTCCGTGCGGTGGTAACCCCGCGGTGCGAGCGCCACCGGAACGGGCGAGGCGTGGAGC
>JBKKDK010000200.1:0-5098 GCA_046708245.1 Arthrobacter sp.
GCCTCCGTTTCCCGGCCGGGAAACGGAGGCACTTTGGGTTGAAAAGGAACCGTTAGTACTTGAAGTTCAGCACAGTGACGGTGCCGGCGGTCAGTTTGAAGCTTTGCGTTGCGGCCTTGTACTGGAACCCCGGTACCGTGGCGCGTTCGGCGAGGGGCTTCGGCTCGGACTTCGCACCATCAATCACGGTCTGGTCCTCAGCCTTGTAGCTGGGTCCCGTCATCTGGCTCATGGTGCCGGTCACGGGCAGGCCCGGCAGATTCAGCGTGACATCCGTCTGCGCGGCCTTTTCGGGGTCGTTCTCGTTGACGATGACAACGCTGGTGCTTCCGTCCTCATTCTGCAGCGCGTAGGAATACGCCAGGCCGCCGCCGGAGCTGGTCAGCTTCATGAACTTTCCGGCTTCAAGCTCGGCCACCATTGAGATGCCGTAGAAGTTGGCGCGGCCGGACATCTGGCCGTTGCCCAGCGGGTACGAACCGGCGCTGCAGATCGCGGACATGGGCGGGCCGCCCTTGCAGGTGAGCAAGGAGCTGTGGAACCCGATCCGGGTGATCCCGAGCTGCGCGGCGTTGAGGGAGTAGTCGGCTGTCCAGAGCGCCGACGCGTGGGTCCGGGAGGTTTCGTTCGACCCGGGGCAGGCTGCGATACCGGTTTCCGGAAGCCAGGTCTCCAGGCCCGCGGCCTGGCCGACCTTGAGGGCCGCCTGCTGGTAATCCGCGGCACGGTCGTGCATCAGCTGGCTCATCAGGTTGGACATGGTGGGCGAGCCCTTGGGGTCGGCGCCGTCGCAGCTGTAGAGCGGGTAGTTGTGGAACGTGAGGATCTTCTTCTGCGGGATGTCCGCATCGATGAAGGGCTGCCACCACTTCTGATCGTAGGCGCCCGGACCGGAGATGGGGACGTTGGGCGCCACCGCGTAAATCGCGTTAGCGTAATCCTTCAGTTCCCGGATGTACTGCTCGAGGCTGTAGCCGCCGGACTTGGACTTCACGTCGTTGAACACGAAGCCGTTGGGTTCGTTGCCGACCGTGACGCTCAGGAGCCGGTCACCGAAGGTCTCCGAGGCATGCTTGACCATGTCCGCAGCCCGGGCGGGGTCGTAGTGGCCCAGGTCCACCGTGAGGCTGATCTGGGCGCCCGTGGCCTCCAGCAGCGTCTTCACGCGCGCCAGGTCCGCCGGATCGACGGCCGCGCCCGGGTGCGCCTTGTCCCCCTTATAGCTGGCAGGCAGGGCCTCGCCGCTGGAAGTCCAGAGGAAGCGGCGGTCCACGGCGTTGCCGCCAAAGCGCAGGACCGGCTGGTCGATCTCCTGGAGGAGCTTGACGATCGTGGGGTTGTCGCTGCTCAGGTCGGGGTCGGCGAGGTCCGTGGCTTCGAGGGAAATTCCCGTCAGGCCCTTCGTCAGCGAGGTGCCGACGAGGTCCTTGGAGACGTCGACCTTCAGCGGTTCAACCGGTTCCAGCGGAGACCCGGCGGGCGGACCCTGCTGTTCGTAGTACGTCACGGGCGGTCCCACCTCCGCGGGGGCCGTCGTCGTCGCCGGGGCGGAGGACACGGAAGCGGCCGGCGGAGCCGGTGCGGGGCCGCCGAGGACCACCGGAATCAGAACCGCCACTGCTGCCACGACGGCGACAATCACGGCGCCGGCGATCAGCCGTGCGCGTTTCCTCGGCCCCGCACCGGCGGGGTCGGAACTGTCGGCTTTCCCGGGGGAAGAGTCGAATCTGGCCATGGGGGAGTACCTCCGGAAGTTGTGGCAAGTCCCTCCCAGCTTAGCCAAGGCCCGGGGCGGCCGTGGACCGCGGCGCCGCGGCCGGCGTCAGGCCTTGGCCGCGGACTGCGCCCGGAACGTCTCCCGGGCCAGCAGCCATCCGGCCGCCGCGACGATCAGGATGCCGCCCGTGACGCCGAAAGCCCAGCCGTAGCCCAGGCGGTCCGCCAGCAGCCCGGCGCACACCGGACCGATGATCGCGCCGCTGTCGGCGGTCATCTGGAACACGGCCAGGACGCGGCCGCCTGAGCGTTCATTGCCGATCACATCGGCGATCGCGGCCTGCTGGGCGGGTCCTAGCAGGCCGGAGCCGATTCCGGCCACGGCGGACGCCGCGAGGAACCAGGGCAGGTCCCCGGTGAAACCGATGGCGGCCGTGGCCGTGCCGGTGACCAGCAGGCCCGCCAGCATCAGGGGTTTGCGGCCCAGATTGTCGGCCAGCCTGCCGGAGAACGTCAGCGCCGCCGCGTTCCCGGCCGCGAAAACGGCCAGCGCCCAGCCGGCCGATTCCGTACCCGCGCCAAGCGCCGCGACGGCAAAGAGCGGCACGGTGGCCATCCGGACACCGAAAGTGGCCCAGCCGTTCGCGAAGCTGGAGACCAGGGCCGCGCGGTAGGCGCTGTCCCGCAGGGCCTCGCGCAGCTCCATGGCCGGAACCGTACCATTTTCAGGGCGCGATGCTGCCGGGACGTGGCTGAGCTGGGTCTGCACCACCAGCGCCGCCAGCACCAGCGCCGCCGCGTAGGCAAGGAACGGGACGCGCAGGCCAAAGCCGGCCAGCAGGCCGCCCACAATCGGACCGCAGACATTTCCGACCAGGAACGCCGAGGCATAGGCGCCGGAAACACGGCCGCGGCTTTCCGGCGGCGCGAGCCGGATCACGAGGGCCATCGAAGCCACAGTGAACATCACCGAACCCGCGCCGCCCAGGCCACGGAACACCAGCAGCTGCCAGTAGTCCTGGGCAAAGGCACAGGCCGCAGTGGAGGCCGCCACAATCAGCAGCCCGGCCACATAGACCGGCCGTTCGCCGAGCCGCACAATCAGGGCACCGCCGGCCGGGGCAAACACGAGCCGCATGAAGGCGAAGATGCTCACGATCACGGCGGCGGCCGTCGCTCCGACGTCGAACGTGGTGGCGAACTGTGGAAGAACCGGCGCCACCAGGCCGAAGCCGAGCGCAATCAGGAAGGCGGCAACCAACATCACCTTGATGTCCCGGGGGAGCGGGGCACGGCCCGGTGGCCGGCGGCCGGCCCGGGACCGGGTTTCACCGGCGGGGCGGGAAATCTTGCTCATGGTGCTGGAGTCCTCGATCGGAGAGCGCGGAAGGCGCAACTTAAGGCGTGAAACATAACCGTAACAAGGCGGAGATACACCATTTACTTCCGGGAGGTTCTTGTAACAACCCGGCAATCTAAATCCTCTGCCGGCGAAACACGGCCCGGCCAAACTCTTCTTAGAACGCAAACCGCGTTGGGGCAGGCGGAGCAATCCGCAAGAACAAACTTTAGATCGCATCTAAGCAAGGGAGGACGTGCACCATGGAACTTACCGCAGGTCACGTATGGCTGATGGTGGCGGCGGCACTCGTGCTGTTCATGACACCAGGACTCGCATTTTTCTACGGCGGCATGACGCGCGCCAAGGCTGCACTGAACATGATGATGATGAGCTTCATCTCCATCGGCATGGTCGGTGTGGTCTGGGTGCTCTGGGGCGCCTCGATGAGCTCCGGCGAGGGCTTCATGCAGATGGTCGGGAACCCGTTCGCCACCTTCGGGCTGGAGGGCATCACCACCCCCGACGGGCTCATCAAGGTCGGCTACGCAGCCACCTTCGCCATCATTACAGTGGCACTGATCAGCGGCGCCATCGCGGACCGCGCCAAGTTCGGCGCCTGGACCGTCTTCGTGCCGGTCTGGGTCACGCTGGTGTACTGCCCGCTGGCGTACATGGTCTGGGGCGGCGGGCTCTTCGGCCCGGAAGGCACCATCGGCAAGGCCCTGGGCCCCGCGATTGACTTCGCCGGCGGCACGGTCGTGGACATCAACGCCGGTGTTGCCGCGCTGATCCTCGGCCTGATTATCGGCAACCGCAAGGGCTTCGGCAAGGACCCGAACCACCGCCCGCACAACATCCCGTTCGTGATGCTCGGCGCTGCAATCCTCTGGTTCGGTTGGTTCGGCTTCAACGGCGGAGCGGCCACGACGGCGGAACAGGGCGGCCTGATCTGGGTCAACACCCTCGCAGCGCCCGCTGCGGCCATGCTCGGCTGGCTCATCACGGAGCGCATCCGCGACGGACACCCGACGTCGCTCGGCGCCGCTTCCGGTGTGGTTGCCGGTCTCGTCGCAATCACCCCGGCCTGCGCCAACGTCAGCCCCGTCGGTGCACTGTGCCTCGGCCTGGTGGCCGGTGCGGCCTCCGCGCTCGCCGTCGGACTCAAGTTCCGCTGGGGCTTTGACGACTCGCTCGACGTCGTCGGCGTCCACCTGGTCTCGGGCATCATCGGCACCGTGGCGCTGGGCTTCATCGCCCTCCCGGTCGAGGGTGTCGGCGGCGGCCTTTTCTACGGCGGCGGCTTCACCCAGCTGTGGGCCCAGCTCGCAGTGGCCGGCATCGCGATCGCCTACTCGGCAATCCTGACCGGCGTGATCGCCCTGGCCATCCACAAGACGATGGGCTTCCGGGTCTCCCAGGAGCAGGAGGTTGTGGGCGTGGACCTCAGCCTGCACGCCGAGACGGCCTACGAATTCGGCGTCGGCGGGCACGGCGGAAGCTTCCAGCCGCTGCATGAACTGATCACGGGCAAGCCGCAGGGCGAGGACTCCGCTCCGGCGGACCCGGCGTCCGACGGCAAGAAGACTGCAGCAGGCAAGGAAAGTGTGGGGGCATGAAACTGATCACAGCAATCGTCCGGCCGGAAAAGCTCGACGCAATCCGGGAAGGCCTTGAGGCCTACGGTGTGCAGGGCCTCACGGTCAGCGCGGCCAGCGGCTACGGCCGGCAGCGCGGCTACACCGAGGTGTACCGCGGAGCCGAATACAACGTGGACCTGCTGCCCAAGATCCGGGTAGAGGTTCTGGCCACCGACGAACAGGCAGACGACATCCTGGATGTCATCATTGCCAGCTCGAACACCGGCCGGGCCGGCGACGGCAAGGTCTGGACGATGGATGTGTTCGAGGCCGTGCGGGTCCGCACGGGAGAACGCGGATCGGCTGCGATCTAAGCAAAATGCAGTAGTGCGACAGAAGAGCGGGCCGGGTTACGGGGAAGGTAAACGGCCCCCCTTTTTTGTTGCCCGGGAGCGGGGGTTAA
>JBKKDK010000201.1:0-3108 GCA_046708245.1 Arthrobacter sp.
GGCCGGCACCCACCGGGCGAAGTAGAAAATGACGGCCGGGAAGACCCCGGCTTCCGCCGCGCCGAGCAGCAACCGCAGGACGTAGAACATCATCTCGTTCTGTACGAACGCCATAAGGAAGGACACAATGCCCCAGCTGACCATGATGCGGGACAGCCACACCTTGGCGCCGTACCTCTCCATCATCATGTTGCTCGGAAGTTCGAAGATGGCGTACGCAATGAAAAAGAGGCCGGCACCAAACCCGTAGGCTGCGGCGCCGATTCCGACGTCGGCCTCTAGGTGGTCATGGGCGAAGCCGATATTGGACCGGTTCAGCTGGTTGCAGACGAGCATGACCAGCATGATGGGGAGCACGCGCCTGAAGAACTTCCTGGTAGCGCGCGCCACGTCCGGGACGGCGGTGTCCACAGACGGCATGGGGGAACTAACCGTCCGACGCCGGGCTGCGCAGCCGGCGTCGCGAGTTTGCCAGGTGGCTGCGCATTGCGGCCGCCGACGTCGGCTCGTCGCCGTCGGCGATCGCTGCGTAAATGGATGCGTGCTCGCTGGCGACCTGTTCGAAATGCTCCCGGGCGTCGTGCTCCCCGCCGGTCATGAGGCGGGTCCGGGGCATCGCGATCATTGTCTGGCCCAAAGATGCCAGGCAGTCCGAGTAGAAAGGGTTGCCCGAGGCCGCGGCAACGGCCCGGTGGAACTCGTAGTCCGCCTTCATGGCATGCGCCGGATGCGCGGAGCCCGCCGCGAAATCATCCAGCGCCTGCCGGACTGCCCTCAACTGCCGTTCGGAGCGGTTGCGGGCGGCCAGGGCTGCGGCCTCGGACTCCACCCCGATCCGGAACTCCAGCAGATGGATCCGGTCTTCCATGCTGGCCACCGGCCTGCTGCCGGGCATCGTCCGGTTCCCGTCCGGGGGAGGGGTCAGCACAAAGCTGCCCCGCCCCCGTTCAGTCTCCACGAGGCCCTCGGCCTGCAGATGGGTCAAGGCCGCACGGACCACAGTCCGGCTCACGCCAAACTCACCGATCAGCGTGTTTTCGCTGGGAAGCTTGTCGCCCGGCTGAATGATGCCGTCGACGATGCGCATGCGAAGATCGGCGGCGAGGTCCGCGGTCAGGTTCCGGGTCATGGGTTCAAGGTTACTGGCCGAATTCGACGGACTCCGTCGTCCACGCCCGCGCCTGCCCGCTAAGGGTGATGCCCAGGCCGGGACGGTCCGGAACCAGCATGCGGCCGTCCTTGGTCTCGAGCCGTTCATTGAACAGCGGGTCCAGCCAGTCGAAGTGCTCAACCCACGGCTCCCGCGGGTAGGCGGCGGCGAGGTGGAGGTGGATCTCCATGGCGAAGTGCGGGGCAAGGCCCAGGCCGCGTTCGTCGGCCAGGGCGGCCAGTCGGAGGAACTGGGTGATGCCCCCGACGCGCGGCGCGTCCGGCTGGATGATGTCGCAGCCGTTGGCGTTGATCAGGCCCTTGTGCTCCGCCACGGAGGCGAGCATCTCGCCGGTGGCGATGGGGGTGTCCAGGATCTGGGCCAGGTGGGCGTGGCCTTCGAAGTCGTACGCATCCAGCGGCTCCTCAATCCAGATGAGGTTGAATTCCTCCAGCTGCCGGCCCATCCGCAGGGCGGTGGAGCGGTCCCACTGCTGGTTCGCATCGACCATCAGCGGAACGTCCCAGCCAATGTGCTCACGGATCCCGGCAACGCGGCGGAGGTCCTCGGCGGTGTCCGGCAGGCCCACCTTGATCTTGATTCCGCCGATGCCTTCGTTCAGGAGCACCGTGGCGCGGGCCTTGACCTCGTCCAGGGAGGCGTTCAGGAAGCCGCCGGAGGTGTTGTAGGTCTGCACGGAGTCGCGGTAGGAGCCCAGGAACTTGGCCAGGGGGAGGCCAGCGCGCTTGGCCTTGAGGTCGTACAGTGCAATGTCAATCGCGGCGAGGGCCTGGGTCGCCACACCGGAGCGTCCCACCGAGGCGCCGGCCCACAGCAGCTTGGTGTACAGCTTGCCGATGTCATTGGGGTCTTCGCCGATGATGCCTTCGGCAACTTCCTTGGCGTGGGCGTACTGGGCCGGCCCGCCGGCGCGCTTGGAGTAGCTGAAGCCGATGCCGCTGTGGCCCTGCTCGGTGGTGATCTCGGCGAAGAGGAAGACCACCTCGGTCATCGGCTTCTGGCGTCCGGTGAATACTTTGGCGTCGCTGATGGGGACGGCGAGCGGAAGTTTGGCAGTGGACAGCTTTACATGGCGGATCAGATCAACACTGGTCATAAGTTCTCCCTGGGAGTGGCTGCGGGGCAACACCGCCCCGCACACACTTAGGCTACAAGTAAACAACTTGTATAACAAGCGTTTCGAGCGGGCGCTTGCTCAGGAGAGCAGCCAGGCGACCACCAGGAGTGCACCGATGCTGAGGACGGTGCTGCAGAGGATCACGTCCCGGGCCACGGTCATGCCGCGTCCGTAAGGGGACGCAAAGAGAAATACGTTCTGGGCCGTGGGCAGGGCCCCCATGATTACGCTGGCGAGGAGGTGCTGGCCCTCCAGGCCAAAGACGAAGCGCCCCAGGGCCCACACGATCACCGGCATACCGGCAACCTTGAGCGCCGTGGCCACAAACGTTTCGGTGCGGCCGTCGTCCTTGTGCAGCGGCGCCTTTCCGGCCAGGGAGAGCCCGAAGGCCAGCAGGACCATGGGGACTGCCCCGGCGGCGAGCATGTCAATGGGCTTCGCGAGCAGGTCAGGGACCGACCAACCCATCAGGGCGACGGCGGCGCCGAGTCCTGAGGCGATGATCATCGGAGTGGCGAACGGCTGGACCAGGAGCTTTTTCCACGAGATCCTGGACCCCGACGCCAGGCCCAGCACGGTGAGGTAGAACGGGGCCAACACGAGGATCTGGACCAGCAGCACGGGAGCCACGTGCTGGGCGGTTCCGACGGCATAGAGGGACACCGGAATGCCGATGTTGTTGGCGTTCGCGTAACTGCTCGCCATTGCGCCCACCGCCGTCTCGGCGACCGGGCGGCGGAAGAACAGGAAACTGAGCAGGCAATACAGAAGCCCCGCTGCCGCTGCGGAGAGCAGCGCCAGCGGGGCATCTGTACTGAGG
>JBKKDK010000202.1:0-3684 GCA_046708245.1 Arthrobacter sp.
GGCCGATCGAGCACGGGGCGGACATCGTGATCCACTCCGCCACCAAGTTCCTCGGCGGGCACGGCACCACCCTGGGCGGTGTGATTGTGGAAAGCGGCCGGTTCAACTGGGGCAACGGCAAATTCCCGACCATGACCGAACCGGTGGCGTCCTACGGGAACGTGTCCTGGTGGGGGAACTTCGGCGAGTACGGGTTCCTGACCAAACTCCGCTGCGAGCAGCTGCGCGACATTGGCCCCGCGCTGTCCCCGCAGTCGGCTTTCCAGCTGCTCCAGGGCGTCGAAACACTCCCGCAGCGGCTGGACGAGCACCTGAAGAACGCGCAGGCGGTGGCCGAATGGCTGGAGGCGGACGAGCGCGTGGCCTACGTGAACTTTTCCGGCCTGCCTTCGCACCCGCACTTCGAGCGGGCGAAGAAGTACCTGCCGCTGGGCCCGGGCTCGGTGTTCTCCTTCGGCGTCAAGGGCGGACGGGCCGCCGGCCAGAAGTTCATCGAGTCCCTGCAGCTGGCCTCGCACCTGGCCAATGTGGGCGACTCCCGGACCCTCGTGATCCACCCCGGCTCCACCACCCACCAGCAGCTCAGCCCCGAACAGCTCGCATCCGCCGGGGTGCCTGAGGACCTCGTCCGGATTTCGATCGGGCTCGAAGACATCGACGACATCCTCTGGGACCTCGACCAGGCCCTCGACGCGGCGTCGGAGGAAGCAGACACGGAGTCCTCCACGGACGCGCTGCCGGCCGACACCTGCACGATCGGAGCACGCGCATGAGCACGGAAGAACGAACCTGGGCCGGGCCGTCCGCTCCGGAGCGCCTGGACCTGCTGCGGCGGGCGAAGTCGATCGCGATTGTGGGCGCCTCGGACAAGCCGTCCCGGGCCAGCTACTTCGTGGCCACGTACCTGCAGTCCTCCACCCGCTACAAGGTGTATTTCGTGAACCCGGTGGTGAAGGAGATCCTGGGCGAGCCGACCTATGCGTCGCTGGCTGACCTGCCGGAGAGCCCTGACATTGTGGATGTGTTCCGCAGGCACGATGACCTGCCGGGCGTCCTGGACGAGGCCATCGCCGCCGGCGCCAAGACGCTGTGGCTGCAACTGGGGTCCTGGCACGAGGACGTTGCCAAGGAGGCGGAGGCGGCCGGCCTGGACGTTGTGATGGACCGCTGCGTGAAGATTGAGCATGCCCGCTTCCATGGCGGCCTGCACCTCGCGGGCTTCGACACCGGCGTGATTTCCTCCAAGCGGCAGGTCCTCGCCTAAGCCTCGCGGGCCGGGCCGGCGTCCTTGTCCCCTGCGGTCCCCGGCGCCCCCGGGGTTCCGGGGGTGGGCGCGGCGGCAGGAGTGGCGTCCGCGAAGTCCGCTCCCTCGGCGGGCTCCTGGGCATGGACCCGGATCTCCGACACGTCAGCGGTCGGGTCCCCCTCAGCCGGCGCCTCGCTATGGCGGCGTTCGAATGCCTCAGGCGTTTCGCTCATGTCGCGTCCTTTCGCATGGCTTCCCGCCTCCTCGTGCTGCCCGGAGACGTCCAGCGGGAGCCATCGATGTGCCGGGAGTACTGCTGTTCTCATGGTGGCTTGGACGCTATTTCTGGTCAAGATGTTCCGGCAGCCGGCCCCGCTTAGTCTGCGGGCAGCCCGCCGGCGCCGGGGAGCTGCGGCGGATTGATGCCCGGGACCGTCGGCGCCGGATGCGGCTTCACGGGGAGGCTCCGGCCGTCGCCCGCCGCCGGGACGCCCGGTACCGCCGGGGTCACGGGGCGGTTCGGCGGCGTGGGTAGAACACCGTTCCGCCCGGCTGCCGGTGGCGTGCCCGCCGGCGACGCCGGTGCGGTGGCTGTTGCCGACCCGGACGCTGCCGGGCCTTGCTGTGCCGGGCCTGTGCCGGCCGGAACCGGCACGGGCGCGGCCGGGATGTCTGCCGGGGAGGGCCCGGCGGGCTGCGGAGCAGGCGTCCCGCCGGAAGGCTGGAATAGGACGCCGACCGTGTGGCTGACACCCATCCGGAAGTCCTCGCTGGAGGCGGCCACCGCGCCGGCGCCGAGCGTCATCGCACCAACAACGGCCCCGCCGACGACGGCGAGCCGGCGCTTCCTGCCCCGGCGGCGTTCGGCGAGGCTCGGGACATCATCGGGCAAGGATTGTGCGGCGGAGCCGTGGCTTCCGCCGGCCAGCAGGGCCGCGAGATCGGCGCTGGCCGCCGGGGCCTGGTCCGGGACCAGGGCACGCAACTGTTCGAGTGAGTCGCGGAGTTCGGTGGCAGCTTCAAGGCCGGCGTCACGGAGCATTGCCTGGATGCTGCCATCCTGCTGGGGTTCGCGTGTTCCGGTCATGATGCCGCGTGGTCCTTTTCGGTGACGAGTTCGCGCAGGGCGTTGAGCCCGCGTCGTTGAAGTTGCTTGATGGCACCCGGGGACTTGTCCAGGATGCCTGCCACCTGTTCGATGGAGAGGTCCGCGACGATCCGCAGGACCACGACTTCACGTTGCTCCTCGTTGAGCAGGGAAAGTATGTCCGAGATGCCGCCCAGGGAGCCCAGGGCTTCCGTTTCGGCGGAGGCTGACAGCCGGGTGTCGGCCCGGGGATCGTATTCGGCCAGATACGGCGTCCGCTCGGTCCGCCGCCGGCAGTCGACCAGCCGGGCATGGGCGACGGAGAAGATGAAGGTCCGCAGGCCGGCGTGGCCGCCGGTGACGCTGGCCAGCTTCGGCAGGACGTCCACAAAGACATCCTGGGTGAGGGCCTCCGCGTCGTCCACGCCGCGGGCCCGGAAGTAGCCGAGCACCGCGGGGGAAATCACTGTGTAGACGGCGGTAAAGCCGGACGGGTCACCAGCCAAGGCGGCCGACAAGTCGTCGTCGCTTAGCTGCTGCGCCAAGAGGCTGTCCTTCCGTTTACTGCTGGGGTGCGGCCGGAGCCAGTCTAGCGGCCGCACCCCGATGCCTCCGAAGCAGAGGCGTTCAGTGCCTTACTTGGCGAGCTCAGGCAGCTCGGGCGACGGCACGGCCGGGACGGCCGGGGTGGCAGGAGCACCCTTGGCACCCGGAACTGCCGGTACGGCCACGGTCACGTTGGCGTGGGCTGCTGCGGCGGCGCCCCTCGTGCGGGCGTCGGCGCCGGCGCCGTCCTTGTCTGCGGAAGCGGAAGCGGAAGCGGATTCCCCGGCGCCTTCGACGCCTGCTTCACCGGCGGCGGAGCCGTCCACCGCGGGGGCGGCCGGAGCGGCGGGAACGGCCGGAACAGCCGGAACGGCGGGGACGGCCGGGCTTTCCGGGGTGGCCGGAACGGCCGAGGTTGCGGGGGTGGCGGGCGTAGCGTGGTTCACTTCGGCCTGCTGCGTGCTGGACACCTGCGCGGCGTTGGCCAGTCCGATGCCGGAGAAGCCTCCGACTGCGAGGATGGCGGCGCCGACAGCGATCTTGGTGGTCTTGCTAACACTCTTCATAAAAACGAACATCTTTTGTTTTGTTTACGGCCGGCCGGCGTCTGATGGGGCAGGCGCGGGCCGGCACTTACAGTGGAAGGCCTGCCGGATACCGGGTGGGGGGTCCTGGTACCGGCGGCACTTACACAGGAGTAATCGCTGGCGCGCCCCGAAAGGTTACGCGCGGACGCAAAATTCTTTTCCAGCGCGGAAACCCGTTTAACGACGACGGCGGCGGGCCACCTTCCCAGGTGACCCGC
>JBKKDK010000203.1:0-17659 GCA_046708245.1 Arthrobacter sp.
GTTGTGAACGGCTGAGAGGTCATCCGGGCCTCCTTCGAGGCTGAGGGTCTGCGACGACTCACTTCTCGAGGAGGGACCCGGATGGAGCTTCACCGTAACGCCAAGCTCGGACTGTCGGGACGTTTCGCGTTGGTGCGCGCGATCGAAGCTGGATGCTCGATGCGGGACGCGGGGGGGCGCCCGGGGGGCGGGCCGGGGCCCGGCAGCGACCGCCACCGCGCATCTGTTCAATGCACGCAATTCGGCCGGCTACACGGCCCAGATGCTGCAGGGCGTGGCGGCGGTGGCCGGCAAGGTAGCGCGTTCCACCCGCCCTTTCACCGGTGCCACCCCCGCTGAGCTGAAGTCCCGGGTCGACGAGGTGGACCTCGGCACCCCGCTGCCGGACACCGCGGCGGCCCTCGAGGAGCTGGAGGACGTCTACCTCCGCGACGCCGTCTACTTCCACGACGCCAAATATGCTGCCCACCTGAACTGTCCGGTCGTCATTCCGGCCTTGGTCGCCGAGGCCGTCCTGTCCGCGGTGAATTCCTCGATGGACACCTGGGACCAGAGCGCCGGTGCCACAATGATCGAGCGGAGGCTCATCAGCTGGACCGCGGAGCAGCTGCAGCTCGGCGCGGGCGCGGACGGCGTCTTCACCTCGGGCGGCAGCCAGTCCAATTTCCAGGCCCTGCTGCTGGCCCGGAACCAGGCGGTGGAATGGCTGAAGCTGGATCCGGAAAACGACGGGCTCCGGCTGCCCTGCCTCCTGGAGAAGCTGCGCATCTTCACCTCCGCGGACAGCCACTTCAGCATCGAGAAGTCCGCGTCGATGCTGGGACTCGGGTACGACGCCGTCGTGCCCGTGCGGTGCGACCCGGACCACCGGATGGACCCCCGGGCCCTGGCCCGGGAACTGGCACGGGCCCGGGAAGGCGGGCTGGTGCCGATGGCGGTGGTGGCCACGGCCGGAACCACCGACTTCGGCGCGATTGATCCCCTCGCCGAGCTGGCGGCCGCGGCGCGCGGGCACGGGGCCTGGTTCCACGTCGATGCGGCTTATGGCGGCGGGCTCATGCTCTCCGGCCGCCACCGGGAGCTGCTGGCCGGAATTGAACGGGCTGATTCGGTCACGGTCGATTTCCACAAGACGTTTTTCCAGCCGGTCAGCTCCAGCGCCCTGCTGGTCCGGGACGCCGCGACGCTCCGCCATGTGAGGTACCACGCCGACTATCTGAACCCGGCGTCCGCCGTCGACCGCCCCAACCAGGTGGACAAAAGCATCCAGACCACCCGCCGTTTCGACGCGCTGAAGCTCTGGCTGACGCTGCGGATCATGGGCGCCGACGCGATCGGGGCCCTGTTCGATGAGGCGATCGACCTCGCCTCTGACGTCGGTGTGCTGCTGGCCGCGGACCCGGACTTCGAGCTCGCTGCCGAGCCGCAGCTGAGCACGCTGGTGTTCCGCTACCGGCCGCGGCAGCCCGGGGCCGGCCTGTCCGACGCCACCGCGGACCGGCTCAACCAGGAGATCCGCGCCGCCGTTTTTGCCTCCGGCGAGGCCGTCGTCGCCGGGACCACGGTGGCAGGCCGGCACTACCTGAAGTTCACGCTCCTCAACGCCGCGGCCGGCGTGGAGGACATCCGCGCCATTCTCGAGCTGCTGCGCGCCACCGGGGCATCGCTCCTCGACGCCGCGGAGGTTCCCGCATGAGCGCCCGCAACGCATACCCGGCGGGGCATATTCACGATTTTGCCGGCGTCGGCGTCGGGCCGTTCAACCTCGGCCTCGCGGCGCTGAGTGAACCCGTCGAGGGGCTGGACGGCGTCTTCCTGGAACGCCGGGCATCCTTCGACTGGCACCCGGGCATGATGCTGGAACCGGCCACCCTGCAGGTTCCCTTCCTGGCCGACCTCGTGACGCTCGCCGACCCGACGTCGCCCTTTTCCTTCCTGAACTTCCTGAAGCAGACCGGCCGGCTCTACCGCTTCTACATCCGCGAAAGCTTCTACCCCCTGCGCGCCGAGTACAACCAGTACTGCCAGTGGGTGGCCGGCCAGCTGGCGTCCGTCCGGTTCGGCACGGACGTCCGCGGGATAACCTACGACGGCGGCGTGTACCGGCTGGCCGTGGTGGGTCCGGACGGGCCGGAGGTGCTGCTGGCGCGGCGGCTGGTGCTGGGCACCGGAACGGCGCCGCATGTTCCCGCGGCCTGTGCCGGCATCCTGGCCGCCGGCGGACTGGTCCTCCACAACGCCGAGTACCTGTCGAGGAAGAGTGAACTCCAGGGCCGGCGCAGCATCACCATTGTGGGCAGCGGCCAGAGCGCCGCGGAGATTTACTATGAGCTGCTGCAGGAGATCGACGTCCACGGCTACCAGCTGAACTGGGTCACCCGGTCCGGCCGGTTCTTCCCGCTGGAGTACACCAAGCTGACCCTGGAGATGACGTCGCCGGAGTATGTGGACTACTTCCACGGTCTCCCGCAGGACCAGCGCGACGGCCTCATCAAGAGCCAGAAGAACCTGTACAAGGGCATCAATTCCGAGCTCATCGACGCCATCTACGACCTCCTGTACACCAAGAGCCTCGCCGGGATCGTGGACACCCGGATGCTGACGCACTCGGCGCTCACCGGTGCGTCGTGGGATCCGGCGGCCGGCTCGCACACCCTGCAGCTGCGGCACGAGGAGCAGGGCGCCGACTACGCGCTGGACACCGAAGCCGTGGTGCTGGCCACGGGGTACGCCTACCGGGAGCCGGAATTCCTGGCCGGGGTGCAGGGCCGCATCGCCAGGGACAGCCGCGGCAGGTTTGCCGTCGAGCGCAACTACAGCACCGGCGTCGCACCCGGCGAGATCTTCGTCCAGAACGCCGAACTCCACACCCACGGTTTCGTCACCCCGGACCTCGGGATGGCCGCCTACCGCAATTCCTGCATCCTGCGCGGGATCACCGGCCGCGAGGTCTACCCCGTGGAACAAAGCATCGCCTTCCAGCAGTTCGGAACGCCGGAGCATGGCGCAAAACCGACGGTCCGGGAAGCCGCGGAGGCACTGGCATGAGTTTCACCTTCCGCTGCGTGGACCCCGTGGCCGACGCGTCCCTCCTGCACGGCTGGGTCACCCGGCCCTACGCCTCGTTCTGGGGGATGCAGAGCGCCAGCTTGGGCGAGGTTGTGGCGGAATACTCCCGGATCCAGTCCAGCGGGCACCACCACGCGCTGCTGGGGCTCGACGGCGGCGTCCCCGCCTTCCTGATGGAGGAGTACGTTCCGTCGTTGTCGCCGCTCGCCGCCCTGTACGCCGTCCAGCCCGGGGACCTCGGGATGCACCTGCTGGTCGCGCCGCCGGCCGGTCCGGCACGTTCCGGGTACACCGCCGCCGTTATGGAGGCTGTCCTGGAACGGCTGTTCGCCGCCGCGGAGGTGGAGCGCATCGTCGTGGAACCGGACGCCCGCAACACCAAGATCCAGGTCCTCAACACCCGGCTCGGTTTCGAACCGGCCGGCATCGTGCAGCTGCCCGACAAGCAGGCGCTGCTCAGCTTCTGCACCCGGGAGGCCTTCCACTTAGGCCGCGCCGGGCTCCACCCATCCCCAATCCACCAGGGAGCACCGCTATGACCACTGCCGAACTTGAATCCGTCCTGAGCTCCAGCACCGCCGCAGCCCATCTGACGCCTGAGCGCTGGGACGCCGCGAACCGGCACCTCATCCGCAAGGCGCTCGCTGAGTTCTCGCACGAACGGATCCTGGTGCCGGAACGGCTCGGCGCGGAACCTGGCGAGGGCGCCGGGGGCCCGGGCGGGCGGGCCGACTACCGCGTCGTGAGCGACGACGGCGCCGTCGAGTACCGCTTTGCTGCCCGGAAACTTGAGCTGGACCACTGGTCCATTGCGGACATGTCCATCCGCCGCGTCGACGCCCGGGCATGTTCCGATATGTCCGGGCCAGGGGCTGAACAGGGGACATGTCCCCCGGGCGGGGGGCTTGAGCTCGATGCCCTGCGCTTCATCACGGAGTTCCGGGACAGCCTGGGCATCCGCGAGGAGATGCTCCCGGTCTATCTCGAGGAAATCAGCAGCACACTCGCCAGCCACGCGTACAAGCAATGGATGGGCCAGCCCTCGGCGGCGGAACTGGCAGCAGGCGTGACCCGCGGGGCCGACGCCGCCGTCGACTTCCAGGCCATCGAGCGCAGCATGACCGAGGGACATCCCTGCTTCGTGGCCAACAACGGCAGGTTGGGTTTTGGAATCACGGATTACCGGGCCTTCGCCCCCGAAGCCGGCGCCCCTGTGCAACTGGAGTGGATCGCGGTCCACCGGGACAGGGCCGTGTTCACCGCCAGCGAAGGGCTGGGCTTCCGGACCCATCTGGAGGCCGAGCTGGGAGCCTCCGCCCTGGCCTACTTCGACGCCGAACTCGGCATCCTGGGCCTGGATCCGGCCGATTATTTTCTCATGCCCGTCCATCCGTGGCAGTGGGACAACAAGCTCACTGTGACGTTCGCCGCCGAAATCGCGCAGCAGCACATCGTGCATCTGGGGATCGGAGCGGACAGCTACCAGGCGCAGCAGTCCATCCGGACGTTCTTCAACTCGGTCTCGCCGGAGAAGTGCTACGTCAAAACGGCAATGTCCGTGCTGAACATGGGTTTCATGCGGGGGCTGTCGCCGCAGTACATGAAAGCCACACCGGCCATCAACGACTGGCTCCACGCCCTGATCCTCAATGACGAAGCCCTGCAAAAGCGCGGGCTGAAGGTGATCCGCGAAGTCGCCGCCATCGGCTACCACAACGGCTACTACGAGGCGGCGGCGGCCAAGGATTCCCCCTACCGGAAGATGCTGTCCGCGCTCTGGCGCGAAAGCCCGCTGCCACTATTGGAAGACGGGCAGCAGCTGGCCACCATGGCCTCACTCCTGCACGTTGATGCCGCGGGCCGGCCCATGGTGTCGGCGCTGATCGAACGATCCGGGCTGGAGCCGGCCGAGTGGCTGCGCCGATACTTTGAGGCCTACCTGGTTCCGCTGGCGCACTGCCTTTACCGCTACGAATTGGCGTTCATGCCGCACGGCGAGAACGTGATCCTGGTGCTGGAGAACGGGGTTCCCGTCAGTGCCGTCATGAAGGACATCGCCGAGGAAATCGTGGTCATGGGTGGCCGGCTGGAGCTGCCGGATGAGGTCTCCCGGATCCGCGTCGACATCGCCGATCACGAGAAAGTCCTGGCCGTCTTTACTGACGTTTTCGACTGCATCTTCCGGTTCCTCAGCGCCTTGCTGGAGGAGGACGGCACGCTCAGCGAGGAGGAATTCTGGCGCACCGCTGCTGCCGTGCTCCGGTCATACCAGGCCGAGCACCCCGAACTCCAGGAGCAGTTCGCCCGGCATGAGCTGTTCGCGCCGGATTTCGAGCTGTCCTGCCTGAACCGGCTGCAGCTGCGCAACAACCAGCAAATGCTGGACCTCACGGACCCCTCCGGCGGACTGCAGATGGCCGGCCGGCTGCGGAACCCGCTGGCGCGCTTCGTCTGACCAGCCCGGCGACGCGCAGAATCCCGGGTGATGCGCAAAATCCCGGGTGCCGCCCGAATTCCGATAGCGCCGGGACATTTGCGCGTCGAAATCGCCTGGGCGCAGATGCGGCCCACCAAAAATGGGTCCACGGCGCCGGAATCCCCCACCTTCGGGGGCGGCGGACGGCGCGTCCGACCGAACAGCCGGCGAGTCCCGGCGTCGCTGTTTCAAAGGTGGGGAGAATCCTACGCAGCCGCAGCCGCAGCCGCAGCCGCAGCCGCAGCCGTGAAGCAGGAGTCAGCCGGGAAGCCGTAGCCGGAGCCGCCGCACCCTGCCGCTAGGCCTGGGTCAGCCGGTACCGCTCGATCTGCTTGAGCCGGCGCAGCAGGCTGTCGCGCCTGGGGTGCGGGATGGCGTCGGCCGGTTCCGCGGTGAGGTCAATGTGCTTCGTGCCGTACTGCCACAAGAGCAGGTCATCGAGCAGCCGGTCCGGGCCGGGGGAGTATCGGTGGTCGAGGGCCTTGCGGACCTCGGTGATCCGGTTGGCGCTGAGGAGCCCCGCGAGCTGGACGGTCTGGTTGAGGCCGTGGGCGGCCATGAGTTCGGCGGCCCAGCCCCAGTCGTCGTCGACCTTCCGGTCCACGTGCGGCAGCAGCGTCCGCCACACATCCCGGATCCGGTTTGGCGTGAGCTGCGCGGCGCCCTCGCCGTCCATGTCCCAGTAGCTGCGGACTTCCTCGTAGCGGTCGTGCAGGTCCGAGAACGCGCCCTCCACGGTTTCCAGCATGGCGGCCGTGGCCGTGAACTGCCGGTCGAAGTGCGGGGTCCAGGCGCGCGGATCCTCGGCCTTGAAGCGGATGTCGTGCTCGATCTCGCTCCAGGCGTGCGCGAACACCGTGCGGATCTGGCATTCGAAGAAGTAGCTGCCGTTCGGCGGGACCTCAGGATTGAAGGCCTGCTGGTACTCCTTGACGGCCTCGTTCTGGATGGTCCGCAGGATCAGGTGCCGGCTGGAGTACCCGTAGGTCCCGGACTCGATCGAGCCGATGTCCTTTTCGCGGTCGCCGCGGCAGTCAAAGAGCTGGCGCTGGCGCTTAATCAGGTTGGCCACGACGGCGTTTTCGGCCGGCAGCTTGGTGATGACCCGGATGCCCACCATGTCATTGAGCGTCCGGAACGGGTCCGGAAACTTCAGCACAGGTGGCCCGCCCGGTTCCAGGGGCTCTTCGGTCCGGGAGATCTTCTCGCGGAAGGATTCGACCGTCTTGGTGCGGCCCGTGACGAACAGCGGCGTCACCTCCGTGTCCTTGAGCATGGTCCGCAGCGTGAGCAGGACCTCGCGGGTCACCAGCTTCAGGGCAGGGCGGAGCTGCTCGTAGAGTTCCACGTTTTCCTGCACGGATTCGCGCAGGCTTGGGTCCAGCCGATCCCAGTTGCTCGCCATACGTCCAGCTTACGGCCGAGGTGCGACACGCACCGGGTGACACCCCGGGCCGCCGCCGCTGCCGCCGCATTACGCCCTGCCGGCCGACGCCGCTGCCGCCGCATTACGCCCTGCCGGCCGACGCCCAAGGTAGGCTCTGCACATGGCTGATGTGCGGCGTCGGGCTCTGATCGCGGCCGCAGCGGCGGTGACATTGGGGGCAATCTCCGCCGCCTGTTCATCTGGCCCCGAGGAGGACAATGTGAAGCGGCACAAATACAGCTACGGCGACGACCCGAGCCAGTGGGGTGAGCTCTTCGTGCCGGAGGTGGCTGCGCCCAAAGGTGTGGTGGTGGTCATCCACGGCGGGTACTGGCGTTCCCAGTACGGGGCCGAACTCGGTGAGCCGCTGGCCAAGGATCTTGCGGCCCACGGCGTGGCGGCCTGGAACCTGGAGTACCGCCGGGCCGGCAACGGCGGCGGCTGGCCGCACACATTTTCGGACGTTCTGGCCGGGATCGACAAGCTGCGCGACGTCGCCGGCGAACACGGCCTCGGGCTGGACAGCGTTGTGGCCCTGGGCCATTCCGCGGGCGGGCATCTGGCCGTCTGGGCCGCCGGCCGTGACCGGCTCGGCCAGATCGGCGCGCCGGACGCGGACCGGCAGCTGCTGCGCAAGAACGACGGCGCCGTGCGGCTTACCGGCGTCGTCAGTCAGTCAGGGGTGCTGAACCTGGCCGCGGCCGAGCGGCTGAACCTCAGCAACGGCGCCGTCAGCAACCTGCTCGGCGGATCCTCGGAAAAATACCCCAAACGGCACAAGTACGCGGATCCCATGAGCGCAGTGCCGTTGACCGTCCCCGTCTACGCCGTCCACGGAACCGAGGACGACACCGTCCCGATGAGCCAGTCGGAGACGTACGCCGCGGCGGCCAAAGCAGCGGGGGCGCCGGTCCAGCTCCTGAAGGTCCCGGGGGACCACTTCGCGCTGATTGACCCCAAGGCTGCCGCCTACCGCAAATGCCGCGAGCTGGTCCAGTCGCTGCTGGCCTGAACGGACTCCCGCATCGGCTGCCCGCTGCCTGCGCCTAGACTGGGGGCAGGTGCGCCGGGAAGTCTGGTCGGCATAGTCTTGTCGACCCAATTTTAGGACTCCGCATGGGCACCACACCCCGCTCCACGCCGCCGGCCGGCACCCCGCGTTTCACCGTCCTGGCCCGCGGCAGCTACGCCGAGGCCCTCCGGATCGGGGAGATCCTCCGCAAGGAAACAGTGGGCGGCGCTTTGTTAGTGGCGGCCGCCGTGATCGCCCTGATCTGGGCAAACTCGCCCGCGGCCGGAGGCTACTTCGCCCTCCGGGACTTCACAATCGGCTACGAGCCGTGGCACCTGAACTTGAGCCTTGGGACCTGGGCCGCCGACGGGCTGCTCGCCATCTTCTTCTTCCTGGTCGGGCTCGAGCTTAAGCGCGAGTTCGTCGCCGGGGACCTGCGCCAGCTGAGCAAGTCGATCGTCCCGGTGGCTGCGGCCGTCGGCGGGGTGCTCATTCCGGCCGCCCTCTATGCCCTCGTCAACCTCAGCAGTCCCGAGACCCTGCGCGGCTGGGCCATCCCCACCGCCACCGACATCGCGTTCGCCGTGGCGGTGCTGGCCATCACCGGTTCGCACCTGCCCAGTGCCCTGCGCATCTTCCTGCTGACCCTGGCGGTTGTGGACGACTTGTTGGCCATCGCCATCATAGCCATCTTTTATTCCATCGACCTGCAGCAGATGCCCCTCCTGCTGGCCCTGCTTCCGCTGGGCCTCTACACGTTCCTGGCACAGCGGTACCGGCGCTTCTTTGGGGTGCACGCCGGCGCGGCCTGGGCCATCCTGCTGCCACTGGGGGCCGCCACCTGGGCGCTGGTGCATGCCTCGGGTATCCACGCCACGGTGGCCGGTGTCCTGCTCGGCTTTGCCGTCCCGGTGATCCGGTCCAGGGCGAGCGGAGGGCCGGCGGCAGGACCGGGCCTGGCCGAAATCTTCGAACACCGTTTCCGGCCGATCTCAGCCGGCATCGCCGTGCCGCTCTTCGCCTTTTTCTCGGCCGGCGTCGCGGTGGGCGGGTGGGACGGGCTGGGCGCCGCCCTCACCGATCCGGTGGCGGTGGGCATCATCGTGGCCCTTGTCCTGGGCAAACCGGCGGGCATCCTCGGCACCACGTGGCTGGTCACCAAGGCCACGAGAGCCCGGCTGGACGAGTCGTTCCGCTGGGTGGACGTCTTCGGCGTCGCGATCCTGGCCGGCATCGGCTTCACGGTGTCGCTGCTGGTCGCCGAACTGAGCTTCGGCCACGGCAGCATCCACGACGACCACGCCAAGGTGGGGATCCTCGCAGCGTCCCTGCTCGCCGCGCTGCTCGCCACCGTGGTGCTGCGGACCCGGAACCGGCACTACCGGAACGCCGAGGCGGAAGAGGAAATCGACTCCGACCACGACGGCGTCCCCGACGTCTACCAGCGGGACAGCGACGGCCAGCCCGGATAGCCGGACCGCCGGGCCAGGGTGCATGCCCCCGGAGTAAAATCTGGGTGTAGGCACCGCCCGGCAGCCGCGAAAGGACAAGCGTGAAAAGCATCTCCGTTAAGGAACTGGCAGCACTGGGCTCCGGCGCCGCAATCGTCGACGTCCGCGAGGACCACGAATACGCCGAGGTCCGGGTGGCCGGCACGAGGAGCATCCCGCTCTCGCGCTTCGTCCAGTCCCTTGCCGACGTCCCTGCCGGCGGCACGGTCTACCTGATGTGCGCGGCAGGGGTCCGGAGCGCGCAGGCCGCCGCCTACCTCGCCGGGCAGGGGTACGACGCCGTCAACGTCGCCGGCGGCATCAACGAGTGGCAGCTCGACGGCCTCCCGGTCGATCGCGGCTGAGCCCATCGCGGCCACACCAGCAGGAGGGGACCATGAAGGTCATTGTCATCGAAACCCCGCCACTGGGGGACCGCAGCTACCTCGTCCATGACGGGACGGTGGCGCTGGTCATCGACCCGCAGCGCGACACGGACCGGATCGAGGCGGCCGCCCGCGACGCCGGCGTGGCCATCACCCACGTGGCCGAGACGCATCTGCACAATGACTACCTCACCGGAGGCTCCGCGCTGGCCAAAGCGCACGGCGCGAGCTACCTCGTCAACGCCGCGGATCCCGTGAGCTTCGAACGCCAGCCGATCGCGGACGGCCAGAGAGTGCAGGTCGGTTCGTTCACGCTCAGGGCCGTCGCCACCCCCGGCCACACCCACACGCACCTGTCCTTCATCGTGGACGACGGCGTCACGCAGGCCGTCTTCTCCGGCGGCAGCCTGCTCTACGGCTCGGTGGGCCGCACCGACCTGGTCTCCGCCGCCGACACAATCGGCCTCACGCACGAGCAGTACGCCTCGGCGCGGCGCCTTGCCGGGGAAGCGGATCCCGACGCCGCGCTGTTTCCGACCCACGGTTTCGGCTCCTTCTGCTCGTCCGGTCCGGCCAGCCGGGCAGGATCCTCAACCATCCGCGAGCAACTGGCCGTCAACCACGCCCTCACGGACCCGGACGAGGACCACTTTGTCCGCGGACTCATAGCCAACCTCACGGCCTACCCGTCCTACTACGCCCACATGGCCGTCATCAACGCCCAGGGCCCCGGCCCCGCGCAGCTGGCCGTGCCGGAACCGCTCGACGCCGAGGAACTCACCCGGCGCCTGCGCAACGGCGAATGGGTGGTGGACCTGCGGCGCCGCGTGGCCTTCGCCGGCAGCCACCTGCAGGGCAGCGTGAGCTTCGAATACCGCGACAGCTTCAGCACCTACCTCGGCTGGGTAATGCCGTGGGGCGAGCAGCTGACCCTGGTCGGATCCCGCGAGGACGTGGAGAACGCCATCCGGGACCTCTCCCGGATCGGCATCGACTCCCCGGACGCCGCCGTCGGCACCGACCCGGGCACGCTGGCGCCCCGGGCCGCCGTCGTCTCCTACCTCCGAGTCGGCTGGGACGGGGTCGCCGCGGGCATTGCAGGCGCCGCCGGCGCCGCCGACAACACCGTGCTCGACGTGCGCCGCGCCGACGAGTATGCCCGGTCGCGGATAGTCGGGGCCGTCAACATCCCGCTGCACGAACTGCTGCTGCGCCTGCCGGAACTTCCCGCCGGCAGGCTCTGGGTGCACTGCGCGTCCGGATACCGCGCCGGGATCGCCGCGAGCCTGCTTGACCGCGCCGGCCGGGACGTGGTCCACATCGACGCCAGGTTCGGCGACGCCGCAGCCGCCGGAATCCGAGTGGACAACTCCAGCGCCGCGCCGGCCTGAACCAGGACGCCGACTGCGAAACACAGGGGCACCGGACCGCGTTCTCTGGCAGAGTATGAGCATGCTCACAGTAATTGGCGAGGGCCTTGTCGACGTCGTCCAGCGCTCCTCCGGAATCCAGGCCCACGTGGGCGGAAGCCCCCTCAACGTTGCGGTGGGGCTGGCCAGGCTGGACCATCCGGTGCAGTTCATCGGCCGTTACGGCCGGGACGCCTACGGCGAGGCGGTGGCAGCGCACCTCAAATCCAGCTCCGTGCTGCTGCCCGTGCCGCCCGACGGGCTCCCCACCAGCGTCGCCACCGCCCTGATCGACGACGACGGCGCCGCCAGCTACACCTTCGACCTCGCCTGGGAGCTTCCCGGCCTCGTGGACCGGCTGCCGTTCATGCTGCAGGGCACCACCTTGCTGCACACCGGCTCGATCGCCACAATGCTGGCCCCCGGCGCCGCGGACGTCCTGGCCGCCGTGGAGCATGTCCACCCGTCGGCCACCATCAGCTTCGACCCCAACTGCCGGCCCAGCATCATTACGGACGTTGACTACGCCCGCCGGCAGACCGAGAAATTCGTCACCCTCGCCGACGTTGTCAAGGCCTCGGACGAGGACCTGGCCTGGCTCTACCCGGGCGAGGATCCGCTGGATTCTGCCCGCCGCTGGCTCGCGCTGGGCGGTTCGGAAGGACCGGCCATGGTGGTGGTGACGCGCGGCGCGGAAGGGCCCTGGGGTGTCAACGCTTCCGGCGAAGCGTCCGTCCCCACGCCGTCCGTCACTGTGGCCGACACCGTGGGTGCCGGGGACTCCTTTATGGCGGCGCTGCTGTCCGGGGTGGTTGACCTTGGCCTGGACGGGGCACAGAACCGGGAGGACCTCCGCCAGCTCGCCGCCGGCAGCCTCCGCGAACTGTTGTCCCACGCGGCGTGGGCGGCGGCGGTCACGGTGTCCCGCGCCGGCGCCAACCCGCCCACCCGGGCGGAACTGAACCGGATGGAGCTCGGCGCGCTGGCTCCTGCGGAATCCGGGTCCACCGACGCGGAAAGTGCCGATCTCCCCAGCAACTGAAAGGCAGCCATGCCACGCCACGAAGCCCCGACGTTCCACGTCACCAGCGAATCGTTCCAGGACGGCCAGACCCTTCCGCCCGCGCAGCGCAGCGGCAAGATGCGCGCCGGCGGCCAGGACGAGTCCCCGCAGCTGAGCTGGAGCGGCGCCCCGGCCGGAACCCTCAGCTACGCCGTGACAGTGTTCGACCCCGACGCCCCGGGGCGCGGTGGCTTCTGGCACTGGGCCGTCCTGGACCTCCCGGCCAACGTCACCTCGCTGCCTGCCGGGGCAGGCGCGGAGGGCGGCCGGGTGCTTCCACCCGGGGCCAAGCAGTTGAAAAACGACGGCGGCTTCCACGGCTACCTGGGCGCCGCGCCGCCGCCGGGCCACGGCCCGCACCGTTACGTCGTCACCATCCATGCCCTCGACGTCGGGCTGTCCGGACTGGACACCGGCACCTCCCCGGGCACCCTCGAATCCGAACTCGCCCGGCACACCCTGGCCCGGGCCACCCTCACCGGCATCTACGAACGGCACTAGCCGCCGCTGTCACCGTTCCGTCGCCGCTGCGCCGAGATCGCCGGAAGCCTGCGGAGTCGCCGCGATCTTCCGGCTAGCCGGCACGTTTCCGGCGAACTGGCCGCGCCTCCGGCCCACGTAGACTGGCTCTATGCGGCTGGTAGCAAGTGACATCGACGGAACGATCCTCGGCCACGACGGCAAAATCAGTGACCGCACCGTGCGCGCCTTCCATGCCTGCCGCGGCGCCGGGATTGAACTGGTGTTCGTCACGGGCCGGCCGCCGCGCTGGCTCCACCCGCTGCAGGACCGGCTGGGGCACACCGGAACCGTGATCTGCTCGAACGGCGCCGTCGTCTGGGACCTGGAAGCGGACCGCCTGATCTCGGCCCGGGCACTGGAGCTCGACGCCGTGTTCGAGGCGCGCCGCATCATCCAGCGGCTCCGCCCCTCCGCACTGTTCGCCGCCGAAACCCTGACCGGCTTCCACCTGGAGCCCGGGTTCATCGAGAACGGCTCCAGCGAACTGCTTACCGAGGTCACCCCGGCCCCGCTGCACAGCACCCTGAGCGCGTCGGATTCCGTGGTGAAGTTCCTCGCCGTCGTCCGGGAAGGCACCGCCGACGAGTTCCTCGCCGAAGTGTCGCCCGCCGTCGCCCACCTGGCCGCCGCCACCCACTCGGCGCCCAACGTCGCCCTGCTGGAACTGTCCCTGCCCGGCGTCAACAAGGCAGTCACGCTTGCGGAGTACGCCGCCTCGTTGGGGGTCGACGCCGGCGACGTCGTGGCATTCGGGGACATGCCGAACGACATCGAGATGCTGCGCTGGGCCGGCCACGGGTACGCGATGGCCAGCGGCCACCCGGAAGCGATCCGCGCGGCCGGCCAGCAGGCACCGCACTTCGACGACGACGGCGTCGCCCAGATCCTCGAGGCCAAGCTCGCCGAACTGGGCGTACGGCTGCCCTGACCCGCGCGGTCACCGGATTCCCAGCTTGCGGTCAACTCGCGTTCACCTTGGCATCCTAGGCTGAAATCTCGCGACGGATCGTTCTTATGAATGGTGGGAAATCATGGCCAGGTACCGCATTGAAAGCACCGACGACCAACCACTGCGCCGGGTCGAACCGGACCCGCATTGGAAGAGCCTGCGCCGGGGCGACCGGGTGTCCGTCCGGACGGCTCCGGGCTACGAGACCGGCGGCCGCATCGACGCCGTCACGGAGGACCACACGGCGGTCTGGGTAGACCTCGACGGCGGCCGGGGACGCACGCTGCTGCACTGCAGCGACGGCGTCGAGATCCTGCCGCCCGCGTCCTAAGGCCTTCCCTGCCGGGGGCCGCAGGGCTCGGGTACGCTTCAGGAGTGACCACGCACCACCCGTTCTTTTCCACCGGCGGCGCCGCCGGGGAGCCCCTCGCCATGGCCCATCGCGGCTTCTCCCGGGACGGCCTGGAGAACTCCATGGCCGCGTTTGGCGCCGCCGTCGACCTCGGATTCCGGCACCTGGAGACGGACGTCCACACCACCGCGGACGGCGTGCTCCTGCTGTTCCACGACGCCACCCTGGACCGGATCACGGACGGCCGCGGCCGGATTGCGGAGCTGTCCGCCGACACGGTCGCGCAGGCTCGGATCGGCGGCGCGGAACCGATCCCCCTCTTCGCGGACCTCGTCACGGCCTTTCCGGACGTCCGGTTCAACCTCGACGTCAAGGACTGGAACTCGGTGGCAACCCTCGCCGCGGCGATCGAACAGTACGGGCTGCACGACCGGGTGCTGATCGCCAGTTTCTCGGACCGGCGGCGGCGCGCCGTGCAGAAGCGGCTCAGCCGTCCGGCCGCGGGCTCGGCCGGCGTCGTATCCAGCGCCCTGTTCGTCCTGCTGGGCCCGGTGCTGCCCGCCCCGCTGATGCGGTTCGTGGCGGGACGCGCCCTCCACGGCGTGCAGGCCCTGCAGGTGCCCGTCCGCTACGGTTCTGTGACCGTGGTGACGCCGGGGTTCGTGAAGCGCGCCCACCGGCACGGCCTGCAGGTGCACGTCTGGACCATTAACGAGCCCGCCGAAATGCACCGGCTGCTGGACCTCGGCGTGGACGGGCTCGTCACGGACCGGGCCGACCTGCTCAAAGCAGTGTTGCAGGAGCGCGGCACCTGGCGGTCCTGAAGCACCTGAACCTGGGGAACCCCCAACCCGGACCGCTAGCTGCGGCCCATGCTGCCGGCGCCCGGGTCCTCCGCACCTTCGGACGGATCGGCGCGCAGGTCATCCGGGTCGGGACCCGGCAGGCCGCCCGGGCCGGGGACATCGTGCGGATCATCGAGCGGCGGAGTTCCGCCGGGCTCCTCGGTGGGGGCCGGCGGCGGCGGGTCCAGGGGCGAACCGCCTGGGTCGCCCGGGGTTTCACGCGTCGGGTCCGTGCCCGGCTCGCCGTCGAGGGCGTTGGAACCCTCGCTGATTGAGGAGTGCACCTGGATGTCGTCCCGCGGGTTCCCGGGATCGGGGGCGTGGCCGTCGTCGGACTTCTTCGCGGTGCCGCCCAGATCCTCCATGGCGTTCTCCGCCGCCTTGCCGATGCTCTCTCCGATACCCATTGCCGTCTCCTTAGGTCGACACCGTGCGGCCGGGCCCCCGGCCCTGCCATCCCAGACTAATCAGCACGCTTACGGGTCGTCCAGAGCCTGCGCCCTGCACCGGCACTCAGCTGGAGAGCTCCATCATCAGCGGCGGGAGCTCGTCAGTGAGTTCGCGCGCCAGATAGCCCAGGCCCCCCAGCCGGCTGGCGAGCCGATCGCCCGCGGCGGCATGCAGGTGTGTTCCCCAGCAGGCGGCCTGGGCGTCGGTGGTCCCGCGGGCCCGGATGCCGGCAATGATCCCGGAAAGCACATCCCCGCTGCCCGAAGTGCCCAGGCCGCTCTGTCCTGTGGTGATTTCCCAACGGCTCCCACCGTCCGGGCCCGGGCCGGCGATAACGCCCTGGCAGCTCACCACGGCCCGGAATTTCCCCGCCAGCTCAGGGACGTCCCGGTGCAGATCCTTCACGTCCCGGCCGAGCAGAATGCCTGCCTCGGTGATGTTCGGGGTCAGGATCAGCCGGTCCGCCCACGGTTCCAGCTCGCCCTCCAGCTCCGGCAGGCTTCCCAGCGCGAAGGCATCGAGAATCACGGCCGGCGGCGGGCCGTCCACCCGGACCCGGAGCAGCCCGCGGAGCAGCGCCGTCGTTTCGTCCTTGTCGTCCAGGCCCGGTCCCACCAGGACGGCGTCCGCGGACTCCAGCTGCCCGGAGAGGGCGGGCGCCCCGGATCCGGCGACGGAACCGGCCGCGGTTTCCGGCAGGCCCAGCACCCCGGCCTCGGGGAGCGCGACCGCCAGCTGCGCCGCGACGGACCCGGCCACGGCCAGGGTGAGCCGTCCGGCCCCGGAACGCAGCGCCGCAACACCGGCAAGCAGCGCGGCTCCCGGCGTCATCCGGGCCCCGCCAACCACCAGCACGGAGCCCCTGTCGTCCTTGCCGGATCCGCCGCCGGGCAGCGGCCATGCCCGCAGCAATGTCGGCGTCAGCAGTTCAGCGGGGGTGGACATTGGCATCTCCTGAGTGTTGAGTCACGGGAACGCCTTCGCTCATCAGATGGTCGGCCATATTGAAGGTCTCGAGCTGCCACGGGCCGCCGCCGTCCGGCCGGACGAAGCGGCTGATCGAGGCATTGAGGATGGTGGAGGTCGCGGCGATGTCCAGCAGCTGACTCTCCGTCAGCCCCTCCAGGATGTAGCGGATCAGCAGGATCACGGCATCGTGGCAGACCAGCATCACGCGCTCTCCAGGATGCTGGCGGTCCAGGTCCGAGAGCAGGGAGCGCAGGCGGAGGACCACGTCGGCCCAGGATTCGCCGCCGGGCGGGCGGTAGTAGAACTTGCCGAGCCACTGCCGCCGTGCGGCCTCCTCCGGGAGCCGGGCTTCCACGCCGGCGGACGTGAGCATGTCCAGGATGCCGAGTTCGCGGTCGCGCAGGCGTTCATCAATGAGGACCGGCACCTGCCAGCCGCCGGTGTGGACGGCGAGCTCCGCAGTCTGCCGCGCGCGCACATAGGGCGAGGACCAGACGACGGCGCGTCCCCCGTCAGGGATGCCGGACAGCAGGCGGCCCAGGGCCAGCGCCTGCTCCCGCCCCGTGTCCGAAAGTTCGACGTCGGCGTCCCGGGCCGGAACGTTGATGACGTGCGCACCGGCCTGGTGCGCGAGCGTGGCCGCGACGTTGCCCTGGCTTTCGCCGTGGCGTACCAGCAGCAGCTCCGTCATTCCGGGCGTGCCGCGGCTCATGGCTTGGGTCTGGGCGTTCTCGTTCACTGGTACTCCCTGCGTCCGGGCCGGTTCTGCGTGCCAGCCACGTTACTACCGCCGCCCGGGCTTGTCGCCGCCGGTTCGGTGCCCGGGCTGGCAGGATAGAGCCATGCGCATCCTCATCGCCCCGGACAAATTCAAGGGCTCGCTCACCGCCATCGAAGCCGCCGCCGCCATCGCCGAAGGTGCCTTGCGCGTCTACCCCGACGCCGAGACCGTCCAGCTTCCGATCGCCGACGGCGGCGAGGGAACCCTGGAGGCAGCCGTCGCGGCCGGGTACGAGGAGCGGCTCAACGCCGTCGTCGGCCCCATCCTGGCGCCCGTTGGCGCCGCTTGGGCCATCCGCAAGGACGCTTTCGGGAGCGTCACCGCCGTGATCGAAACGGCGCAGGCGTCCGGGCTGGCGCACATGGAACCGACCCCGGCCAACTCCCTGCGCGCGCACAGCTACGGCTGCGGCCAGCTGATCGCCGCCGCCCTGGATGCCGGCGCCACGGAGATCGTGCTG
>JBKKDK010000204.1:0-14377 GCA_046708245.1 Arthrobacter sp.
TCTCGGCCGTCGTGTTCAACCTGACGGTGGCCGTGGGGGAGTCCTTCGGCTACATCGCGGCCTACCCCTCCGGAACCGCGCCGCCCAATGCCTCGAACGTGAACTTCGGCGCCGGCCAGACCATCCCTAACTCCGTGACGGTTCCGGTGGGCGCTGACGGCAAGGTCTCCCTGTACAACCGGTCCAGCGGATCCACCCACCTGCTGGCCGACATCTCCGGGTACTATCTGGCGGGAACGCCGACGGCGGCCGGCGCGTTTCAGCCCATCGCACCGACGCGGTTCTTCGACACCAGGCAATCCAGCCCGATCAGCCCCGACAGCTCACGGGCGTTCCAGGTTGGAGGGGTAAACGGGATCCCCATGGGCATCTCTGCGGTCGTCTTCAACCTGACGGTTGCTGAAGCGAAGTCCTACGGCTTCGCCGCCGCCTACGCATCCGGGTCACCCATTCCGAACGCCTCCAACGTCAACTTCGCCAGCGGCCAGACCGTGGCCAACTCCGTAACCGTGCCGGTAGGGGCGGACGGCAAGGTGGCGCTGTTCAACCGGTCTCCGGGAGCGACGCACCTCGTGGCGGACGTCTCGGGCTATTACCTGGGGGGAACCCCCGTGCATTCGGGAACCTTCCAGCCGGTGGGGCCCAGCCGCTTTCTGGACACCCGGACGTCCACCAGTGTGGCCCCGGATTCGACGACGTCCTTCCAGGTAGGAGGAGCCAACGGCCTTCCAAGTGGAGCGTCCGCCGTCGTCTTCAACCTCACGGTGGCCGTTGGGCAATCCTTCGGCTATGTGACGGCCTATGGTTCCGGCACGGCGCGGCCATACACATCCAACGTGAACTTCGAGGGCAACCAGACCGTGCCCAACGCCGTCACGGCGCCGGTAGGAGCAGACGGGAAGGTCACACTGTTCAACAGGTCGTCCGGTGCCACCGACTTCGTGGCCGACGTCTCGGGGTACTTCCTGCCCTGACACCGCGGTTTCCGGACTAAGCCGCTCGCGGCGCAGGAGCCCGCAACTGCTCACCGCGTGTCTAGGTCCTCGAACACCAGGAACGTCTGGGTATCGAGCACGCCCGGCATCGACTGCAGCTGATCGAAGATGACCCGGCGAAGGTCGATGTTGTCCACGGCGCGGACCAAAAGGATCACGTCGAAGTCGCCGCCAACCAGGGCCACGTGGTGCACCTCCGGGATGGCTGCCAGCAGGTCGCGGAGTTCGCGCCAGGAATCCTGCTTCAGCTTCAGCGTCACGTAGGCGGACGACCGGAGCCCTGCCTTGATCGGGTCCACCAGCGCAGTGAACTTGGACAACACCCCTTCGCTGGTGAGCCTGCCGATCCGGGTGTACGCATGGGCCCGCGAGATGTGGACGTTCTCGGCCACCTGGGTGACGGACATACGCCCGTCCCGGGTCAGCTCCGAGATGATCCGGCGGTCGATATCGTCCAGCTGGACGGGTTCCGTCCCGGCGCTCGCTGCCATTTTGTCCACGGCCCCTGTCAGTAATGTGGCTCACACTTACAATTTGTCTCTCAGTGTAGGCAGAACCGGACAGCTTCTCCACGATTTATCAAGGTGCTGGATACGAAACCTTTCGCGGGCGGATACTGGGAAGGAATAGTGGCAACAGAAGGATGGACCAATGACGATCTCCGCGGACCACACTGCGCCGGACCAGGCCAGCAAGGCGCCCACCGAAAACGCCCTGTTGGAAACAGCCAAAAAGTTCGGCATCACCGCCGAGGATTACATGCTCCCGGCCCGGCACCAGATCGAGATGGTGGACCCGGACGGCCGGCTCAAGCCTGAAGGTGAGCAGGGCACCCAGCCCGGCCACGAGTACCCTTTGCCCGGCGATGACGAACTGCTGGCCGCCTACGAGCAGCTCGTCGTCGGCCGCCGCGTCAACGACCAGAACTCTGCGCTCGTCCGGCAGGGCCGCATGGCCGTCTACCCGTCCAGCCACGGGCAGGAAGCCTGCCAGGTGGCGGCCGCCCTGTGCCTGTCCGACGGCGACTGGATCTTCCCCACCTACCGCGACGCCGTCGCCGTGATGACCCGCGGCGTCGACCCCGTGCAGGTGATGACCATCTTCCGCGGCGACTGGCACGGCGGCTACGATCCCGCCAAGCACAAGGTGGGCATCCAGTGCACGCCGCTCACCACCCAGCTGCTGCACGCCGTGGGCGTGGCCCACGCCGCCAAGCTCCGGGGAGAGGACACCGTGGTCCTGGCCATGTGCGGCGACGGCGCCACCAGCGAAGGCGACTTCCACGAAGCCCTGAACTTCGCCGCCGTCTTCCACCTGCCTGTGATCTTCTTCGTCCAGAACAACAAGTACGCCATCTCGGTGCCGCTCTCGCACCAGTCCGTGGCGCCGTCGCTCGCCCACAAGGCCGTGGGCTACGGCATGGCCGGCGAGCGGGTGGACGGCAACGACGTCGTCGCGCTCCTCGCGGTCCTGGACCGGGCGGTCACGCTCGCCCGGGCAGGGTCGGGCCCGCTCCTGGTGGAAGCGAACACGTACCGGATGCAGGCCCACACCAACGCCGACGACGCCACCCGCTACCGGCAGGACAGTGAGGTTGCCGAGTGGCTGGTCAAGGACCCGGTCACGCGGATGCGCACCTACCTCACCGGGCGCGGACTGCTGGACGACGACGGCGACGCACGGATCGCGGCGAAGGCGGAAGCAGTTGCCACCCAGCTGAGGGACGGCCTCAGCGGTGACGTACCGGTGGACCCGCAGGATCTTTTCCGGCACGTCTTCGCCGTCCCCACACCCCAGCTGAAGGAACAATCCGCGCTGCTCGCCGACGAACTGGCCCGCGAAGCAGCATCCCAGAACTCCGATGCACAGGAGCCCAAATGAGCCCCACCATCACCACCTCCTCCGAGGCGAACGGCAACGTCAGCGCGGCCACCGCCCGCGCCGCCGCGACGGCCGCCGTCACCGCCGACCAGGCCGCGGCAAAGACCGGACCGCAGACCATCACCCTGGCCAAGGCCCTGAACACTGCCATGGCCGACGCCATGCACGCGGACCCCTCGGTCCTGGTGTTCGGCGAGGACGTCGGCATGCTCGGCGGCGTCTTCCGGATCACGGACGGACTCACCAGGACATTCGGGGAGAGCCGCTGTTTCGACACCCCGCTTGCCGAATCCGGGATCGTCGGCATGGCAGTGGGCATGGCCATGAACGGCATGCGCCCCGTCATCGAGATGCAGTTCGACGCATTTGCCTACCCCGCGTTCGAACAGATCGTCAGCCACGTCGCCAAGATGCACAACCGGACCAAGGGGGCTGTGAAGCTGCCGATGGTCATCCGGGTCCCGTACGCCGGTGGAATCGGGGGAGTGGAGCACCACTGCGACTCCTCCGAGGCCTACTACGCCCACACCGCCGGGCTCAAGGTCTTCACGCCCGCCACCGTGGCTGACGGCTACCGGATGCTCCGCGAGGCCATCGACTCCGATGACCCGGTCATGTTCATGGAACCGAAAAAGCTCTACTGGTCCAAAGACCAGGTGGACCTGGAGGCGCTGCGGGCCGAGCACGCGGAGAACGCCGGGCGCGGGATCTCCTCCGAAGGCCGTGCCGCCGTCGCCCGCCCGGGCACGGACGCGACGCTGATCGCGTACGGCCCCTCGGTCCCCACGGCGCTGGCCGCCGCAGCCGCGGCAGCCGAGGAAGGGCGCTCGCTCGAAGTGATCGACGTCCGCTCGATCGTTCCCTTCGACGACGAGACCGTCTGTGCCTCCGTCCGCAAGACCGGCCGCGCCGTGGTGATAGCCGAGGCGCATGGCTTCGCCTCCGTATCCTCCGAGATCGTGGCCAGGGTCCAGGAGCGCTGCTTCCACCACCTTGCCGCCCCGATCCGCCGGGTCACCGGCTTCGACGTGCCGTTCCCGGCGCCAAAACTCGAGCACTACTACCTGCCCGGCGTGGACCGCATCCTCGACGCCGTCGACGACCTCCAGTGGGAAGACTGACCATGAGCGAACCGAAAGTATTCCTTCTCCCGGACCTCGGCGAAGGGCTCACCGAAGCCGAGCTGGTCAACTGGCTCGTGGCCGTGGGCGACGAAATCCGCGTGGACCAGCCGATTGCCGAGGTGGAGACGGCCAAGTCCATGGTCGAGGTGCCCTCCCCGTACGCAGGCACCGTCGCCGTGCTGCACGGCGAACCCGGCCAGACGCTCGACGTCGGCAAGCCGTTGATCTCGGTGATGCCGGTTGGTGCTTCCGCCGTTTCCGGTGCTGCCGGCTCCGGCAGGCCCGATGCCACTCCCGGGGCGGCATTGCCTGCGGCGGCTGGGTCCGCCGTCGCCTCGCCTTCCTCCGCTGCTGCTGAGGTGTACCGCGAGGAGGAGAAGGCCGGGTCCGGGAATGTCCTGATCGGTTACGGGACTCCGGGCGGGCATGGGGTTGCCCGGCGGACCCGGGCTCCTAAGCGTTCAGTGGCCGAGTCCGTCAGTACTGTGTCCGGGGCCGAAAAGGCTGCTGATGATCTGGTTCTGATGCGGACCCGGGTGCCGGGGAAGCTGGGGGCCGTTATTTCTCCTTTGGTCCGCCGGATGGCGCGCGATCACGGGGTTGATTTGGCGGGGCTCCAGGGGTCGGGCGCCAGCGGGCTCATTATGCGGCGCGACGTCGAGGCCGTGATTAAGCCGTCCCCGGCGGTTGAGCGGCCGGCGGTGGCTCCTGCCGCGCCGGCCCCGGGCTCCGGCACTGATGCCCGTACCGGGCTTGGCATCACCGGCCGCACAGCGGTCCGCGGGGTGCGGAAGGCCGTCGCGGCGAACATGTCGCGCAGCCGTTCCGAGATCCCGGAAGCGACGGTCTGGGTGGATGTGGACGCCACGGCGCTGGTGGAGATGCGCGCCGCCCTGAAGAAAGCGGACCCGCACCACACGCCCGGGTTGCTGGCGTTCATCGCCCGCTTCGTCACCGCCGGGCTGAAGAAGTACCCGGAACTGAACACCCGGATTGTGACCACCGAGGACGCCGCGGGCGGCACGATGCAGGAGATTGTGGCTTTCGACGGCGTCAACCTCGGCTTCGCGGCGCAGACGGACCGCGGACTGATGGTGCCGTCCGTGCGCAACGCGGACAAACTCAGCGCCCGCGAACTGGACGCCGAGATCCGCCGGCTTACCGGCGTCGTGCGTGAGGGCAAGGCGAGCCCGGCGGAGCTGGGCAGCGGCACTTTCACGCTGAACAACTACGGTGTGTTCGGCGTGGACGGATCGGCCGCGATCATCAACCACCCCGAAGTGGGAATCCTGGGCGTCGGGCGGATCATCGACAAGCCCTGGGTGGTCAACGGTGAACTCGCCGTCCGCAAGGTCACCGAGCTGACACTCACTTTCGACCACCGGGTGTGCGACGGCGGAACGGCCGGCGGTTTC
Organism: Arthrobacter sp.; assembly: GCA_046708245.1. Taxonomy (GTDB): domain Bacteria; phylum Actinomycetota; class Actinomycetes; order Actinomycetales; family Micrococcaceae; genus Arthrobacter. The sequence goes on from JBKKDK010000204.1 coordinate 5,416, forward strand.
CTGCGCTATGTCGCCGACGCGATCGAGAACCCCGGATCGGCGCTCGCCGACATGTGAGGGATGCCGGCGACCTACGCGGGTGCCATTAACCGGCGGGCCGCCCAGGTCGCCGGCACCATCAGCAGCCACAGGAGCGGTGTGTAGGCGTTGAGGACAAAAGCTGCCGGAATCGAAAGCAGGAAGACCGCAGCCCCCGCCAGCCGGAGGTTCAAAATCTTCCCGTGACCGTCGGCGGCCGCGTCCGGTTCCATCAGGCCGGCGTGTTTGGCGTACGACCAGATGGACGCCATTGTCAGGTACACGGCGGCGATGTTGGTGGCATACAGCACGCTCGGCCAGGGTGTGGGGTCGTCGCCGTACTCGCTGAGCACCGACGTGGGACCGGGCAGCATGGCGATGAAGAACAGCAGGAGCAGGTTCAGCCGGGCAAGGTTTACGTTGAAACGGCGGATCCGGGTGAAGTCGGCGTGGTGGGACATCCACGTCCTTGCAATGATGATGAATGACAGCGCGTATGCGAGCAGTTGCGGCAAGGCCTCGATCAGGGCGTCGTCCAGCCCCTCCGCCGGAATGCCGACGGGCAGCTTCAGGTCCAGCGCCAGAAGCGTCAGCGCGATCGCAAAGACGGCATCGCTGAAGAACACCATCCGCTCCAGGGACGTGCCGGACTCCATTGGAAGCCACCTCCGATCGTTCGGTGCAGCAAGTGGCGGAACAACTGAAGTAGCCACAGGCTACACGGCGGTGCGGTCCGCGGCGATGGCTTCCCGATGGGACGCCCGGCGGCGGCCACGCCTCCGGGATTAGCTGCCACGGCATGGGTACAATCGAGGGCAAGACACCGCACCAACGGCGCCGGAACGGTGTCGGGATACGGAGATTTAATGTCACGATGGCTCGAGGTTGGCCCGGACAACTACGTCCTGACAACCCAAGGTTCACTGCTCAACACCGGCCTGGTGGTCGGCACCGGACGCGCCATGGTGATCGACACCGGCGGCGGCCCGCGGCAGGGACGCGAAATCCTGGACGCCGTCCGGACCAAAACCGGACTTCCGCTCGTCGTCGTCAACACGCACGCGCACTACGACCACTTCTTTGGCAACGCCGTCTTTGCCGACGACGGCGTCTCCGAATTCTGGGCGCACGAGAACTGCGCCGCGGAGATCGAGGAGAACGGTGACCTCCAGCGCCGCGCCGTCGCGGCCGACGAGCCGGAAATGGCTGCCGGATCCGGCAGCGACGCCGAACTGGTGGTGCCGAACGCGATCGTCAAGGACCAGCCGGTCCTGGTGGACCTGGGCGGACAGACCGCCACGCTGTTCTACCTGGGCCGCGGCCACACCGACGGCGACCTGTTGGTGGGAACAGCCACCACGCTCTACGCCGGTGACCTCGTGGAGCAGGGCGCGCACCCCTCATTTGAGGACTCCTACCCCGAGGAGTGGGCGGACGCCCTCCGGCACCTCTCGGCGTTGCGCCGCCGCTATGAATTCCTGGTTCCCGGGCACGGGGAACCCTGCAGTGACCAGTTCGTCAAGACCATGGCCAATACGATGAGCACCGCCGTGCGGCAGGCCATCCAGGCCACCCGGGAAACCCCCGAGGACGCCACCAAGGCCATCCCGATCCTCCCGTACGGCCCTGAACAGTCACGATGGTTCATCAAGCGCCTGCAGGAGACACGGGCACACCACTAAAGCGGAATTTTTCCCGTAATGATAAGGGTGCTCACGACTGCGCCTAGACTTGCCCTTTGAACGACGTCCAACAAGCGCCGCAGCGTGTCCCGCTGTGAGTTCTGGGAGAAATCTAAAGATGCCCGAATCGGTGGAAGACAACTCAGCTGCCACTACTGACAACTCAGGGCAGCCTGAAATCCGCCGCCGGCGAGACATGCGTCGAGCCGACGGTGAAGAAGCTGCCCGGACAGGAACCATGCCGGTCGTCAATCCCCGCACCAGCCCCGCCGAATCCTCCGACCGGGCCGTCCCGAAGCGCCGCACCTCGTGGGCCGAGGCGGCCGAAGCAGCCGACGAGCGCAACTCGCCGCCCGCCACCGGCTCCGCCCCGGTGATCCGCCAGGACCCCGCACCGACGCCCCCGGCCGGAGATCCGCAGCCGGCGGATTCCGTCGCGGGTCCGGACGCCGGGGCCTCAGGGCCTTCCGCCCGGCGTTCGGCCCTGCCGGCTGCCCCGGAAACGGCGCCCGCCGTCCCGGCCCAGCCGGGCCGTTCCACCCGCACGGCCGGCCGGTCAGCGGCCCTGGCCACGGGCCCGGTTCCCGACTTCATCAGTTCACCGGGCCTCTTCGTGCGCGAGCAGAAGCCGAAGCCGGTCGGCGGCTTCCGCGGCGCCCTGTACAAAATGAGCGGCGGCGGCATCAATCTCGGCCCCAGCGCCCGGCAGCGCGAGGAGGACGAGCTGGCCCGGCGCATCTCCCGCCAGCTCCAGGGCAGCTACAACACCGCCGTCCTAAGCCTCAAGGGCGGCATCGGCAAGACCTCCACCACGGTCGGCGTCGGCCTGACGCTGGCGGAATTCCGTGGCGACCCGCCGTGCGCGATCGACGCGAACCCCGACTCCGGCGACCTCGTAGAGCGGGCCCTCGGCGAAGGCATCTACCAGCAGCAGAGCCCCCGCACCATCTCCGACCTGCTCAAGAACATCACGTCCATCGATTCCCTCACCGCCCTGGCCCGGTACATGCACCATGCAGGCCGGCTGCACCTGATCGCCGGCGAGCAGGACCCCGAGGTCTCGGACTCGCTGACAGCCGAGGAATACCTGCGGATCCGCAAACTCATCTCCGGCTACTACTCCGTGGCCCTCACTGACTGCGGGACCGGAGTCACGCACAACGCCATGAGCGGCATCCTGCAGTCCGCGGACAACCTGATCATCGCCGCGGGCTACGCCGTCAGCGGCGCCAAGCGGGCCCGCAGCACCCTGCACTGGCTGGCCAGCCACGGTTACGAGGAACTCGCACGCAACGCCGTCGTCGTCATCACCGACAAGGACGAGGTGTCCTCCCGGGTGGACAAGGACGCGATCGAGGACCACCTGTCCGGGATCTGCCGGCAGCTCATCGCCGTCCCGCATGACCGCGGCGTGGCCGACGGCGACCTCGTCACCCTGGATGTGCTGCGCCCGGAAACCCGGCGGGCCTACCGCGAAATCGCCGCCGCGATCGTGGACGGGTACGTATAGCCGGGTGCCGTTGGCGGCGCACCTGAGCCAAGTTGTGCCGCGCCGGGACGCGACCTACATTTGAGCATGACCAACAACAGCGCCGGGGACGAAGCAGCCGTCCAGCTTCAGGACCTCCTCCTGGGCACAGAAAACGTCGAGGAGTTCCTCGACCAGTTGGCGGTCCTTGCAGCGGGAACGATCACGCGCCTTGCCGGCGCCGACGTCGAATGCGGCGTGACGCTCCAGCGCCGGAGGCGGACCATGACGGTGGCGGGCAGCAGCCCGCGGGCGGTGGTCCTCGACCGCATCGAACAAAGCATCGGTGAGGGTCCCTGCATCGAGGCACTGCGGACCAAGTCCGTGGTGCTGCTGGCCGACGTGGACACCGACCCGCGCTGGCCCGGCTACCAGATGCAGCTCGCCGGCCAGGGCTGCCGCAGCACCCTCGGGGTCCCGCTCGAAATCGGGCCGGACGCGGCGGCTGCGCTGAACTTCTTCGGCTCGGACACCGGCCTCTTCACCGAGGAGGTCATTGCGGAGGCGGTCGGCTTAGCCGACCTCGCGGGCCGAACGCTGCGGCTGGCCGTACGGATCGGAACTGCCCAGTCCCGGGCCGAGGACCTGCAGGCCGCCATGGAACACCGCACCTCGATCGACCTGGCCTGCGGCGTGGTCATGGCCCAGAACCGCTGCTCGCAGGAGGAGGCCATGGGCATCCTGACCCGGGTCTCCAGCAACCGGAACCAGAAGCTCCGCGTCGTTGCCGCCGAGATCCTGCGGAACCTCACCGACGGGGACGTCCGGACGCACTTCGAAACGTAAACAGGCCGCGGCCTAGGATGAAGGGGATGACCACCACACGCACCGGCCCCTTCAGCCTGCGCAGCATCGCCGTACCCGCGTTCGGCCCCGCCCTGCTGTTCAGCATCGGCGAAGGGGCGATCCTCCCGGTCGTCGCGCTGTCCGCCCGCGACCTCGGCGCCTCGGTGGCCGTAGCCGCCCTGGTGGTCACGCTGATCGGGCTCGGATCCTGGTTCTTCAACCTCCCGGCCTCGCTGATCACACTCAAGTTCGGCGAGCGGTGGGCGATTGTGGGTGCCGCCGCCGCGAGCGCCATCGCGCTGGCTGCCGCGGCCGTATCCGCACTGGTGCCGGGCGGGCTGTGGCTACTCGCCGCGGCCATGCTCGTCATCGGGATGGCCGCCAGCGTCTTCAGCCTGGCCCGGCAGAAGTACCTGACCGAGGCAGTGCCGGTCATCCTCCGGGCGCGGGCCCTGTCCACCCTCGGCGGAGTCACCCGGATCGGCATCTTCATTGGCCCGTTCATCGGTGCCGCCGTGATGCAGTTCTCCGGCATCACCGGCGCCTACTGGGTGGGAGTTGTGGCCATGGCGGCCGCGGCGGCCCTGTCGGTGACCATTCCTGACCTCGTGGCGGCGCCCGCGCCGGCCGACGGCGCGCCGGTGACGCAGGCGACGATTCGCGGCGTCGCGGCGTCCCATGCCGGGGTGTTCCTGAGCGTCGGCATGGGCGTGCTGCTGCTCAGCGCGCTGCGGGCCTCCCGCCAGGTGGTGATCCCGCTCTGGGCCGAACACCTGGGGATGGACGCCACCCAAGCCTCGCTCATTTACGGGCTGTCCGGGGCCATCGACATGCTGGTCTTCTACCCGGCCGGCAAACTGATGGACCGCAAGGGCCGGCAGTGGGTGGCAGTACCGTCCACGCTGATCATGGGAACAGCCATGTTGCTGATCCCGCTGAGCACCGGCTTCGTGGGGCTGCTGCTCGCCGCCCTCCTGATCGGCTTCGGCAACGGCATCAGCTCTGGCCTGAACATGACACTCGGCGCCGACTTCTCGCCGGACAACGGCCGCGGACAGTTCCTCGGCATCTGGCGCTTTATGGCGGACGCCGGTGCCACTGTCGGTCCCGTGCTGCTCTCCGGGGTGACTGCCGTGGCCTCCCTCGGGGCCGGGGTGGCCGCCACCGGCGTGCTGGGCTTCGCCGCCGCCACCGTATTCGCTGTCACCATTCCCCGCCTCCGGCACCGGCGCAACTACTGACGGCTCCGGCGGTACCGGGAGCGAGTAACCGCGGTGCGCTAACAAGTAGCGGCTACTCGGGCGGAAGCTAAGCAGGCTTAGTACGGTCGGGCGGGTGCGCCGGAGCATGCAATCCGGCGCCTCGTCGGGCGGCAGGAGTGCCGCCGTCAGGGCATGGGCCCGTGAATATTTGCCACGCATGGTCTCCGCCCGGACGGGTGATGCGTTTTCGCCGTACTACATGGAGGAGAAACCATGTTGGGAAAAAAGACCCGCTGGATCGCACCGCTTGCCGCAACAGCAGCCGTGCTGCTGGCCGCTTCGCCCGCAGGTGCAGCCGACCTGAACAAAATTGTCATTCCCGCCTCGGAGTCATGTGGCGACTTTGACCTGGGCCTGACGTCGAATGACGGCAACATCAGGGTGATCGAATTGAGCAACGGCAACGTCTACCAGGTTGGCACCGGACGCATCCTCACCTGGTCCAATGAAGAGACCGGCGAGACTTACACCGTGAAGACTTCCGGTTCCGTGGCCAGGTACGTCCTGAACCCGGACGGGACCTATACGCTCAACCTCACCGGTCACAATGGATTTGTTTACTTCTCGACTGACGCCGGGGGGCCCGGGGCGTACCAGTACACCGGGCGGGTGGCGCTCCAGGTTGACTCCCCGTTGACCAATAACGTGAGCGCAGTAAAGGCCACTGCGGGCAAGGCCGTGGATATCTGCGCTCGGCTCAGGTAGCAACCCCTGAACCCGATAAGGCCCGGGAGTCCGGAGTGGCTCCCGGGCTTTCGTGGGCCGGTTACCGGTTCCCTGGCCGTCGTGCCGCGTGCCCGAAAAGCCACACCCCGGCAACTGTAGCGAGGTAGCCGGCGATCACGATCAGCGAGGTCCCCGCCCAGAAGTAGTTGGTGGTGCTGCCTTCCTGGACCGGCCCGGGCGCGATCCTCAGGAGCGCGTAGCAGGCGAGGACGGCCGACGCGAGTCCGGCCAGCACGGGAAGACCAAGCCAGAGCCGCGAGGCCGCCCAGTGCTCCCCGTAACCGGTCCAGGCATTCCAGCGCGGCCCGGTGCGGAGGACCAGCCAGCCGGCCGGGAGCATAAACGCGGCCACCACGAGGAACGCTGCCACGACGTCGGCCGGGCGGTGCCACTGGTCGATGAGCGTTGACAAGCCGGTGGCGACGGCGAAGGTGCCGCCCAGGAACCCAGCCAGCGGCCGCCAGCGCGGTGAGACCACCAGGAACACGGCGGCCGCGGCGGAGGCCGCCATCGTGGTGTGGCCGGAGGGCAACGAGTTCAGTTCCAGCGTCTCAATCCCGCGGTACGGCCGGACCGGCACCAGATCCTTGAGGATCTGGGTGGCCACGTTGGCGCCCACACAGGCCGCCACGGCAATCCCGGCGGCGGCCCAGCGCCGCCGCAGGATGGCGACAAAGACGATGACGACGGCGGCGATCAGCACCGACAGGGCGGGCAGCGAGTCCAGGAGCCTGTTGGCGGCCTTGCCCGCGGCGCCATGGATTTCGACGGCCTCGACCAGCGCCGATTCGTCGATGAACTGTCCCGTAGTGGTGCGGACAAAGAAGAAATAGGTGCCGGCCAGTGCAGCCAGGCAGGCGAGCGTGGCCAGCAGGAACAGGGGCCCGGTGCCCCTGCCGGGACGAGTCCGCGCACGCTCCCGGCCCCTCGCCGGGGCAGGGCCCGGCACCGGCTGGGGATACCCTGCAGCGCGGCGACTGCTCACGTGGTCCTGGCGAAAACTCATCCGTAACAGGGTCCCATAGAACTCTGCGAGCCGCCTGTGGACAGGCCGCCGCCAGCACGGCCGCCGAGCACGCACTTCGCGGCAATGTTTCCGGCCAGCACTGCCGTGACCTGCGATCTCGGGCGCGGGTAGTGTGTGGCCATGGACACCGTGACGAATCATCCGGACCCTGCCTTCCCCCGGTTCCACGCCCGGCCCGCGAAGGGCTGGATCAACGATCCGAACGGCCTGGGCTTCTTCGACGGCCGCTATCACGTGTTATTCCAGTACAACCCGGACTCCGTACGGCACCACGGCATCTGCTGGGGGCACCTGAGCTCGCCGGACCTGGTCCGGTGGCGGGAGGAGCCCGTCGCGCTCCGGCCCCGGCCCGGCGGCGCGGACGCGTACGGCTGCTGGTCCGGGGTGGTGACCGACGACGGCGGCGTCCCCACCGCCGCGTATACCGGCGTCGAGTCGGCCGGCGGCCCCGCCCGCGTCCTCCTGGCACGGGGCTCCCGGGACCTCGCCGTCTGGACGCAGGGCCCGGAAGTGGCGGCCGGGACACCCCCGGACCCGCAGGTCAGCGCCGTCCGGGACCCGTTCATCTTCCGCTTCCAGGGCCGGCGGTTCGCGCTCCAGGGCGCCGGGCTGGCATCCGGACGGGCCGCCGTCCTGCTTTACAGCGCGGACGATCTCCGCAGCTGGAAATACGAAGGGATCTGGTTCAGCTCAGACGACCCGATGGCGGCCCAGCACTTGCCCGCAGAGGTCTGGGAATGCCCGCAGCTGGTCCGCATCCCGGATTCCTCCGGGGCGGACACCTGGCTGCTGATGGCGTCGCTGTGGCTCTCCGCGGATCACCACGAGCACCCCGACGGCGTCGGCTATCTCCTCGGTGCCCTGGTCCCGGGGGTTGCCGGCCTGCCAGCCTTCGTCCCGGAGACCGGCGGGAAGGCCGATCTCGGCCCGGACTTCTACGCGCCGCAGATCCTGGCGTTGCCGGAACGAGCCCTGCTCTGGGGCTGGTCCCCGGAATCGACGGGCAGCGGCGACCGGCCCGGCCGCACCCCTGAGCAGACCGACGCCGCCGGATGGGCCGGCATCCTGACCTTCCCGCGGCAGCTTTCCGGGCACGGCGGCGCCCTCGCCGTCGAACCGGCCGCGGAACTGCTGGCCCTCCGCGGCCAGCAGAGGCACGCCGGTGCCGCCGGAACCCTGCGCCTGCCGCCGTACGCCGAGGCCCACGTGAGCCGGGGCGAGGGGCGGGTCCGGCTGCTCCTGAGCTCGGCGGGCCGGCAGCGGACGGTGCTTACCGAAACTGTGGCCGGCGGCGACGACCTCCGGATCTTCGTCGACGCCTCGATTGTGGAGGCCTACCGCCACGGTTCGGTGCCGACCACGCTGCGCGCCTACCCTGAAGCCGGCGAGGTGTGGCAGCTTGAGCTGCCGCACGGGGCATCGGCAGATGTCTGGGAACTGCGGCTCCCCGGGGACGCATAGGCCGTTCGGGAGGCGCAGGCCGCCGGTAGAGTGGCCAAATGACCAGCAACCCGGCCCGGCGCCCGCCGGATCCCCCCGTGCTCCCGACGCTAACCCGTGCGGGTCAGCTTCCGGACCTGGACGAGCTCCTGGCCGGAGCCCACGTGGTGAGCCTGCCGATGCGGGTGAAATTCCGCGGCATCCTGCAGCGCGAAGCCCTGCTGCTCCGCGGCCCGCTGGGCTGGGGCGAATTCTCCCCCTTTCCCGAGTACGGCGACCCGGAGGCTTCCCGCTGGCTCGCCTCCGCCATCGAGGCCGGTTGGCAGGGATTCCCTGAGCCGCTGCGGAGCAGCATCCCGGTCAACGCCACCGTCCCCGCGGTCACGGCCGACAGGGTGCCGGACATCCTGGCCCGTTTCGGCCGGGTCGACGCCGTGAAGGTCAAGGTCGCCGAGCGCGGCCAGGGCCTGGCGGAGGACGTTTCCCGGGTCGC
>JBKKDK010000205.1:0-14075 GCA_046708245.1 Arthrobacter sp.
TCGGGATCTGGAGATCGGTGAAACGACCCGAAGCGAAACCCCGGACTCAGGCAGGGCGTGTCCGGGCCTATGTCTTAATGGTGGTCTTCATCTCCGTGTGTGTTCTTGGTCAGTGGATTTTCGCAAACGGGATTCTTGTCGCGGGCGGCTACTTATCTGAGTGATGTGGGCGATATTATGATTTCTGGCGCAGGGAATGAAGATTCGCGAGGTAAGTTCACGGAGGAGGACCCGCTACTGGGGAAGAAGGCCTCCAAATTCATGATTCTCTATGCGTGTTCGCTTTCGTGACCTGTATAGGAATCGCAGTTTTCGTCTTTACGAACGTCCCCGGGACACCCGAATGCCGTATGACGGAAAATACGACCGGAGCGGGAGCGGGATCCCGATGCAGATCGCGATGCTTCCCTGCCTCCTAGTTCTTATCGGCCTACGGCGGTCAGGTCGAAAGCCTGATGCGCATCAGCTGACTAAGGCGGGCCGCGCGGGGTGTACGTCTTTGGGACGGCGATGATCCTGGCCTGTGCCGGCGCCCAGTGGGGAATGGCGAGTGCAATTTTGGCGACCGGCGGGTATTTTCCCGGGTAACCTGTCGATTTTGCTCTGCTGCTGGTTCGGTGACTTGTACACCGCGTGGTGGCCGCAGCAGCGCGTTTTCATGCGCGGTGCGGAGGCAGTGGCCGGTGATGGCTTCCCAGACGGAAAGCACAACTGGAAGGGCGATGGGATTTCGATGCAGATCGCAATGCTTCCCGTTTTGGTTGTTCTCTTTGGCTTTTGGCGGTCAGGGAAAAAAGCCCGATGCGCTTCATATGGGTAGAGGGTCGCGGATCGCCTACTACATCCTGGCGCCGGCGATCATCATAGCTTGTGGCGTTGGCCAGTGGGTTATAGGCCAAGCGATTCTGACTAACGGTGGATATTTCACTGGGTAGTGCACGTCGGGTTCCTGTGAATTCCGATTCCGCAGTGATGGCGGATTCCGGTGCGACTTTTGCGATGCATTGAAGCCCATAGGACGGGCTTCTTCAGCCTGACACGAAGGCCGCATCACAGGCCTATTTGGAGCGGGTGTTTCCACGGAGCCTGTCGGCGGCAAGTGGGCTTTGTCAGAGCGGTGTGGGTGCTGAGGCAGACGCAGTACGTTGCGGCGCTGACCTGGAACGGCAAGGTCAGTTTCAACCGGACAAATACCGTGGGACTGTGCGGTGGCACCCTTGGAGGTGGCACTGTCGGCGCCCGCCGGGAGTGCTGTTTCCTATTCCGCCACGCCACCTGCTACCGGCCCGCGGCGTACCCCTGCGCACCGCGCGGATTCGCCGCGGCCTGCAGGACCCCGGTTTCGGGGTCCCGCACGACGGCGGACAGCCGCCCCAGCGCCCAGTCGCCGGCCCGGGTGACGATGTGCCCGCGCCGCTCAAGGCCATCGATGACGTCCTCCCCCAGCCGGTCCTCGACGACGACGCCGCCGGGCTCCCAGGTGCGCGGCCAGAACGAGCCGGGCATCGACGTCGTATGGAACGTCGGGGCATCGATGGCCTGCTGCGGCGAGTACCCGCCCACGATGGTCCGCAGCAGGTACGTCAGCTGCCACTGGTCCTGCTGGTCGCCGCCGGGCGAACCCAGCGCGGCCACGGCGTGGCCGTCCCGCAGCACGAGAGTGGGCGTCAGTGTGGTCCGCGGACGCTTTCCGGGCGTCAGCGTGGACGGCGTGCCGGGCGCCAGCCAGGTCATCTGCAACCGGGTACCCAGGCAGAAGCCCAGCTCGGGGATCGCCGGGGAGGACTGCAGCCAGCCGCCGGACGGTGTGGCGGAGACCATGTTGCCCCAGCGGTCCACGACGTCGATGTGGCACGTATCGCCGCGGGTCTCCCCCGTCGGCGCCACGGTGGGTTCGCCGACGCCGAGTCCGGCCGCGGACGCATTCCCCACGAGCGCCAGAGGCGTGTAGTCGGTGCGCAGCGCTGGAAAGTAGGGTTTGCGCCCGGGCACGATGCCGGGCCGGAAATCGTGGGAGGCCCGGTCCGTGATCATTGCCCGGCGGCCGGCGCAGTATTCTTCCGACAGCAGGTAGTCCAGCGGCACGTCCGTGTCGCCGTAGTAGGCCTCCCGGTCCGCGAGCGCGAGCTTATGCGCCTCCAGGATGGTGTGCGCGCCCAGTTCTGTGGACGGGTCAAGGTAGCGGTCCTCGAACCCGGACAGGATGGCAAGGCTCAGCAGCAGCGCCGGGCCCTGGCCCCAGGGTCCGGTCTTGGCAATCGTGTGGCCGCGGAACTCCACGGTGGCGGCCGCCTCAAACCTGGCCTCGAAGCCCGCCAGGTCCGCCAGGGCCAGCACCCCGCGGTGGTCCGTGCCCGAAGAGTGCCGGTGCGGGACCTGCACCGAATCCGCCATGGCGCGGGCCACGAAGCCCTCCCGCCACTCGCGCCGGGCCGCATCAATTCCGGCCTCCCGGGTAGGTGCCTTGACCCCGGCCTCCACGAGCCGTTCCAGTGTGCGGGCATAGGCCAGGTTCCAGACCAGCTCACCTTCGGCCGGGATCCTTCCGCCGGGCATCCACAGCTCAGCCGAGGTGGGCCAGTGCGTCCGGAAGAGCGCGGACACGGCCGCGATGGTGGTTCCAACCCGGCCCAGCATGGGGTGGCCGTCCCGGGCGTAGCCGATCGCGAACTCCAGCACCGCGTCCAGCTCCCACGTCCCGTGGTCACGCAGCAGCAGCAGCCAGGCGTCGACGGCGGCAGGAACGGCGGCGGCCAGGGCACCGGAGCCGGGAACCAGCTCGAGGCCCTCGGCCAGGTAGTGCTCCATGGTGGCCCCGGCCGGGGCGGGCCCCTGGCCCATCACGACCACCGGCTGGTCCGGCTCCTCCGCGGTGACGAAGATCCCGGTCATGTCGCCGCCGGGCCCGTTGAGGTGCGGTTCCACAACGTGCAGCACGAACGCTCCCGCCACTGCGGCGTCGAAGGCGTTGCCGCCGCGTTCGAGCACCGCCTGGGCAGCCGCCGTCGCCAGCCAATGCGTGGACGCGCTCATGCCGAACGTGCCCTGCAACGTGGGGCGGGTGGTGAACTGCTCAGGGCGCGTGAACGGCATCCGGTCCGCCGGCGGGCGGCTTGCCACGTCGGCCGCTGCGGCGTCAGCCAAACAGGGCCGCCACTCGGGTGAGCGTCTCAAATACGCCAAAGCCCAGGGGTACGCCAACCAGGGCCCACGCAACGGCCAATCTTCCGGTAGACGGCTTTGCTGTTACTGCGTTTACTGTGCTCATCTCAGGCCTCCATGGCGGGTTCTTCGGACCGGACCCGGTCCGGGCGGGGTTCGTGGAACCGGGCGTCCACGGGCTTGACCAGCAGGTTGGCTGCGAAGCCGATGACCAGCAGGGCCACCATGGTCAGCAGCGCGGGCTGGTAGGACGCAGCGTTCAGCTGGCCGGGTTTGCCTTGAGCGTCGAGGAAGGCGTTGACGATCAGCGGCCCGGCAATGCCTGCGGCGGACCAGGCGGTCAGCAGCCGGCCGTGGATGGCGCCGACCTGGAAGGTGCCGAACAGGTCCCGCAGGTACGCCGGGACGGTCGCGAAACCGCCGCCGTAAAAGGAGATGATGACGAAGGCGAGGGCCACGTAAAGGAAGGTTGTGGCGGACCCGGCCAGCGCCAGCACGGTATACAGCACGGCGCCGACGCCGAGGTAGACCATGTAGATGCGCTTGCGTCCGGTGATGTCCGAGGTCGCGGACCAGGCGAAGCGGCCGGACATGTTGCCGATCGAGAGGAGCCCGACGAAGCCGGAGGCGACCGCGGCACTGACCAGGGACACGCCGTCGGACTGGCGGAAGAAGTCCTGGATCATCGGGGCGGCCTGCTCCAGGATGCCGATGCCTGCCGTCACGTTGCAAAACAACGCGATCCAGACGAGCCAGAACTGCTTGGTCTTGACCGCATTCTTCGCGGAGACGTTTTCCGTGGTGACCAGCTTGGCGGCTTTAACCTTGGCGGGGTCGAAGCCGGCCGGTTTCCAGCCGTCGGCGGGCACCCTGATGGTGAACGCGCCGAAGAGCATGTAGGCGAGATAGACGACGGCGAGGGTCAGGAAGAGCTTGCCCACCGAGTCCCCGCTGGCCACCCAGCCTTTGGCGCTGGAGTTGGGGTCGTACATCTTGAGCAGTGCGGTGGATACCGGGCTGGCGATCAGGGCGCCGCCGCCGAAGCCCATAATGGCCATGCCGGTGGCCAGTCCGGGGCGGTCCGGGAACCACTTGATCAGGGTGGAGACCGGCGAAATATAGCCGATGCCCAGGCCAATGCCGCCGATGAAGCCGTAGCCGAGGTAGACGAGCCACAACTGGCTGCTGAATATGCCGAGCGAACCGATCAGGAAGCCGCTGGCCCAGAACACTGCCGAGGTGAACATGGCCTTGCGCGGGCCGTTTTTGTCCACCCAGGTGCCCATGATGGCGGCTGAAAGGCCGAGCATCACGATCGCGATGGAGAAGATCACGCCGATCTCCGTGAGGCTCGCGCCGAAGTGCTTCACCAGTGCGGTCTTGTAGACACTGGTCGCGTATGCCTGGCCGATGCACAGGTGCACGGCGAGCGCTGCAGGAGGGACAAGCCAGCGGTTGAATCCGGGTGGGGCGATGGTTCGTTCTCGGTCCAACCAGCCCATTTTTGTTCCCCTTGCTCGTCAACCACAGCGGTGCCAGGACATAGCAAGGGCTCAAAACTGGGCCAGTGCCTCCGGCAATCATGGTGCAGATGCTAAGCAAACGTCCTATCTCTGCGCCGAGCGGTGGCATTTCCGCGATAAGCGGCGCCTTACTTGCCGAGCCCGGCCTTCCGGAGGGCCTCGGCCATCGCGGTGTTGGCGGGCGCGGGAGCGGGCCGCGCCTGTTTGGCGGGCTGCTTGGCCGGCTGCGGCTGACGGGCGGGCTGCTGCTGACGGGCGGGCTGCTGACGCGCGGCCTGCTGCCGGGCCTCCGGTTCGTCGTCGAGCCTCAGGGTCAGGGAGATCCGTTTCCGTTCCGGGTCGGCCTCCAACACCTTGACCCGGACCACCTGCCCGGACTTCACCACCTCGCGGGGGTCGGAGACAAACCGGTTGGCCAGCGCGGACACGTGGACCAGCCCGTCCTGGTGCACACCGACGTCGACAAACGCCCCGAACGCCGCCACGTTGGTGACCGTTCCTTCCAGCACCATGCCGGGCCGCAGATCCGAGATCTTCTCGATGCCCTCGGAGAACGCCGCCGCCGCAAACGCCGGCCGCGGGTCCCGGCCCGGTTTCTCGAGTTCGGCGATGATGTCCTGCACGGTGGGCAGACCGAAGGCGCCGTCCACGAAGTCCTGCGGGTTCAGCGCGCTGTACTGTCCGGCGGCGGGACCACCCTGGGCCGCGGCTTTGATCTTCCGGGCCACCGGGTAGGCCTCCGGGTGCACGCTGGAGGCATCCAGCGGCTCCGCTCCCCCGGTGATCCGCAGGAAGCCGGCGCACTGTTCGAAAGCCTTGGCCCCGAGCCGCGGTACTTTTTTCAGCTCGCTGCGCTTGCGGAAGGGGCCGTGCTCATTCCGGTACGCCACGATATTCTCGCTCAGCAACGGCCCGACGCCGGCCACCCGGCTCAGCAACGCGGGCGAGGCGGTGTTGACGTCCACACCCACCGCGTTCACACAGTCCTCCACGACGGCGTCGAGGCTGCGGTCCAGTTTCGCGGCCGTGACGTCGTGCTGGTACTGCCCGACGCCGATCGACTTCGGTTCGATCTTCACCAGCTCCGCGAGCGGGTCCTGCAGCCGCCGGGCGATCGAGACGGCGCCGCGCAGGGACACGTCCATGCCGGGCAGCTCGGCGGCGGCGAGCGCCGATGCCGAATAGACCGAGGCGCCGGCCTCGGACACCACGATTTTCTGCGGTTTGTGTTCTGCCCCGGGCGCGAGCTGTTTCAGCAGGTCGGCGGCGAGCTTGTCCGTCTCGCGGGACGCCGTCCCGTTGCCGATCGCGACGAGCTCGACGTTGTGCTTCGTGGCCAGGCCCACGAGGGTCCGCAGTGCCTCGTCCCATTTCCGGGCCGGGGCGTGCGGGTAGATGGTGTCCGTCGCAACCACTTTGCCGGTGCCGTCCACCACGGCCACCTTCACTCCGGTGCGCAGACCCGGGTCAAGGCCCAGGGTGGCCCGGTTCCCGGCCGGGGCCGCCAGCAGCACGTCGCGCAGGTTCGCGGCGAAGACGCGCACGGCCTCGTCCTCGGCGGCTGCAAACATCCGGCTGCGCAGGTCGGCGGTCAGCCGCGCCAGCACGCGCGAGCGCCAGGCCACCTGGGCGGTCTGCAACAGCCAGGCGTCGGCGGGCCGGCCGCGGTCGGCGACCCCGAGGAACCGGGCCACGGCGGCTTCGTACCGGCCGCGGGCGGCGGTGAGGGCGGCGTCGTCGTTCGGTTCAGCTTCGGCGAGGTCCAGCTCCAGCACGCCGTCCTTCTCGCCGCGCAACAGGGCCAGCACGCGGTGCGAGGGCATTCCGGCGGGCGACTGGGAGAACTCGAAGTAGTCCTTGAACTTCTGGCCCTCGGCGTCCTTGCCCTTCCTGACCCGGGAGACCATCCGGCCCTGCGTCCAGAGCCGCTCCCGCAGCGTCGCGGCCAGGTCGGCGTCCTGCGCGACCCGTTCGACCAGGATGGAGCGTGCGCCGGCGAGCGCCGCGGCGGCGTCACCGATGGCGTGGTCGGCGTTGAGGTACTTGGCCGCTTCGCGTTCCGGGTTCAGCTCCGGGCGCTTGAGCAGGGCCTCGGCGAGGGGCTCCAGCCCGGCCTCGCGGGCGATCTGCGCCTTGGTGCGCCGCTTCGTTTTGAACGGCAAATAGATGTCTTCCAGCCGCGACTTCGTGTCGGCGCCGACGACGGCGGCCTGCAGCTCCGGGGTCAGCGCCCCCTGGGCGGCGATCGCCTCGAGGATGGTCCGGCGGCGGTCCTCAAGCTCGCGCAGGTAGCGGAGCCGTTCCTCGAGGTCGCGGAGCTGGGTGTCATCCAGTGTTCCGGTGGCTTCCTTGCGGTACCGGGCAATGAAGGGCACGGTGGATCCGGCGTCGAGCAGGTCCACGGCGGCCTTGACCTGCCAGGCCTGGACGCCGAGTTCGCCGGCGATCTGGGCGGCGATGCCGGACTCCTGGGACTGTGGCGTGCCGGTTTTCGGCGACGGGCTGGCGGCGGGTGAGGCGGGGCGCTGCGGGAGTTGGGTCACCCACACCATTTTGCCTTACGGCTGCCGGGCAGGATTGTCGGTGGCCTTTGATAGCTTGGCAGGAAGACATCGTCGGAGCAGTCAGCACCTGCGACGCCGCCAGAGAAGCCACAGCAGACAGAGCCACAATAACGGGGGCGCAGTGTTTTTCCTTGAACCGGATGTACCGGGTTCCGAACCGGACCTGATCTTCTCCGCGAGCGACCTCGTGATCGCGGCCGGTTGTGAGTACCAGCTGCTGCGAAAACTCGACGAAAAGCTGGGCCGCACGCCAAAGGCTGCCTTCGAGGACGACGAGATGCTCAAACACGCGGCGAAGCTCGGTGATGACCACGAGCACCGGGTGCTGGACTCCTTCCTCGCCGAGTTCGGGGTGTGGGATCCGGCCACCGGCGGCGGCGTGTACGACGTCGTCCCCGCCCAAAGCATGGACCGCGCCACCCTGCTCGCGAAGCACTCCGAGTCCATTGAGGCCCTGCACTCGGGCGCCGACGTCGTGTTCCAGGCGGCGTTCTTTGACGGCCAGTTCCACGGGCGCTCCGACTTCCTGGTCCGGCAGGCCGACGGCAGCTACGCCGTGTTCGACACCAAGCTGGCCCGGCAAGCGAAAGTGACGGCGCTGCTGCAGCTCGCGGCCTACGGGGACCAGCTGCTGAAGGCCGGGATCACCCCTGACCCGGCCGTGACGCTGGTCCTGGGCGCCACCGTGCCGTTGCCGGGAGGCCGCTTCGAGTACGTCCGGAGCCACCACAAACTCGCCGACATCCTGCCGGTGTTCCGCGAACGCCGGGAGCGCTTCCTCACCCTCACCGCGGCGCACCGGGCCCAGCCCGCACCCGTGCGCTGGGGTGCGGCAGGACTCACTGCCTGCGGCCGCTGTGACTACTGCCAGGAGATGGTCAAGGCCACGGATGACCTGCTGCTGGTGGCGCGGATGAACTCGGCGCAGCGCAAGAAACTGAATGAACAGGGCATCTTTACCGTCACGGACCTGGCGGAGGCCAGCCTGCCGACGGCGAACGCCGCGCTCCTGCGGCTGCAGCAACAAGCCAGGATGCAGAGCGGCACCGGCGGAGCCGATGGCGGCGTCCGGTACATCAAAGACGGCGAGGAGCACTCCCTCCGCTACGCGGTCATCCCGGAGAACACCCTGGCCGAGCTCCCTCAGCCCAGCCGGGGCGACATCTTCTTCGACTTCGAAGGCGACCCGCTCTGGCAGGACAGCGCTACCGGCGTCTGGGGACTGGAATACCTGTTCGGCGTCATCGAAGCACCGCTCGAGGCCGGCGCCCCGGGCGTGTTCAGGCCTTTCTGGGCCCATGGCCGGGAGGCGGAGAAGCAGGCCTTCCTGGACTTCCTCGCCTACGTGGAGAAGCGCCGGCAGGACTATCCGGACATGCACGTCTACCACTACGCCGCGTACGAGAAAACGGCCCTCCGCAAGCTGTCCGTGATGCATGTGGCCGGCGAGGACATTGTGGACCAGTGGCTCCGCGACGGGCTCCTCGTGGACCTGTACCAGACGGTCCGGAACAGCATCCGGATCTCCGGGAATTCCTACAGCATCAAGAAGCTCGAGCCGCTCTACATGGGGACCAACCTGCGCTCCGGGGACGTCAAGGACGCCGGCGCCTCGGTGGTGGCGTACGCCCATTACTGCGATGCGCGTGACGCCGGGTTGGCGGACGAAGCGGAGAAGATCCTGGCAGGGATCGCGGACTACAACGAGTACGACTGCCTTTCCACGCTGGAGCTCCGGAACTGGCTCCTGGGCCTGGCGCAGGACCGCGGGATCAAGCCGGGCAGCCAAGTTTCCGAGCCTCCCGCCAGTGCGGTCCAAACCGAGGCCGCTGCATTCGTGGGCCCGGACGAACCCGACGCCGTCGAAGTGGAACTCGCCGCACTGTCCAGCCTTGCGCTTCCCGGCGCCGGGCTGTCCGGGGACGACCAGAAGGCTGTCGCCATGCTGGCGGCGGCGGTCAGCTACCACCGCCGGGAGCGCAAGGCGTTCTGGTGGGCCCATTTTGACCGCTGCGAAAACGGCCCCGACACGCATCACCAGCAGGACCGCAACGTGTTCCTGGTCGAGGACGCGGTGGTGCTCGAGGACTGGTGGAAAGACGGCGCCAAGCTTCCGGAGCGCCGGGTGAAACTGATCGGCACCGTCAGCCCGGGCTCGGACCTTCGCGAGGGCAGCACCTGGTTCCGCATGTATGAGCCACCGCTACCCGCCGGGCTCGAGGGCACCGGCATCGACGGGACGGGCCGCAACGGCTGGTTCGGGACCGAGATTCTGGAGATCGGCCACGAGGACGGGAAAGACACCGTGGTCATCCGGGACAAGCTCAAGAAAAACATCGAGCCGTACTTCCAGTTGCCGGTCGCGCTGACCGAAGACCAGCCGATCCAGACGAAGAGCATTGAGGAGGCGCTGGCAGCGTTGGCGGACAGCGTCGCCAGCACCTTGCGGACGGCGCTGGATGCCGGCAGCACGCCGGACCGCACAACCATCCGGGCCGCCTTCCCGCGCCACCCCGCCCTGGACCTTGTCCGGCGCGTGCCGCCGCGGCTGGTATCGGGCCTGCCGCTGCCCGCGCCCGGCGACGGCCCGGACCGGTACATCGACGCCATCACTGAAGCCGTCGGGGCCCTGGACCGCTCCTATGTGGCCGTCCAGGGTCCGCCCGGGACCGGCAAAACCCATGTGGGCGCGCACGTCATCGCCCGGCTCGTGGCCCGCGGCTGGAAAGTCGGGGTGGTGGGCCAGTCCCACGCCGTTGTGGAGAACCTTTTGAAGACGGCCGTCGCCAAGGCCGGCATCAATCCTGCCGTCGTCGCCAAGGACGTGAAACACGGGGAGCCGCTCGCGTGGGACCAGCGGTCCTCGCAGGATGTCGCGCGGCTGCTGGGCTCCCCCGGCGGGGCACTGATCGGTGGCACGGCGTGGACCATGACGGGGGCCAGTGTTCCGCCGGGGTCGCTGGACCTGCTGGTGATCGACGAGGCCGGCCAGTTCTCCCTGGCCAACACTCTTGCGGTGGCGCAGGCCAGCAGCCGGCTGCTGTTGCTTGGCGACCCGCAGCAGCTGCCGCAGGTCAGCCAGGGCTCACATCCGGAGCCCGTGGACGAGTCTGCCCTGGGCTGGATTTCCGCCGGCCACGCCACGCTCCCGCCGGAACTCGGGTATTTCCTGGCCGACTCGTGGCGCATGACCTCCGAGCTGTGCCGGGCGGTGTCCGAGCTGTCCTACGAAGGGCAGCTGGTGTCCGCACCGGCCGCCGGGCAACGGCGCCTGGACGGCGTTCCGGCCGGGATCGAAACCGTCCTGGTGGAACACAGCGGCAACGTCACGTCTTCGGCCGAGGAAGCCGCCGAAGTGGTCCGCCAGGTCCGGCGGCACCTGGGCCTGCCGTGGCACACCGCCGAGGGCTCCCGGCCGCTCGAGGCAGCCGACATCCTGGTTGTGGCGGCCTACAACGCCCAGGTCAACGTGATCCGCGACGCCTTGGATGATGCTGGCTTGCCCGGAGTCAGGGTGGGGACGGTGGACAAGTTCCAGGGCCAGGAGGCCGCCGTGGTGATCGTGTCGATGGCCTGTTCAGCCGTGGCCGAGGCTCCCCGCGGGATGGAGTTCCTGCTGT
The DNA here is from genome assembly GCA_046708245.1 of Arthrobacter sp. GTDB lineage: Bacteria > Actinomycetota > Actinomycetes > Actinomycetales > Micrococcaceae > Arthrobacter. Next base: position 10,870 of record JBKKDK010000205.1, read on the forward strand.
CGCGGAACCGGATCAACGTGGCAGTCTCACGCGGCCAGTGGCGCGCCGTGATTGTCCGCGCGCCGGAACTGACAAATTACCTGCCCGCGCATCCGGCGGGCATGGAACAGCTGGGCGCGTTCATCGGACTGTGTCAGCGCTCGGTGGCGTCCTAGTACCCGCACCCCACCCCCAGGGGACATGCCCATTCTTAGCTGCGTGCACTGGGCACAATGGCATCCTGCCCACTCCTCGTGAGCAAAGGGGGACATGCTCATTGGTGGCAGTTCTCAGCCAGAGGGGACATGCCCATTCTTAGCTGCGTGCACTGGGCACAATGGCATTCTGCCCACTCCTCGTGGCCACAGGGGGACATGTCCCGTGGTGGCGGGGGCACGCGGGAAGGCTTAGGCCAGCTGGAGTGCTTCGTCCAGTACCGTGCCGAAGTTCGCGGGGTCGTGTGCAAAACGGCCGAGGAACAGGCCCGAGACGCCCTCGAGGGTCGGCAGCAGTCCGGGTTTGGCGGAGCCGCCGTAGATGACCGGTAGCTCATGAACGCCCGCCGCGGCGAGCTGTGCGCGGAGGCGCTGGACGACGTCGGACACGTAGGCCGCGGCGGCGGGTTCTGCCGCGCCGATGGCCCAGACGGGTTCGTAGGCGATGGTGAGACGCCCGGCGAGGTTCCAGTCGCTGTCGACGGCCGACTCAATCTGGCCGTACACAAAGTCGGCTGCCGCGGCGGGCTGGCCGCCGTCGTACTCCCCCACACACAGCAGCGGGGTGAGCCCGGCGTCATCCGCGGCCCGGACCTTGCGGGCCACCATGGCGTCGTCCTCGCTGAAGTGTTTCCGGCGTTCGGCATGGCCGATCTCCACGAGCCGGACGCCGAGTTCGGCGAGCATGGACGGGGCCACTTCCCCGGTCCAGGGCCCGTCCGCCCAGCCGCAGTTTTGCGCACCGAGCAGCATCGGCGAACCCTCAAGGAGTCCGGCCGCCGCGGGCAGGACGGGTAAGGACGGGATGACAAACGGCACAACCCGCCCGGCCGCGTGGGCCGGACGGGTGTCCACTTCATGCCGCAGCCGCTCCAGCCAGTTCAGGCTGTCCCGGTAACCGAGGTACATCTTGGTGCTGACCCCCACCAGGATCCTGGTGCTGGAGGTCTGACTGCCACGGCTCTGCTGCATGTGTTGGTGCTTTCTGCTGGATCCAGTAAATGGCGCTGGAAGACGTTACTGCTCGAGCAGGTCGTCCGCCTTGTTCTTGAAGCGGCGGGTCGCGAACATCATGGCCGCAGCCAGGAACGGGAGCACGCCCAGGGCAAAGATACCTGCTGAGCCAGTGGGGTCAGCCGCGATCTGGTTGACATTGGTGCGCAGGATCGGCGCGACGAAGCCGCCGAGGTTTCCGAGCGAGTTGATCAGGCCGATTCCCGCGGCGGCGGCCGTTCCGGTGAGGAACGCCGTCGGGTAGGACCAGGCGATGGGGCCGATGGAGAGGAAGCTGCACACGGCGAGGGTGATGAAGATGATGCCGAGTGCCGGGAGGTGGTTGGTGCCTGCCCACGCCGAGCCGAAGATGCAAAGGCCGGTGGAGATGAACAGCCCGGTGCCCCAGACCCGGCGGCGGACCACGGTGTTGGCAGCCCGGCCGATGAAATAGCAGGCGAAGATGCCGAAGAACCACGGGATGGCTGCCATCAGGCCGACTGCGAGGCCCACCTTCTGGCCGGTCAACTGGGCCACCTGCTGCGGCAGGTAGAACGTGACGCCGTAAACGGCGATCTGCAGGCAGAAGTAGATGATGGTGAAGTACCAGACCTTGCCGTTCTTCATGGCGGCCAGGACGCCGCGCGGTCCGGACTCCTCCTTGACCGTGTCTTCCAGCGCCATGACCTCCAGGAGAGCGTTCTTCTCGTCCTTGTTCAGGAACTTGGCGTCCTGCGGGCTGTTGATCAGGAAGAAGTACGCGGCGATACCGGCCACTACCGCCAGCATGCCCTCGACGAAGAACATGACCTGCCAGCCCTGGACCCCAGGCACCTGGTCGCCGATGTTGATCAGCCAGCCGGACAGCGGTGCGCCCAGCATCTGGGAGAACGGCTGGGCCAGGTAGAAGATGGCGAACATCTTGACTCGGACCTTGTTGGGGAACCACGCGGCCAGGAACATGATGACGCCCGGGAACAGCCCGGCCTCGGTGACACCGAGCAGGAACCGCAGGATGATGAAGGACGTCTCGCCCTGGACGAACGCGAAGCAGGCGGAGACGATGCCCCAGGTGATGGCGATGCGGGCCAGCCACACCTTCGCCCCGAACTTGGTCAGGAGCAGGTTGCTGGGGATTTCGAACAGGGCGTAACCGATGAAGAAGATCCCGGCGCCGAGGGCGTAGGCGCCGGCGGTGATGCCCTTGTCCACGCCCAGGGCGGCTTCAGCGAAGCCCACGTTGGTGCGGTCCAGGAAGGCGACCACATAGAGGATCACCAGCATGGGCATGAGCCGGCGGGAGGCCTTGGAGATGGCCGATCTAAGGACCGGTGTCTCCAGTAGGTCCCGTGTGGACGTTGTTGTTACGGACATAAAAACTCCTCGTCGAGCAATCAGCGGTGTAACTCAGTGGGGGCGGAACGATTGGGTGGAACGGTCAAATCAGGTGAAATTCTCTAGCGTGAAAAAACCATCATCAGGACGCCGGCCAGGCAGGCCAGGATCCCGACGGCGAGGTAAATCTTTCGTCCCTTGCTCCAGGATGCGAAACCGGAGGGGGCGGGGGTTTGGCTGTGTTGGGGCACGATGCTTCTTCCTTAGTGCATGTAGAGGCCGCCATCCACATTCAGCGTCTGGCCGGAGATGTAACCGGCGTCCTCGCTGATGAGGAAGGCGATGGCTGCCGCGATGTCCCGGGTGGAGCCAACGCGGTTGACCACGAGATCCTTGGTGAGTTCGTCCTTACGTTCCTCGCTGAGGGTGCCGCCCATGATGTCGGTGTCGATCGGGCCCGGCGAGATGGCGTTGACGGTGATGTCGTACTCGCCGAGTTCGCGGGCCGTGGCGCGGGTCAAACCGATCACGCCCGCCTTCGCCACTGAGTAGGGCGTCTTAGAGAACGTCCCGCCGCCGCGCTGAGCGGACACGGAGGAGATGTTCACGATGCGCCCGATCCTGTTCTTCACCATGGATTCGGCGACGCGGCGGGTGGCGTAGTGGACACCGTTGAGATTGATG
>JBKKDK010000206.1:0-3366 GCA_046708245.1 Arthrobacter sp.
TCTTGGCCGCTGCGACTGCGTCACCCTTGATGAACGCGATTGCAGTGGGGCCGGCGAGCTGGCCGTCGAATGCTTCGACACCAGCTTCCTTGGCTGCAATGGCGGTCAGGGTGTTCTTGACGACCGAGAACTTGGTGTCCTGGCCGAGAGAGACACGCAGCTGCTTGAGCTGTGCAACGGTGAGCCCGCGGTATTCGGTCAGGACAGCGGCGTTCGATTCCTTGAAATCGTTAGTGATCTCAGCTACTGCTGAAACCTTGCTAGGCGTTGCCATAACCCTCCTTCCGGGGATAGTGCCGGTATTTCCCGGTCCCCGCTCAAGAGAGCTAAAACTAAAAACGCCCCGCGCAGATGCACGGGGCTTGGCTCGACGCGGTCCATGACCGCGGAGCTTTGCTTCGTTCACCTGCGCCGGCCGCCCTATGTTCAGGGTCCTTCGTCTGGAGATCCACTGGCTCTCCCCGGCTCAACTGCAGAAGTGAGTTTCGCTTGGGAGAGTGGATTTCCAACAACCGACGGTCTTTGGTCCTCCCAGCTTACGGGACACGGTGCGTGTGCTCCAAATCGGGGCGCAGCAGCCGGCCCGGAGCGGATCAGCTGCTGCTCGGTCCGAAGTCCGGCAGTTCCTTCTGCCAGATCCCGGTCACGCCGGCGGTGGTGAAGCCGAGCTGCTGGTTGACCTTGAGCAGGTAGCGGTTTTCCGGCGCGTTCCAGGTGTAGAGGACCCTGGCGTCCGGGAACTGTTCGGTCAGCCGCTCCATGTTGGCCACCTTGATCAGCAGGCCGAGTTTGTTGCCGCGGTGTTCCTGCAGGACCACGGTGTCGTCCTGGAACACGACGTCGGGGCGCAGTGCCAGGACACTGATGGTGGTGAGTCCGACGAGTTCGCCGCTGCCGAGGTGTTCGACGGCGGTGACCACCGTCCGGCGCCCCTGCGCGATGGTGACCTCCTCCGCCTCGCGGAGGATCTGGCCGTCAAAGACCATGCCCTCCGGCTCGACCCCGGGAACACCGTCCTCACCCGCACGGTTTTCGAGCGCCGCGACGGCTTCGAGCCACTGCTCCGGGCACCGGTCCGTCCAGTGGTGCAGCCGGTAGCGGCCACCGTTGGCGGCCTCGGCCTCGGCCTCGAGTTCGGCGACGAGTTTGCTGTCGAGCGGCAGGGAGCAGGCGCTGAACTGTTCAATGTGCTGCAGGGTGTAGCCGGTATGAGTGGCGAATTCCACCTCGCGGCTGCCGAGGGGCACAAAGCCGAGCCCGCTTCCGGGCACCAGCTGCCCGGCGTCGGTGTCGACCAGGGAGGCGCCCGGATGGTTCGTGTCGATCAGGATGGTGTGCCGGCCCTCGTCGCGGGCGAAGTGTTCGGCAGCCTCGAGCAGCTGGCGGCCCACGCCCCGGCCCTGGAATTCGGGCAGGATGTCGAGGGTGAACTCGGCGAGGTCGAGGTTGTCCGCGAGCGGCAGGGCGATGTCCACGGTGCCGACGATCTCGCCGTCGATCTTGGCCACCAGGATGACCTGGCGCTCGTACGGGTCGGCAAATTCCAGCAGCTTTTCCTGCGGGGCGTAGGCGAGGTCGTCACTCCCCCAGGTCTGCATGCGCACCTTGCGTCCGACTTCGACGGCGGCCACGAAGTCAGCGGCGTCCGGTCCGTCCACGGAATCGGGGATCCACAGCTGTTCAATCCGTACGTCGCTTGCCATAGAGGGCTCATCCCAGCCGTTGTGCCATCCGCTGTTGGTGCCGGAAGCCCGGCATGGGCCGGGCTTTCAACCGTCAGCATATGCCGGTTTGGTCCGCCGTTCCATCGGTTACGCGGGGACGACCCGCTGCCACTCGCCGTCGTACCCGGCGGGCCGGAAACCCAGGGCGACGTTGATGGCGAGCATGTGGTCGTTTTCCGCGGCGTTGAACGTGACCACGCGTTCCACCGCCGGGAACCCGGACCGGAGCGTGCGCAGGTTCAGGAGTTTGACCAGCATGCCGAGCCGGTGGCCGCGGTGGTTGCCTGCGACGAGGGTGTCGTCCTGGTCCCCCAGCCACGGCTTCGCGGCGGTGAGCTGCAGCACCGTATAGGCGGCCAGTTCCCCGCTGCCCCGGTGCCTCGCGACCGCAACGAGGGACACCAGGCCGGCCCGGTCCCAGGTGTCCTCGACGTGCCGGACCCGCGCCACGTCCCAGTGCTCCGCGTCGTAGCTCAGCTCCCCGGTGGGCACATCGGTGCTCATCCGGGACATCAGGACGGCCATCTGCTCCACGTAGCGGTCCGGACACCTGCCGGTCCAGCCCAGGAGCTCGTACTCCGCCCCCGCCTTGGCCAGGGCTTCCTGCTCCAGGGCATCCCAGCCGCCTTCATGCGCCTGCAAGTCCAGGGTGCTGAATCGCTCGACCTGCTCGAGGCGGTAGCCGGCCTGCAGGGCGAAGCGGACGCCCCGGGCCGCGGCAGGCAGCGCCCCGGTTCCGGTGGCGGGCCTGAGAACGTCCGGTCCGCCGGTGTCGAAACCGGCAGGGTGCTCCGTGAAGCTCTGCAGAATCGTGCGGCCCTCTGCGGCGGCCAGTGCCTCGGCGTGCCGCAGCATCGCCAAACCGATGCCCCGGCCGCTGAACTCCTCGAGGACCTCGACGTAAAGGAGGGCACTGCTGAGGTTCTCCCGGAGTTCGCAGCGGACCCACGAGCGGGCCACCATCCTGCCGCCCTGGCGGACGAAGAAGATCCGGATCTGCCGGTAGGAGTTGTCGTGCCAGAACTGGAGCCGGGCGGCCGCCGGTGTTGCCCGGTCGAGGTTTCCCCACACTTGGAGCGTCATGGCATCGCACATCCGGCCGAGTTCCTGGAAGTCGCCGGCGTCGGCGGAATCCACGGCAGCGGGGAGGACGAGGGGTTCGATGAGATACGGCGCTATAGTCACCGGGACAGCCTAGCGGGGGCGCAGAATACAGAAAAGACCGCCCCGCGGGATGCGGGACGGTCTTTTGCTGCTGCCTTCTGAGGCAGGTGAGGACTAGACCTCGGTCAGGACCTTGGTGACGTTGGGGTCAACCGAGATGCCCGGGCCGAACGTCGTGGCGACGGTGGCCTTCTGGATGTAGCGGCCCTTGGAAGCGGACGGCTTGAGGCGAAGGACCTCTTCCAGTGCGGCTGCGTAGTTCTCGGCCAGCTTCATGGCGTCGAACGAAACCTTGCCGATGATGAAGTGCAGGTTCGAGTGCTTGTCGACGCGGAAGTCGATCTTGCCGCCCTTGATGTCGTTGACGGCCTTGGCGACGTCAGCGGTCACGGTGCCGGTCTTCGGGTTCGGCATCAGGTTACGCGGACCCAGGACCTTACCGAGGCGGCCAACCTTGCCCATGAGGTCAGGGGTGGCG
>JBKKDK010000207.1:0-14156 GCA_046708245.1 Arthrobacter sp.
GTCCTAGCCGTGGAGCGCCCATTCGTCGTTGTAGTCGGGGTGCTCCTTGTACGCGGCGGCCAGGACGATCAGCATGGAATAGCGTGCCAGAGCCACCGGTTCCTCGGCATCTGCCGGGTCGGTGATGCTGTCCTTCTCGGCAGCGGCCTTCCAGTCGGCCACGATCTGCCGCTTCATGGCGCATTCGGCCAGCAGCGCGTCCGTCAGGGAGAGCGGGAGCGCCATATCGTCGCCTGCGGCCGCCTCGGCGGCGGGTCCCGCCACGAGCGGGCGGCCCTGGATGCCGGCCTCTTGTTCGGCGATGCGGGCCTCAAGGAATTCGACAATATTCATACCGACAGTGTTCCATGGCTCACTTCCGGTGCCTCCGCATTACGCGCAACTCTTTGCTTCCGCGTACCGGCCGCTCAGAACGGCCGGTACATGGTCCGTTGCGGGCCGGCGTCGCCGCCGAGGTAATCGCCGCGGTCCTCGAACCCGGCCTTGCGGTAGGCGGCCTGCCCGGCCGGGTTGAGATCGTTGACGGGCAGCACGACGCCGGTGTGTTGCCCGCCGAGGGCCGCCGCGAGTTTGGCGGCCTCCCGGACAACCTCCTCCGCGGCGAGCGTCCCGAGGCCTTTGCCCTGTTCCCGGCGGTCGATCAGGAAGCCGCGCAGCAGCAGGACAGAATCATCGTCAGGCCACCCGGCCAAGGTCGCGGCACCCGTCTGCAGCGTCAGCACGCCCACGGCGGTCCCGTTGGAGTCCACCGCGTAGGGGTAACGCGAATCCTCGGCCAGGGCAATCAGCATCATCCGCAGCGGATCCCCGACAAACCTGCGCTGCTCTTCACCGACCTCGAGCTCCGCGATTTCCCCCAGTTTGATGGCGCGGGCATCGTCATCAAGGTGCTTCAGCGGGAGCAGCCACACGTTTTCAGCCATGACAGAAGCGTACCCAAGCCGGGGGCGGCCGCGGCCGGGCAGGGTCAGAGTGCGGCGTCCTTGGGCGGGCCGGCCGGGTCCATCCAAAAGACTTCCCAAAGGTGGCCGTCCGGGTCCTGGAAACTGTGGGTGTACATGAACCCGTAGTCCTGGGCCTCCTCGGACGGGGTCCCGCCTGAGGTCAGGGCCTTCCGTACCAGCTCGTCGACGGCGTCGCGGCTGTCCACCGAGAAAGCCACGATGGCCTCCGCGGTGCTCCTGGCGTCGGCGACCTGCTTGGAAGTAAAAGTCTTGAAGTAGCCCTCCACCAGCAGCATCACGTAGGCGCTGTCATTGACGATCATGCAGGTGGCGTTCTCATCGGTGAAGTCCGGGTTGAAGCTAAAACCCAGCGCGGTGAAGAACTCGACCGTCTTGTCGAGATCCTTGACGGGGAGATTCAGGAACATTTGCTTTGCCATGGGCCAAAAATAGCACCGGGTCCGGCGCGTGTCAGCCCTCGCGGGGCTCCTCCGGCCGCGCGGGGCGGGGCTACTGGCCGTAGAAGACCCGCTCGTAGACGCCGCGGGCAAGCCGGCTGATCCGCAGGTAGTCCTCCTCGAGCGCGGCGGCGTTTCCCTGGCCGTAGCCGCACCAGCGGGCCACGGCTTCGAGGTCCCGGCGGGAGGACGGCAGCAGGTCCGAGGCCCGGCCGGTCCAGATCACGTTGGCTGAGCGGATCCGGCTTGCCAGCCGCCAGGACCGGAGCAGGATCTCGACGTCGTCGGCCGCCAGCAGCCCCAGGCCGGCAGCTGCCTCGAGGGCGTCCACCGTTGACGTGGTGCGCAGTTCGGGATGCCGGCCCGCGTACTGGAGCTGGAGCAGCTGGGCGAGCCATTCGACGTCGCTCAGGCCGCCGCGGCCCAGCTTGAGGTGGCGGGCGGGGTCCGCTCCGCGCGGCAGCCGTTCCGCCTCGACCCTGGCCTTGACGCGGCGGACTTCCCGGACGTCGGGCACGGAGAGTTCCGCCGGGTAGCGGATGGGGTCGATCAGCGCCACAAAGTCGCGGGACAGTTTGTCGTCGCCGGCCATCGGCCGGGCGCGCAGCAGCGCCTGCGCCTCCCAGACGAGGGACCACCGGCGGTAGTACTCTGCGTAGGACTCCAGCGAACGCACCATGGGCCCGCTCTTGCCTTCGGGCCGCAGGTCGGCGTCGACCATCAGCACCCGTTCGGCGAGGATGGCCGGCTTCAGCGGCTGGGTGAGGAGGTTGGAGAGTGTCCCGACGATCTGGCCGGCCTGTTTTTGGGCCTCCTCCTCGGGCACCCCCGGCAGTCCGCGGTGAACGTACATTACGTCCGCGTCCGAGCCGTAGCCGATCTCCCGTCCGCCCTGCCGGCCCATGGCGACCACCAGCACGTGCGTCTTGAGCGGTTCCTCCGCGGTGACGATGGTTTCCGCCACCCGCAGCGCCCCCAGGACGGCGGCCCGGTCCGTGTCCGCCAGTGCCCTGCCGACCTGGTCCTGGTCGAGCAGCCCGGCGCTGTCGGCGATGGCGACCCGCAGGATTTCCCGGCGCCGGATCAGCCGGATCAGGCGCATGGCGCTTTCCGGCTCCGCGTGCCGGGACATCTTGGAGAGGATCTCCTGCCACTGCGCCTCGAAGCTCAGCGGCACCAGTTCCTTGTCGGAGCCGAGCCAGGCCACGGATTCCGGTGACACCTCGAGGAGGTCGGCGATCAGGCGGGAGTTGGCGAGGACGTGGCAGAGCCGTTCGGCAGCCGCCGTCGAGTCCCGGAGCAGGCCGAGGTACCAGTGCGTGGTGCCCAGCGCCTCGCTGACGCGGCGGAAGGCCAGCAGCCCGCCGTCGGGATCAACGCCCTCAGCGAGCCAGCCCAGCAGGACCGGCAGGAGCTGGCGCTGGAGCGCGGCGCGGCGGCTGACCCCGGCGGTGAGGGCCTCGATGTGCCGCATGGCGCCCTGCGGGTCGAGATAACCGAGCGCCGCGAGCCGTCCCTGCGCCGCCTCGGGCGTCAGCCGGGCCTCTTCGCTGCTGAGCGTGGCCGCCGTGGTGAGCAGCGGCCGGTAGAAGATGCGTTCGTGCAGTTCGCGGACGGAGCGCTTGGTCCGGCGCCACGCGGCCATGAGGGCATCGGGTTTGGGCCGCTCACTGGAAAAGGGTCCCAGCACGGCCTTGGCCAGGGCGCGCAGCGAGGCTTCCCGGACCGGCATCAGATGGGTGCGGCGCAGCTGGAAGAGCTGGATCCGGTGTTCGAGCAGGCGCAGGTAGCGGTAGTCCCGGTCGAACTCGGCGGCGTCCGAGCGGCCGATGTAGCCGCCGGCGGACAGCGCGGCGATGGCCGAGGTGGTGTCGCGGCAGCGCAGCGATTCATCGGATTTTCCGTGCACCAGCTGCAGCAGCTGGACGGTGAACTCGACGTCACGCAGGCCGCCGCGGCCGAGCTTGATCTGGCGCTGTTCCTCTTCGGCGGGGATGTGCTCGGTGACCCGGCGGCGCATGGACCGGACGGATTCGACGAACCCCTCACGCCCGGCCGAGGACCAGATCAGCGGTGCGACTGCCGCCTCGTACCGGGCCCCGAGATCGGTGTCACCGGCGATGGTCCGTGCCTTCAGCAGCGCCTGGAACTCCCAGCTCTCGGCCCAGCGGGCGTAGTAGCTCTCGTGCGAGGCAAGGGTGCGGACCAGCGGGCCGGACTTTCCCTCGGGCCGGAGATTGGCATCGACCTCCCACAGTCCCGGTTCGCGGCCGATGGCCATGATGGCCCGGGAAATGCCGGAGGCCAGGGCGGTGCCGATGGTGTTGGCGCGGGAGTCGTCCAGCTCGCCGGATTCGATGACGTAGATGACGTCGACGTCGGAAATGTAGTTCAGTTCGCGGGCTCCGCACTTGCCCATGCCGATCACGGCGAGCCCGACGTCGGCGACCTCCGCGGCGCTGAAGTTCCCGGCGGCCTCGGTCCGGGAGACGGCGAGGGCGGCCTCGATGGCGGCACCGGCAAGGTCGGCAAGTTCGGCCCCCGCGGCGGGCAGGAAGTCCAGCGGGTCGGCCGCGCAGAGGTCTTTGACCGCGAGCTCGACGAGGCCGCGCCGGTAGGCCGTGCGGAGGGCCTCGTACCCCTCCTGCCCGGACAGCCCGGCGACCGGCCGCGCCGACTTCGGATCGGCACGCACCGACTCCAGCAGCCGGGCACGCAGGACGGCGGCGTCGGCCGCGCGGGGCTCCGGGCTGGCCGTCACCTCGAAGGCGTCGAGGTGCTCGGGGTGGCGGATCAGGAATTCGCCGAGCGCCTCGGAGGCCCCCAGCACCCGGTAAAGCGGCTCGCTGGTCTCGAGGTCCGCCGCGGCCAGCTTCCGGAGCGCCGGGTGCTTCTCGATCAGCCGGACCAGCGACTGCAGGGCGGTGTCCGGGTTCGCGGCGAGCTGCAGCCCGGCAAACAGGACGTCCTGCTCCAGCCCCTCCAGCTCCGGGGCAGCCAGGAACCGTTCGCCTTTCTCCAGATCACTGAAGCCGGCGGCAATGAGGCGTCGTGCCAGGCTCACCGGGGCTCCTACAGGATGCCGAGGTTGCGCTGTAGTTCGTAGGGCGTCACCTGCAGGCGGTAGTCCTGCCATTCGGCGCGCTTGTTGCGCAGGAAGTGCTCAAAAACCTGCTCGCCCAGGATCTGCGGCATGAGTTCGGAGTCCTCCATGGTCCGGATGGCGTCATGCAGGCTGGCCGGAAGCGGATCGTGGCCCATGGCGCGGCGCTCGGCCGAGCTCAGCGACCAGATGTCGTCCTCCGCCGCGGCGGGCAGCTGGTAGCCCTCCTCGACGCCCTTGAGCCCGGCGCCCAGGAGCACGGCGTAGGCCAGGTAGGGGTTGGCGGCGGAGTCGATGCCGCGGTACTCGATCCGGGCCGACTGGCCTTTCCCGGGCTTGTAGAGCGGCACACGGACCAGGGCGGAACGGTTGTTGTGGCCCCAGCTGAGGTAGCTCGGCGCCTCTCCCCCGCCCCACAGGCGCTTGTAGGAGTTCACAAACTGGTTGGTGACGGCGGTGAACTCGGGGGCGTGCTTGAGGATGCCGGCAATGAACTGCCGGGCGGTCTCGGAAAGCTGGAACTCCGCTCCCGCCTCGTAGAACGCGTTGGTGTCGCCTTCGAACAGCGAGAAGTGGGTGTGCATGCCCGATCCCGGGTGCGCCGTGAACGGCTTGGGCATAAAGGTGGCGTAGGTTCCCTGCTGCAGCGCGACTTCCTTGATCACGGTGCGGAACGTCATGATGTTGTCCGCGGTCTGCAGCGCGTCCGCGTAGCGCAGGTCGATCTCGTTCTGCCCGGGGCCGGCCTCGTGGTGGCTGAACTCGACCGAGATCCCGACGGATTCGAGCATGGTCACCGCCGTGCGGCGGAAGTCCTGGGCCACACCGCCGGGGACGTGGTCGAAGTAACCGCCCTCGTCGACCGGGACCGGCGCACCGTCCGGGCCGGGCTGCTGGGACTTCAGCAGGTAGAACTCGATCTCGGGATGGGTGTAGCAGGTGAAGCCCATGTCGGCGGCCTTGGCCAGGTTGCGCTTGAGCACATTGCGCGGATCCGCGGCGGAGGGTTCGCCGTCGGGGGTCAGGATGTCGCAAAACATCCGCGACGTCGCTTCGGTCTCGCCGCGCCAGGGCAGGATCTGGAAGGTGGCCGGGTCCGGCTGGGCCAGCATGTCGGACTCGAAGACACGGGCGAGCCCCTCGATGGAGGAGCCGTCAAAGCCGAGCCCTTCCTCAAAAGCGCCTTCCACTTCCGCCGGCGCCAGCGCCACGGACTTCAGCGATCCCACGACGTCGGTGAACCACAAACGCACAAACCGCACGTCGCGCTCTTCGATCGTCCGCAGGACAAACTCTTGCTGGCGGTCCATACTGGCCTCTTTCCGGTTCATTCGTCCGTGCCCCAGGCCCTTGGTGCATGGGTCCCGCAGCTGCTCATCGTTCACTTTACTAAGCATTGCCACCGATTGCTGGCGCGGCCGCCGCGCGTAACACAGCGTTAACACAAGGAACCGGGATTAAGCCCCGGCGAGCCCGGTCCCGGACGCGGACGGGCCGCCGCTGTGACCGGATTCACCCGCTCCGCCGCCGGCGGCCAGTAGCTAGGACGCGCGGTGGCGCACTACGCTCGTGCCATGGCCACAAGCAGCAGTCCCGATTCAAGCACGCCCGCAGAGATTGCGGCACCCTACGGCAACGGCCCGGCAGGGAACTCTCCCGGGGCGCCCGCGGGCGGCGGGGAGCCGGCTGATGCTGGCCGGAAACCGGTGGCCAGGATCCGCACGCACCACCTGCACCAGGCCAAGCTCAACGGGGAACGCTTTGCCATGCTCACGGCGTACGACCAGTACACGGCCGAGATCTTTGACCAGGCAGGCATTGAAGTGCTCCTGGTGGGCGATTCGGCCTCCAACAACGTCTTTGGCAACGAGACGAGCCTCCCGGTGACCGTGGACGAGCTGCTCCCACTGTGCCGCGCCGTGACGCGGTCGGCCCGGCGCGCCCTGGTGGTGGCGGACCTGCCCTTCGGCAGTTATGAAGTCTCTCCCCAGCAGGCGGTGGCCACCGGTGTGCGCTTCCTCAAGGAAGGCCTGGCGCACGCCGTCAAGATCGAGGGCGGCCGGTTTTATGCCGAGACGGTCCGGGCCATGGTCCAGGCCGGCATTCCGGTCATGGCGCACATCGGGTTCACGCCGCAGAGCGAGCACACCCTGGGCGGCTACCGGGTCCAGGGCCGCGGCGATGACGCCCAGCGGCTCATCGATGATGCGGTGGCGCTGGTGGAGGCCGGCGCGTTCTCCGTGCTGATGGAAATGGTTCCGGCCGGGACGGCGGCCGCTGTGGATGCTGCCGTGGCCGTTCCGACGATCGGCATCGGCGCAGGCAACGCCACCACGGGCCAGGTGCTGGTGTGGCAGGACATGGCGGGCATGCGCGGCGGCAGGATGGCGAAGTTCGTCAAGCAGTACGCGGACCTGCGCACCTCGCTGGGCGACGCCGCCAGGGCCTACGGCGAGGACGTGCGTTCCGGGCAGTTCCCGGGCCCCGAGCACTCCTTCTAGGCGCCGCCGCAGCGGCCCGGATACGAGGAATGGTCCGCCGGCCGGCGGATCAGTCCTCGTCGTCCTTTTCCCACGTCTCGTTGCGCGCCCTGACCTTTTCCAGGGCGTGCTCGGCTTCCTCCCGGGTCTTGTAGGGGCCGATCAGCTGGCTCCAGTCGGACATGGCGTCCTCTTCGACCTCGTGCGTGTTGACGTTGTACCAGTATTCGGGCATCGCTGCTCCTCGCTCTGCTGTGTTTTTCCGGCTGTAATTAACGGCCTTCGGCCGCTACTTATATGATCAATCTATGCCTTCACTCGCCTCGACTGCACCCATCGGCACCCTGGTCCCGGGAACAGTCAGCCCGCAGCTTTCCGTACCGGCCTCCATCCCACGCCCCGAATACGTGGGAAAGCCGGCGCCGGCCAAGTTCACCGGGTCGGAGGTCAAGACGGCGGAGACCATCGAAAAGATCCGGATCGCCTCACGGATCGCAGCCCAGGCGATCGTGGAAGTCGGAAAGCACATCCAGCCCGGGGTCACCACCGACCAGCTGGACCGGGTGGGCCATGAGTTCCTGCTGGACCACAAGGCGTACCCGTCCACGCTCGGCTACCGCGGCTTCCCCAAGTCGCTGTGCTCGTCCCTGAATGAAGTGATCTGCCACGGCATCCCGGACAACACCGTCGTCCACGATGGCGACATCCTCAACATCGACATCACCGCGTTCATCGGCGGCGTCCACGGTGACACCAACTACACCTTCCTGGTGGGCGACGTCGACGAGGAATCCCGCCTGCTCGTTGAGCGGACCCGGGAATCGCTGAACCGCGCCATCCGCGCGGTGGCGCCGGGCCGCGAGATCAACGTGATCGGCCGGACCATCGAGTCGTACGCCAAGCGCTTCGGCTACGGGGGGGTCCGCGACTTCACCGGGCACGGAGTGGGCGAGGCCTTCCACACCGGACTGATCATTCCGCACTACGACGCCGCGCCTGCCTACAACACCGTGATCGAGGCAGGTATGGTCTTTACGATTGAACCCATGCTCACCCTCGGCACCGTCGACTGGGATATGTGGGCCGACGATTGGACGGTAGTGACCCGGGACCGCAAGCGCACTGCCCAGTTCGAACACACGCTGCTGGTGACAGAGTCCGGCGCCGAGGTCCTCACCCTCCCCTGAGCCCTGCACCATCTCCGAAGATCCCGGTCTTCGCCGGCCCTGGGCCGCACCCTACCTAGCCCGCCCCCCTGCCACGAACGGAACTACATTGGCCAAGAAGGACGAGAAGTCGAAGAAGAACTCCCTGCTGATCGGCATTGACATCGGCGGCACCGGGATCAAGGGCGGAATCGTCGACCTGAAGAAGGGCAAGCTGGTGGGCGACCGGCTCCGCGTGCCCACCCCGCAGCCGTCCACTCCCGAAGCCGTTGCCGAAGTTGTGGCGCAGGTCGTCACCGAGCTGTCCAAGCGTCCCGACGCTCCGGACGCAGCTTCCCCGGTCGGCGTGACCTTCCCGGGCATCATCCAGCACGGCGTGGTCCACTCGACGGCGAACGTTGACAACGCCTGGCTGGACCTCGACATCGATGCCATGCTCACCGCCCGGCTGGGCCGCCCCGTGGAGGTCATCAACGACGCCGACGCAGCCGGCCTGGCCGAGGCACGCTACGGTGCGGGTGAAGGCGTGGCAGGCACCGTGCTGGTCATCACCCTCGGCACCGGGATCGGTTCCGCCTTCATCTTCGACGGCAAACTCGTGCCCAACGCCGAGCTGGGCCACCTGGAAATTGACGGCTTCGACGCCGAGAGCAAAGCCTCCGCGGTGGCCCGCGAGCGGGACGGCCTGAGCTGGGAAGAGTACTCCGTGCTGCTGCAGCGCTACTTCTCCCATGTCGAGTTCCTCTTCTCCCCCGAGCTGTTCATCGTCGGCGGCGGCATCTCCAAGCGCGCCGACGAGTACCTGCCGCGGCTCAAGCTCCGCACCCCGATCGTCCCGGCAGAGCTCAAAAACGACGCCGGCATCGTGGGCGCCGCGATCGAGATCGCCCTGAAGCACAAACTGGCCAAGTAGCACCATGGCTGTCCCCGGGCCGGGCGTCGTCATTGTCACCGGCGGCAGCCGCGGCATCGGCGCGGCGATCGCCCTGCGGGCCGCCCGCGCCGGGTACGCCGTCGCCGTCAATTATTCCGCCGACGCCGATGGCGCCGCCGCGGTGGCTGGTACCATCCGGGCCGGCGGCGGCTCCGCACGGGCTGTCCAGGCCGATGTCGGGGACCCCGACGCCGTCGCCGTCCTGTTCGACGCCGCCGAAACGCTGGGTCCGCTGGCCGCCGTCGTCAACAATGCCGGGATCACCGGGAACCTGATCGGGCCCCTCGCGGACGTGCCGGAGGCTACGGTCCGGCGGGTCCTCGAGGTGAACGCGGCCGGACTCATCTTTGTCTGCCAGGAGGCCGTCCGGCGGCTCAGCCGCGACCGCGGCGGCCGCGGCGGCTCCATCATCAACATCTCCTCGACCGCCACCAAAGCCGGCTCACCAGGAACGTGGGTGCACTACGCGGCGTCCAAGGGCGCCGTCGATGTGCTGACCGTGGGGCTGGCGGCGGAGGTCGCGGCGCAGGGGATCCGGGTGAACTGCGTGGCCCCGGGGAGCACCAACACCGGACTGCACGCGGCCGCGGGCATGCCGGACCGGGTGGAGCGGCTCAACCCCACCATTCCGATGGGGCGCGGGGCCGAGCCGGATGAGGTGGCCGCAGCCGTGCTGTGGCTGTTGTCGGCCGAGGCCGGATACATCACCGGCGCCGTGCTGCCCGTCTCAGGCGGCAGGTAGTTCTGAAGTTGGTGCCGGTGGTGGCCGCGGCTTCCCCTCCGCTGCCACCACCGGAGTCTGTGGACCGGCGTCCCCTGCGCAGTGCTAGAGGGGGCTCTTCTGCGGGTTTTTGCCGTCCAGGCCGTTGGCGCCGGCCTCGTGGCGCAGCAGCGAGATGGCCGATTCGAAGTCCTCCAGGGATTCGAAGGCCTGGTACACACTCGCGAAACGCAGGTAGGCGACCTCATCGAGCTTCTGCAGCGGGTTGAGGATGGCGAGCCCGACCTCGTGGGCGTCGATCTCGGCGGCGCCGGAGGCGCGGATGGTCTCTTCGACCTCCTGCGCGAGCAGCGCGAGGTCGTCCTCGGTCACGGGACGGCCCTGGCAGGCCTTCCGGACACCGTTGATCACCTTGCTGCGGCTGAACGGCTCGCCCACGCCGGAGCGTTTGATGACGGTCAGGCTGGTGGTCTCCACCGTGGTGAAGCGGCGGCCGCATTCGGGGCACTGCCGGCGGCGGCGGATGGCGGAGCCGTCGTCGGCGATCCGGCTGTCCACGACGCGGGAATCAGGGTTGCGGCAGAACGGGCAATACACGTCGTTTCCTCCCCTGTCGCAATCCTGGACTCGCCAGCGGTGTGCTGTTGCCTTCAGTTTACGACTAGATGTAGCTGAATAACAAGCCTGTAATTACTACATGTAGTGGTCAGGCGTCCCTGGTGAACCGGGCGGTGACGGCGTCGCCGTGGGCCGGCAGGTCCTCCGCGCCGGCGAGGCTCACGATGTGCCCGCTGACCTCCTCCAGCGCGGCCTGGCTGTAGTTGATCACCTGGATGGCGCGCAGGAACGTGGTCACGTTCAGCCCGGAGGAGAACGCTGCCGTGCCGGACGTGGGCAGCACGTGGTTGGATCCGGCGCAGTAGTCGCCGAGGCTCACGGGGCTGTAGTCCCCCACGAAGATGGCTCCGGCGTTGCGGATCCGGGCAGCCACCCTGGGCGCGTCGGCCGTCATGATCTCCAGGTGTTCGGCCGCATAGGCGTCGCAGGCGGCGATGCCCTGCTCGAGGTCATCCACCAGGACGACGCCGGACTGCGGTCCGGACAGGGCCTCGCGGACCCTGGCGCCGTGTTTGGTGGCGCCGGCCTGGCGTTCCAGCTCGGTGCGCACCGCCGCGGCCAGCTCCGCGGAGTCGGTGAACAGCACGGAGGCGGCTTTGGGGTCGTGCTCGGCCTGGCTGATCAGGTCCGCGGCAACCAGGTCCGGCCGGGCCGTGGCGTCGGCCAGGATCGCGATTTCGGTGGTGCCGGCCTCGGAGTCGATGCCGACGACGCCCTTCACCAGCCGCTTGGCGGTGGCGACGAAGATGTTGCCGGGGCCGGTGACGACGTCCACCGGGTCCAGCGCCGCGCCGCCCGCCGCGGTGGCGGGGATGCCGTACGCAAAGGCGGCAATGGCCTGGGCGCCGCCGATCGCGTAGACCTCGTCGATGCCCAGCAGGCAGGCGGCCGCGAGGATGGTGGGGTGCGGAAGACCGCCGAAGTCCTTTTGCGGCGGCGACGCCAGGGCGATCGACTCGACGCCGGCGGCGAGGGCCGGGACCACGTTCATGACCACGGAGGACGGATACACGGCGAGGCCGCCCGGGACGTAGAGGCCCACCCGGGCCACCGGAACCCAGTTCTGGCTGACGACGGCGCCGGCACCCAGTTCGACGTCGGTGTCCGCGGGGCGCTGGGCGTCGGCGAACCGGCGGGCACGCCGGATGGATTCCTCCAGGGCAGCGCGCACCGCGGGGTCGAGCCCGGCCAGGGCCGCCCGCAGCGCTTCGGCGGGAACCCGCGGGTGTTCCTGTTCGACGCCGTCGAACGTGCGCGCCAGCTCGCGGAGGGCGGCGACGCCGCGGCTGCGCACCGCCGCGATGATGCTGAGGACCTTCTCTTCGGCGTCGGCCATGGTGCCGGTCTGTGCCCGCGGCACCGCGGCGCGGAGCCCGGCGAGGGACAGTCGCTGGCCGCGCAGGTCAACGGTGCGGAAGGTGAGGTCTGCGGGGACCGGGGACACGGGGCTGTCAGGAGTAAGGGTCACCCGTACATTTTACGTCCCGCGCCGGGCGGGTCCGACGCTGTTACGCCGCGGGGCCGCCGTCGTCCGGTGTCCGCGGTGCCGTCACGACGCTGCACAGGAAGATGGCCAGGGCGACGGCGGCCGGCCAGATGGCCAGGACGGCGTAAGAGCGCAGCGAAAAAGCGGTGCTGGCGTTGGCCGAAGCGTCAGCCGCGGGCCCCCACCAGAGCCCGCACAGGACACCGGCCCCCCAGGCGATGACTGCGCCCAGCGCCGCGGCGAGGACGGTGGCGGCAACCTCCCGCCCCGAGGGCTCGTCGTGCTTGGAGCCGGAGGCCAGGACCCCGGCAATGCAGCCGGCCAGCAGGAACAGCCCGGCCAGGACCAGATCCCGCGGCAGCCAGGTCTCCATGTTGCTGCCGTTCTGCAAGGCCGCGTTGCCCGAGAGCAGGTTCAGTCCCGAGGGCGCCAGAACCCACCAGAGCAGCCCCACTGGCACGCCGGCGGCGGCGAGGGCCGCGGCCTTCCGCCACCGGAGGCCGCTGCGCACCCGGCCGGCGCCGTCGCCGCCGCCGCCGACGTCAGGGAGCTGCCGGGCCGGGAGGTTCACTGCGGGCTTTCTCATGCAACAAACCTTAACAAGCTTTGGCCGGGCCGGGCACATAGCAGCGTGCGTCGGAAGATGACGTCCACATGACGTCCCGGGTAAACAAGTTCCGCCGCCGTTCGGGGGCGCAATACGCTTGCAGGGTAGGAAGATCACACGCACGTGCAGCAGGGAGTTGGATCGCAGTGGCCTCAGAGAATGGAGTGTTCGAAGGAACCTTCAAGGAAATGTTCCGCCGGCATGCCGCCGGTGTGGCGATCATCACCGCCAACTACAACGGTGTGCCTTTCGGTTTCACGGCGACCTCGGTGGCCTCGCTGTCCGCCAAACCGCCGCGGTTCACGTTCAACATGGCACGCACGTCCAGCTCGTGGCCGGCCGTTGCCAACACCACCTACATCGGCGTGCACATGCTCGGGCTGGAGAACCAGGAGCTGGCCGACCGCTTCGCCAGGACCCGCAACCGCTTCGAGGGCGACCACTGGGCGCTGGGACCCCACGAGGTGCCCATCCTGAAGGACGTCGCCGGGTGGCTCATCGGCAAGGTCCAGATGCGGCTCTCGTTCGAGAACAACGCCGTGGTGGTGGTAGAGGTGGTCGAAGGCGAGGTCGGCGACGACGGCGCTCCCCTGCTCTACCACTCGGGCGCCTACAGCCAGCCGGTCCCGCTCGATTACGAGATCTGACTCCTCACCGGGACGCCCGGGCCCGGCCCGGGCTCAGGAGTCCAGACAGGTCGGGCCGAGGAGCACCTTGAGGTCGCCGAACAGGGATGGGCTCGGGTTGACCCGCAAGTGCACGGGCAGGCCCATGACCTCCACCCTGGAGTCGCCCTGCAGGTGCAGGCGGACCTCGGACTTGCCCCGGTGCGTCCGCAGGACATCACCAAGTTCGGTCACTACGGCCTCGGTGGCCTTGTGGGTCTGCATGGTGATCACGAGGGGCCCGTTCAGGCCCTCGCTGAGGTCCGGGACGGAGAGCTCCATGCAGTTGAGCGCCACGGCGCCGTCGTCTCGGCGTTGCAGCCGGCCCTTGACCACCACGATCAGGTCTTCGGCCAGCACGGAGGCGATGGGCCCGTAGACCTGGCCGAAGAACATGACCTCGACGGAACCGCCCAGGTCCTCGATCTCCGCGCGGGCGTAGGCGTTGCCGCTGGCTTTGGCGATCCGCCGGCTCAGCGAGGTGATCATGCCCGCGATGGTGACGATGGCGCCGTCGTGCGGGCCGTCCTCGGCGATGAGCGAGGTGATGGACTGGTCGGCGTGCTGGCTCAGCAGCCCCTCGAGGCCCTGCAGCGGGTGGTCCGAGACGTAGAGCCCGAGCATGTCGCGTTCGAACGAGAGCTTGTCCTTCTTCTCCCACTCAGGCAGGTCCGGGATCTCGATGCTGAGCGAGGCCTCGGATTCGGCTTCGTCGAACCCGGCGAAGAGGTCGAATTGCCCGATCGCCTCGTTGCGCTTGAGCGTGATGACCGAATCGATGGCCTCTTCGTGGATCATGGCCAGGGCGCGCCGGTGGTGCTTCAGCGAGTCGAAGGCACCCGCCTTGATGAGGGACTCGATGGTGCGCTTGTTGCAGACCACCGCGGGGACCTTCATGAGGTAGTCCTTGAAGGAGGTGTAGGCGCCTTCCTTCTCCCGCGCCGTCACCATGGCTTCGACGACGTTGACGCCGA
>JBKKDK010000208.1:0-5279 GCA_046708245.1 Arthrobacter sp.
AGGCGCCCAGCGCGCTCATCAGATCGTAGGTCGCGCCGGACCGGACACGCCGAGCGTGTCCAGCCCGGCGAGCATTTCGTCCGCGATCGCCGGCTCGGTCACCTTTGCCATCAGCGCATCGGAGGTCACGAGGATCGGAGAGTGCAGCGCCGCTAAGGAACTCACGCCTTCAGTGTCCCAGGCCCGGGCCGGAACCAGCCCCATGTCGAATTCGCCGGCAACCACGCCGCGTGCCACTGCCTGGTCCCAGTCGTCCTTGTCCCCGCCCACGGCCTTCCACACCGGTTCGATCACGACATTGCCGCCGGAGAGTTCCGCGACCTTGCGGGCGAATTCCTCAATCTGGTCCGCGCCCGGACGTCCCGGCGCGTCATCGGTGGCTATCCGCAGGGTTCTGGTTTCATCCGTGGCCGGCGCGGGCGCCGGGGCGGGCGCACTGCATCCGGAGACGAAGAGGACCGCCGCAAGTCCCGCGCCCGCCGAAGCCGTCTGTCTGTTCAGCCTGACAATAGGCGCATGGGCGCTGAAACGGATCGGCGGGGGCCTCTCCCCTATCGCCGGAGGTCGAGCGCCTCGAGCAGACGCCTGACCGAGCCACCGAGGTTCCACTCGGTCGCGAGGCGCTCGAGTTCGGCGCGTGGCTCGCCGGTGACAGGGTTCAGCCGGGCGCCCAACTGCTCAAGCGTCGGCAGCTCGAGGTCGCGCACCACGTTGACGACGGCGGGCGCCACCTTGAGGTAGCCGGCGGCCGCTTCGAGGCGGGACCGCACGGATGCGGACAGCCCGCTGCCGGCGTCCGCCGCTGCTGCGAGCAGTCCGTCGAGCGTGCCGTACTCGCCGAGCAGCGCGGCGGCGGTCTTCTCGCCGATCCCGGCGACGCCCGGCAGTCCGTCGGAGGTGTCGCCGCGGAGGACCGCGTAGTCGGCGTACTGCTGGGGCAGCACCCGGTACTTGGCGACGATGACGACGTCGGTGATGGCTTCGAGGTTCTTCATGCCGCGCGCGGTGTAGATCACCCGCACCTGGCGGTCGTCGTCGACGATCTGGAAGAGATCACGGTCGCCGGTCACTACGTCGACCGGAAGTTCCGCGTGGCTGGCGTAGGTGCCGACGACATCGTCCGCCTCATGTTCGGCAGCCCCCACGACCGCGATGCCGGCGAGCTCAAGCACCCGGCGGATCATCGGGATTTGGGCCTCGAGCGCGTCCGGGATCACCTCCACGTCGGGGGCCCCTGCCAACACCTCCGCGACGCGATGCGCTTTGTAGCTCGGGATCAAATCCACCCGCCACTGCGGACGCCAGTCGTCGTCCCAGCAGGCAATCAAATGCGTCGCGTCGTAGTCGGTGCTGAGCCGGGCGATCATGTCCATCAGGCCTCGGACGGCGTTCACCGGCGTGCCGTCGGAGCGGCGGATCGTGTCGGGCACACCGTAGAAGGCGCGGAAGTACAGCGACGCAGTGTCAAGCAGCATCAGGCGTTGGGACATAACTGATCCTGTCACGGCCCGGTGTGTCCGCGCAGGAATTGTTCCGGTTTCGTGTCGTTGCCAGCGTGGGACAACCGTCGGCTGCCCTGCTCACTCACCACAAACGATGTCCAGACTCACCAGCCTGGCGCCGTCGCGGTCTGCAAATAGCCCCAGCCGGGCACTGGACTCAGCAGGGAACACCTGGTCTGTGATCGTTGCGAGGCCGCCCTGCGCGAAAACTTCCACGGAGCAACGGTCCAGGAAGATCCGCAGCCTCAGCCGGCCGTCCTCCAGCGGAACCGCCACGCTTTCCACCGAAGCGAACGACTCATGGAAGTCGGTGTTGCCAGACAAAGTGCGGTCCAGACTGAGCACGCCCGTGCCGGAGTCGTAGCCAAGAACCGTGCGTTCGCCCCCACCTGCCCGCAGCACCAGACCCACTTTCCCGTCGCCGGGCTCGAATTCGGCGTCGACCCGCAGCACATCGCCCGAGGCCTCGGCAGGAAGCCAGTGCGTTCCGGCAGGGAGTGTCCGGGCGGCCTCGCTGTGGGTTGTGGCCCCGCCGTTTTCAAAGGGGTCGACGGCCGTTTGAATCAGCACCACGCGGCCTCCCCGCGTAGCGAGCCGTACTTCCCGGGCCAGGGACATGGCGCTGCGCCAGCCGCTGGTGGGTGTGACGGCGCCGTACTGCCAGTTGTTCATCCACCCGATCATGAGCCGGCGCCCGTCCGGTGCATTGCTGAAGGACACGGCAGCGTAGTAGTCCCGTCCCCAGTCCAGCCAGCCGTATTCGGCCATGCGGCTGTCGTCCTGCTGGAGTCCCTCGGTGACCGTGGTTTCGGAAGTGAATGCGACGCCGTCGAACATTCCAAGAAAGTACTGGCCGCCGGAGCCGCCGGCGATTCCGCCGGGGCTCAGGTTCACCACCAGCACCCACTTGGCGTTCCCGGCGTCGCCGTCGACCGGCAGCTCGAACAGGTCAGGGCATTCCCACACTCCTCCGGTGGCGTTCGCCGGGCCGAAGGTGCTGAGGTATTCCCAGGCTTTGAGGTCGGCGGACTTGTAGAGGACAACCTCGCGGTCCAGCGCTTCAACGGCGACCATCACCCAGTAACCGCCGGCGTCACCGTCGTACCAGAACACCTTGGGGTCGCGGAAGTCGGCGGAGCCGCGGTCCGCGACGGGGTTCCCGGAATGCTTTGTCCAGGTGGCGCCGTCGTCTGTGCTGTAGGCGAGGGACTGCGCCTGCCGGCCGCTCAGAGGGGAAACGGACGAATAGGCACTGGTGTAGATGGCCACGAGCGGCGGGTTGTCCGGTGTGCCGAAGCCGCTCGTGTTGTCCGCGTCCAGCACGGCCGATCCGGAAAAGATGGCTTCCTGCTCGTCGCAGGCGATGGCCACCGGCTGTTCGTCCCAGTGCAGCAGGTCCGCTGAGGTGGCGTGCCCCCAGGACATGTTGCCCCACACGTTCCCGGTCGGGTTGTGCTGGTAGAAGAGGTGGTAGGTGCCGTTGGCGTAAACCAGTCCGTTGGGATCGTTCAGCCAGTTGCGGTCGGCGGTGTAGTGGTGCTGCGGCCGGTACTGGCAGCCGAGCGCGGTGGTTGTTGTCATGGGATTGCAGTCTGCTTTCACGGGTGGGGCCGGAGCGGCGGGTGGTTAGCCCTTCACGCCGCTGGACGCGATGCTGTTGATGAAGGAGCGCTGGAAGGCGATAAAGAGGATCACCACGGGAACCGTGATGAGCGATGCGTAGGCCATCACTTCGCCCCAGGAGACGTTGAGCTGGAAGAAGTACTGAATGCCGATCATGACCGGGCGGAGTTCCTCGGACTGGACCACCATGAGCGGCCACAGGTAGGAGTTCCAGGCCGGCAGGAAGGTCAGGATCGCGACCGTGGCCGTGGCCGGGCCAGCCAACGGCATGACCACCTGGCGGTAGATCTTGAACCAGCCCGCACCGTCGATCCGGGCGGCTTCGTCCAGTTCCTTGGGGATGGATTCGAAGTACTGGTGGTAGAGGTAGATGGAGAACGCGTTGGCGATGAACGGAATGATCTGGACCTGATACGTGTCCAGCCAGCCCTTCGAGATCTCGAGGCTGAAGCCGTTGAGTTCGAAGTACGGCAACTGGTTCACCCACCAGACCAGGGGCAGGGCCAGGGTCTGGAACGGCACGATCAGCGTGGCCAGGATAACTGTGAACACCACCCGCTTGCCCCGAACTTCCATCCGGGACAGGGCGAATGCGCAGAGGCTGTTGATGAAAATGCCCAGGACCACCGTGACCGCGGAGATGCCGATGGAGTTGATCAGGAAACGGGCGGCCGGAACCCGGTCAAACACTGCCGCGTAGTTGTCGAAGGAAATGTTTCCCACCGGCAGGAATGCGGCCACGGACGACATGTCCCCGAAGATCTGGGTGTCCGGCTTAAGCGAGGACACGAGCATAAAAACAATCGGGAAGACGGCGACGGCGGCAAACAGGATCCGCACGAGCATGGTTGCCACGTTGCTGAGTCGAAGTGATTTTTGCACGTCAGTCCTTCTCTCGGGTCAGGTAGCGCTGCACCGCTGATATGAGTAGCACGAGGACGAAGAAAACCAGCGAGATCGCGGAGGCGTAGGAGGTTTCCTGCTGCTTGAAGCCGGAGCGGACGGCCTCGTAAATGATGGTTGTGGTCGAATCGAGCGGGCCGCCCTGGGTCATGACACTGACCTGGTCGAAGAGGCCCAGGGCCTGAATCGTGATAGTCACCAGGACCAGGCTGCGGGTGTGCTTCAGGCCAGGCCAGGTGACATACCGGAACTGGTGCCAGCGGCTTGCGCCGTCCAGCTGGGCCGCCTCGTACAGTTCACCGGAGATGCTCTGCAGGCCCGCCAGCCAGATGATCATGTGGAACCCGGCAGCCTGCCAAATGGACAGTGCGATGATGGCAGGCATGGCCGTGGCGGGGTCATTGAGCCAGTCGGCTCCCTGGATGAGGCCGAAACTGAAGGTGGAAAGCAGCTCGTTGATCAGGCCGTCCTTGCGGTACATGAACAGCCACAGCAGCGAGACCACCACCATGGACGTGACCACGGGCAGAAAGTAGACGGTACGGAAGAAGTTCACGCCGCGGAATTTCTTATTGATCAGCAGCGCCATGGCCAGGGCCAGGGCCGACTGCACGGGGACCACCACCACGGCGAAGTAAGTGACGTTCAGGAGTGCCCGCCAGAAGGTGGGGTCTGCGAACAG
Organism: Arthrobacter sp.; assembly: GCA_046708245.1. GTDB lineage: Bacteria > Actinomycetota > Actinomycetes > Actinomycetales > Micrococcaceae > Arthrobacter. The sequence goes on from JBKKDK010000208.1 coordinate 4,711, forward strand.
CCGGGCAAAGTTGTCCGTGCCGACGAACTCCACCGGCCGGGGCGAGATCAGGCGGGCGTTGGTGAAAGCCAGGCCGAAGCCCAGAATGGCCGGCAGGAACACAAAGAGCAACAGCAGCACTGCTGCGGGGGCGATCATGCCCCAGCCGCTGAGCTGTTCGCGCAGGAAGCCTGCCCGGCGGTGGCGCGGGGCGGCCGGCAGCGGCCGCGGCGCCGTTACGCCGGCGGGGCGGGGACGGGTGGGAAGGGGGCTGGTTGTCATGGGATTCTCCGTTGACCTGCAGCACCGGGGGGACGATGACGGCGGAACTCACCGCCGTCGTCGTCCTCCGCGGCGGGCTGCTAGTTCTTGTAGCCGCCGTTGGACTTGATGTTGGCGTCAATGGCCTTGACTGCCTTGTCCAGGGCAGCCTGGGGATCGGCGCCGGCCAGGACATCCTGGACGGCCTTGCCGTATTCGGTGGCGATGAACGGGTACGCCGGGGTCTCCGGACGCATCACGGCGTAGTTGCGGGAGAAGTCCATGAAGGTCCGGTTGGCACCGCCCTCCGCGAAGGCGGGGATCAGCGC
>JBKKDK010000209.1:0-4771 GCA_046708245.1 Arthrobacter sp.
GTCCTGGTCCGGCCAGGCGCGGATGGACTCGGCGAGGTAGACGTAGGCGTCGGGGTTGGAGGAGACCTTGACGGCGATGGCGGGCAGCGCGCGCATGAGGTACTCGGTGTACATGGTCCGCCACAGCGGCACCACGGGCTGGGAGAACTCGGCGATGACCAGCTTGCCGCCGGGCTTGGTGACCCGCAGCATCTCCGCCAGGGCCTTCTTCGGCTCGTTGACGTTGCGCAGGCCGAAGGAGATGGTGCTGGCGTCAAAAGTGTTGTCCGCGAACGGAAGGCGGGTGGCGTCCCCGGCGATGAAGTCGATGTCCGGGCGGCGGCGCTTGCCCACCTTGAGCATGCCGAGGGAGAAATCGCAGGCGATCACGTCGATGCCGGCGTCGGCATACGGTTCGCTGGAGGTCCCGGTGCCGGCGGCGAGGTCGAGCACACGCTGCCCCGGCTTCACATCCATGGCCTCGACCACAACCCTGCGCCAGCGGCGCGTCTGTCCCATGGAGAGGACATCGTTGACGACGTCGTATTTCGGGGCGACGTCGTCAAACATCGTGGCTACTTCGTCCGGACGCTTATCCAAGGATGCTCGGTTCACCCTGTCATTGTCTCAAATGTTCGGCACACCCACGAACCACGTCCTGAACAGCGGCTGAACAGGGCCGCCGGTGCGGCGGGAGTACTGTTGTCTCATCATGACGAGCGCGTTCCGTACCAGAACTATCAGAACACTGACATTTCCCCTCGATGCCGAAACATTCCCCGGGGGGCTGCCGTCGTTTCTGGTCCGGGACGATGTCCTCTGCTGGACCCGCCGCGAAGCCGGCCTCGTGGGCTTCGGCGAAATCGCCCGGTTCACCGCCACCGGCCCCGAGCGTTTCCTCGAGGCGGACATCTGGTGGCGCCACCTGGTCCTCGAAGCGGACATCACGGACGCCGTGGAGTGGCCCGGCACCGGGCCGGTCGCCTTCGGCTCCTTCGCCTTCTCCAAGGTGTCGGCGCACGAATCCCGGCTGATCGTTCCCGAAATCGTCGTTGGCCTGCGCGACGGCCGGGCCTGGCTCACCCAGATGACATTTGACGACGTCGAACTCACCGAAGCGGGCGCGCGCGCCGCCCTGGCGGGCTGGCTGGACGTGCCCGACGCCGGGCTGCCCGCCCCAAGCTCCGGGCCGCCGGCCCGCGAGGCCACCCTGGCCACCGGCTCGCTGGGCGAAACGGACTGGATGGCCGCCGTCGCTGCGGGCGTCGCGGAGATCCGCACCGGCGCGCTGGAAAAGCTGGTGCTGGCCCGCGACATCGTCGCCACGGTCCCGGACGGCGTGAATGCCGCGGAGATCCTGCGGCAGCTGGCCTTCCGCTACCGCGAGTGCTGGACCTACGGCGTGGACGGCCTGGTCGGTTCCACACCCGAGATGCTCATCCAGGTGGAGGGCCGCACGGCCCAGGCCCGGGTCCTGGCCGGCACCCTGGACCGGCGCGACGCCGAGGGCATGGCCGGCTCGCCGCTGGAGTTCGCCGAGCGGGTCCTGGCCGGCTCCGAGAAGCAGCGCCATGAACACGACATCGCGATCCAGTCGCTCACCACCCAGCTGGCACCGTTCTCGGAGGCGATGAACGCGCACAGCGAGCCCTTTATCCTCGAGCTGCCCAATGTGTGGCACCTGGCCTCGGACGTGAAGGCCGAGCTGGCCGAGGTGGAGGGCCACGTCCCCACCTGCCTGGCCCTGATCAACGCGCTGCATCCGACGGCGGCGGTGTGCGGAACCCCCACCACGGTGGCCGGTGCCCTGATCCGCCGGCTGGAGCATCTTGACCGCGGCCCGTACGCCGGCCCGGTGGGCTGGCTCGACGCGGCCGGCAACGGCGAATGGGGCATCGCCCTGCGCGGCGCCGTGATCGAATCGCCCCAGAGGGTGCGGCTCTACGCCGGCTGCGGCGTGGTGGAAGGATCGGTGCCCGAGGCCGAGCTGGCCGAGACCTGGGCCAAGTTCCGGCCGATGCTCGAGTCGCTGGGCATCAGCAGCTAGGGTCCGGGATGGCAGACACTGTGCGCCCGATGTGGCTTGCACTAGTGTCAAGAATAGTTATCCAATGGTGAAACTAAGTTTCGTGTGATGCACATCTCGTATTCAGCGATACACTATAAGCCGATTAAGTCACGCCTGCTCCTGCAACAACTCGCAACAAAAGGGAAGTAACCATGCAGCTCAAGTCCCTCGCCACGGCAAAGTTGGCCGCCAAGGCAGCCGCAATCCTCGCCGTCGGCTCTCTCACGCTCACCGCCTGCGGCGGCAGCTCCACCCCCGCAGCCTCCCCCGCGGGTGGCGTGCAGCTCATCAACGCCGGCAAGCTGACCGTTTGCTCCGACGTCCCCTACGAGCCGTTCGAATTCCAGAAGGACGGCAAGATCGTCGGCTTCGACATGGACATCGCCGCCGAGGTTGCCAAGGACCTGAAGGCCGAGCTAAGCGTGGTGGACAGCTCCTTCGAGGCCATCGAGACCGGTACCGCGCTTACGGGCTGCGACGTCTCCATCTCCTCCATCTCCATCACGGACACCCGCAAGGCCGTTATGGACTTCTCCACCCCGTACCTCGATGACGACCTCGCCCTCGTGGCCAGCGACTCCTCCGGCATCAAGGGCCTGGACGACGCCAAGGGCAAGAAGGTGGGCGTCCAGCAGGCCACCACCGGCGCCGACTACGCCACCGAAAAGGGCCTCGACGCCCAGCAGTTTGAGGACACCGGCCTCCTGGTCCAGGCTCTCCAGGCCGGAACCATCGACGCCGCCCTGGGCAACCAGTCCGTCCTGGGCTACGCGATCAAGGATGATCCCAAGTTCAAGAGCGTCGAAAAGTTTGCCACCGGCGAGCAGCTGGGCATTTCCATCAAAAAAGGCAACACCGCCATGGCTGAGAAGATCAACGCCACGCTCAAGCGCCTGACCGACGACGGCTCCCTGGAGAAGTTCAAGACCACCTGGTTCGGCGAAGCCGCCAAGTAGTTAGCACCCTGGCCTGAGACCTACGCAGCTGAGGCCCCGTACTGCTGTACAACAGTCCGTACGGGGCCTCAACTGCGCAAAACGAATGTGAGAACACCATGGCAATGACCGCACGTCAACGAGCCAAAGTCAGCCTGTATGTCCAGGCCGCAATCTTCGTTGTGGCTGTGGCCGCGCTGATTCTGGCCACGGACTGGAAGACCATCGGCACCAGCGTCTTCAACTTCGCCAAGATCGGCCCGATGTTCCCGGACATCTTCCTCGTCGGCCTCAAGAACACCCTGATCTACACGGCCCTCGGCTTCATCGTGGGCCTCTCCGGCGGGTTGCTGCTGGCACTCATGAAGCTCTCCAGCTTCCCGCTCTACCGCTGGATCGCCACCGGCTACATCGAGTTCTTCCGCGGCATTCCCGCGCTGCTCGTGTTCATCGCGTTCGGCTACGGCGTTCCGCTCGCGTTCGGCGTGCAATGGAACGTGACCGTCGTGGTGATGATCTCGCTGGGCATGGTGGCTGCGGCCTACATCGCCGAAACACTGCGTGCCGGCCTGCAGGCTGTGCCCAAGGGCCAGCTGGAAGCCGCCCGTTCCCTCGGCATGCCGCAGTGGCGGGCCATGGTGTCGATCGTGATCCCGCAGGCCTTCCGGATCGTGCTGCCGCCGCTCACCAACGAGGTCATCCTGCTGACCAAGGACTCCTCGCTGATCTATGTGCTGGGCCTGACGGCCTCGCAGTACGAGCTCACCAAGTTCGGCCGCGACGGCATCTCCAGCCTGGGCGCCGGGCTCACCCCGCTGCTCGTGGCGGGTGCCTTCTACCTGGTGATCACCATCCCGCTGAGCCTTTTGGCCCGGAAGTTCGAAAGCCGCTCCGCGCGGACGAAGCGATAGGCAGGACAGTCATGAACGACGTCGTACAAAACTCCCGGCCCACTAACGGTGTCCAGGCTGCAGGGGTGTCCATCGTGGACCTCCGCAAGTCCTACGGCACCAACGAAGTCCTCAAAGGCATCAGCCTGGAGGTGAAACCCGGCGAGGTTGTCTGCCTGATCGGCCCGTCGGGCTCGGGCAAATCCACCCTGCTGCGCTGCGTCAACCTGCTGGAGCAGCCCAACGAGGGAACCATTCACGTGGGCGGTTTCGAAGCAACGGACCTCGACGTGGACATCGACATGATGCGCCGCAAAGTGGGCATGGTGTTCCAGCAGTTCAACCTGTTCCCGCACCTGAACGCCCTGCACAACTGCACCATCGCCCAGACCAAGGTGCTCAAGCGCAGCCAGGCCGATGCCGCCGCGGTGGCCATGAAGAACCTGGAGCGCGTCGGGCTCGAACACCTGTCCGACCGTTTCCCGGACCAGCTCTCCGGCGGCCAGCAGCAGCGCGTGGCCATCGCCCGGGCCCTCAGCATGGACCCCGAGCTCATGCTGTTCGACGAGCCGACCTCGGCCCTGGACCCGGAGACCGTCGGCGATGTGCTGGCCGTCATGCGGAACCTGGCCAAGGAGGGTATGACCATGCTGGTGGTGACTCACGAGATGGGCTTCGCCCGCGAAGTGGCCGACCGTGTGGTGTTTATGGACGGCGGCGTTGTGGTGGAGGAAGGCGTGGCCGAGCGCGTCATCAGCGCCCCCACCCAGGCCCGCACCAAGGAATTCCTGCGGCGCGTCCTCGACCCGACGCACATCGACATCGCGGAGTAATCCCTTTTTCGCGCCGATTTCGGACAGCCGCTACGTGGATCCACGTGGCGGCTGTCCTTTTTCGTA
>JBKKDK010000210.1:0-8824 GCA_046708245.1 Arthrobacter sp.
GCCTTGGCCATCGGCTCGATGGTGGCGTTGATCTGGGTGGCCAGCTCACGGGTCGGCGCGAGGACCAGGCCCATGGGGCGGCCCGGCTTGCGGAAGTGCTTGGCTTCCCGCTCGGCGAGTCGTGCCACAAGCGGGATGGCGAAGGCGATGGTCTTGCCGGAGCCGGTGCGGCCGCGGCCCAGGACGTCGCGTCCGGCCAGGGTGTCCGGGAGGGTCTTGACCTAGATGGGGAACGGCTCGACGATCCCCTGGGCGGTGAGGGTGTCGGCGAGGGCCTTGGGCGTGCCAAGGGCAGCAAAAGTAGTCATAAGTTTCAAAGGTCTTTCAGGCGGTATCCATGCGGATATCGGCCCCCGATGCCGGTTGGCTCAGGGGTTCGCCGAAGAAAAGTCAGGTGATCAACCGGCCAGTTGCTGTTAGGCGGCGGCCAGGACCAAATAGAACGCGATCATCGACGCAGGATGTGCCTCTCACATGAAAAAATCCCACTCCCTGCACGCGGAATCCGGAAGGACTCCTGCAGGGGAACCGGTTGATGAACCGGAACATCAGTGGGCATCACTGCACATCAAGTTCCATCAGTCTATCATCCGGCGGGGCCAGACCCGCTCGCAGCCCCTACAACGCAAGGCTGGGCGCCTGGAACAGCGGGATGTGCGACTCGGACGCCCGGGCGGGGGCAGCCACGCGCAGGATGACCAGCGCCTCAAGGTCGATCAGTCTTCGGGTACCGGTCCGCCCGTCCACGATCCAGAACAAATCCATGGACGCCACCGTCTGCGAGACCCGTCCGCGGTGGAAGAGCTTGCCGTTGTGCCATGCCTCAATTTCGTCCCCCACCGACAGCTCCGAACTCGAACGGACCTGCCGGACCTCCTCTGCAGCCATGGCCTGCTCCTTCCCCACGTTCCAGCTATTTTGTTGTCCGGCTCCAGCCTGCACCCGGAACATTTCGGCCGCGTTTCCGCGCGGTGATTTTTTTGTGTCGCCGCACGGGCCCGCCTGCCATGATGTGTTGCAACCCGAAGGAGCACCATGACCGAGCACCAGCACACCGAAGGCAGCGACGGCAGCGACGGCAGCGACGAAAAAACAGCAGCGCAGCTGTGGGACGCGAGATACAGCAGCCGGCCCAAAGTGTGGAGCGGGCGGCCGAATCCGCAACTGGTCGCCGAGGCGTCCGGCCTGCAGCCCGGCCGGGCCCTGGACCTGGGCTGCGGCGAGGGTGCCGACGCGATCTGGCTCGCCGACCGGGGCTGGACCGTCACCGCGGTGGATGTCTCCGCCGTCGCGCTGGAACGGGCGGCAGCCCATGCCCTGGCATCCGGGCACACCGGAAACATCGAGTGGCTGCAGCAGGACCTTGCCGGCTGGGTCCCGGAACGGCAGTACGACCTGGTCAGCGCCCAGTTCCTGCATTCCACCCTGATGCCGTGGCAGCACGGGCTGCGGCTCGCCGCGGCGGCGGTGCGGCCCGGCGGGACCCTGCTGGTGGTCGGCCACCACCCCGAGGGCCTGCCGCAGTGGGGAAACCACCATTCACCGGAGGTCTATTTCACGGCCGAGGACGTTGTCCGGGAGCTGGGCATCGCCGCGCCGGAGTGGCGGGCGGACGTTGTGGCGGCCCGGCGCCGCAGCGCGGAAGGCCCGGACGGCGAACCGGCTGAACTCACCGATGCCGTGCTGCGCGCCACCCGGCTCGCCGGCCGCTGACCGCCGCGCCCGGCCCAGGCGCCGGGTGGAGGTATTCCGGGACGTCCAAGCCGGGCCCTGCTCCGAATCGCCTGTGGAACATCCTCTAACCTGCAGGCAAGGACACTCCATGGGACGCGACGAAAAGGGCAGCTACCCGGCCATCCAGCACCTTGGCGCGGCGAGCGCCGGCGCCACGCAACCTGCCGGCCCCTACGCACAGAAGCGCGCGGGCCGACAGGACCCGACCCCGCTTCCGGAGGCCAGCGAGCCGGCCAGGGACGCCGCTGCGGATCCCGGCGGCATCATCGCGTCCGCCGCCGGCACGCCCCAGGGCGGCTTCAGCACGGGCTAGCCCTCCGAGCCGGAAGCCCCGGACACGCGCGGGGCGACCACAACGGCGGCGACGCCGAGGGCCGCGGTGAGCGCGAAAACGCCGGTGAAGGACGCCGCCGTCGTGCTGAAGGCGGCAAAGACGATTCCCGTGGCGGCAAGCGCCAGCGCTCCGCCAAGGGAATCGGAGATGGACAGGGCCGAGCTGTTGAAACCTTGGGCGTCCGCCGTGGAGAGCGCCAGGGTCATGACGCTCAGGCGCGGATACATCAGCCCCATGCCCCCGCCGGCAAAGAACCAGCCGGTGATTGCGACGGCGGCTGGCCAGTCCAGCGCCGTGGTCACCAGGACGAGGACGACGGCGCCGAGCACCAGTCCCGCACCGGTCCGGACCGCGCGGCGGTGATCCAGGCGGGAGCCGAGCCTGCCCTGGACGGCGGAGGCCGCGGCCCACGCGAGGGCGCCTCCGGTGAGGGCCAGGCCGGCGAAGGTCGGCGAGAACACGTAGCGTTCCACCAGCAGGTACGGCAGGTACACCTCGGCGCCGAAGAACGCCGCCGAGGCCAGGCCGCGGGTGAGGATCACGCTCGGGAGTCCGCGGCGGGCCGTGAGAGTCCCCCGCGGCACGAGCGGCCTGACGGCGATGAGTGCCACGGCGACGGCGGCGGCCGCCAGCACGCCCCCGGCCACCGGGACCTCGGCGGACAGGTTGAGGCCCAGCACCGCGAGCGCCGCAAGGACCGCCCACGCCAGCCGCCCGTAGCCCCACGATGTGCGGGCAAGCCCGTCCCGGCCGCTGGGCATGTCCCCCGGGGCGCTGTCCGGGGCGCCGTGCAGTCCGCGCAGGGCCGGAACGATCATGAGCAGGGCCGGCACCACCAGCCCCACGACGCCGAGGAACACCCAGTGCCAGCTGGCCAGCTGGGCCACGAGCCCGGCGGCAAAGGGCCCCACCAGGGAAGGAATCACCCAGGACGCGGCAAACGCGGCGAAAATCTTTGGATGCAGCACGGCCGGATAGATCCTGGCCACCACCACGTACACCGCCACCGTCATGGCGCCGCCGCCGAGGCCCTGCACCAGCCGGCCCGCCACCAGGGCCGCCATGCTTCCGGCCGTCCCGGCGATCAGCAGGCCCAGCACGAACAGCGCCACCGAGGCGTAGAGGGGGCCTACCGGACCGCGCCGGTCCGACCAGTTTCCGGCCGCCACCATGCCGATGACACTGGTGGCGAGGGGGCCGGCAAAGGCCAGCGCGTAGAGGGCGGCGCCGTCCAGCTCGCGGCTGACGAGCGGCATGATGGTGGTCACCGCCATGGATTCGAAGGCGGCCAGGAACACCAGTGCGCAGGCGCCCAGGGTCACCAGCAGGTAGCTGCGGTGGAGGATGCCGGCGCGTTCCGGGGCGGGGGCGGGTGCGGTGCTGGGCAAGGGAGTGGCCTGATCCATGGTCATGGAAGCATGCCACAGCCGGCGGGCCCGCGCACCACCCGGTGCGGCCGCGGGGTGTCCCGGCGCCTGCCGCGCCGCCGGCGCCGGCTAGTCCGCGAGGTCCAGGCCATGCGCGGGGACGACGACGGCCCCGCTCGCCGTCGAATCCGGGTTCAGCATCCAGCCGACCCGTTTGACCGTGCTGAGCATGACCACGCTCTCGGCGAGCTCGATGCCCGGCACCCGCTGCCGCAGCGCCAGCTCGGCATTCATCACCTCGGCCAGCGAATGCAGCCACATGATGATCACGAAGTTGGTGCGGCCCGTGGTGGAGGCGCTCAGCCGGATGTTCCGGAGGCTGCGGAGTGCGGCGGCAGCCGCGTCGTGCTGGCCCGCCGGAACGTTCGCGAACCACTGGCAGGTGACCGGGAAACCGGAATACTTCTGCGCCACCTCGCACCGGAAGGACAACATTCCGCTGGCCAGGACCCGGTTGAGCTGGCGCTGCACGGTGGCGGGGTGCCGGCCCAGGGCGCGGGCGATTTCGGCCGCCGTCGCACGCCCGTCGCGGGAGAGGAACGGCAGCAGCGCCAGATGGCTGGCCGGCAGCGGCGGCCCGGCAGGCTCGGCCGACATGAGACCGGACGCTTCGGGCCCGGCCATCGCGCGGAGCGCCGCCTGCTGGGACCGGTCCAGGACATTGAGGCGCCAGGCGTCCCCGCCGCTGTGCAGCCGTGTGCACAGCGAGGTCTGGTACTTCAGCAGCCCCTCGACGTCCTTGAGCCGGGTCACCACACCGGCGCTGAACTCTTCGAGGGAAGGCGTGATCACTGTCAGCATCAGGTCCCGGTTGCTGGCGGCCTCCTCGACGGTGACCACCGCGGGCAGGGCTGCCAGGGCCGCGGTCACCTCGGCCCGGCGGTGCATTTCGCAGTCGATATCCACCAGGGCCAGGCACATCTGCTTCGGGTCACCGACGAGGTGGGCCGTCACCCACGACGCGCCGGCCGAGCGCAGCCGCTCCCACCGCGCGGCGAGCGACGTTGCATGGACCCCCAGCACCCGCGCGGCATCGTGCCAGCTCACCCGCGGGGCAATCTGCAGCGCGTGGATCAGCGCCAGGTCTTCCTCACTGAGTTCCATTGCACCCCTGCTCGGCCAACACTGCGCGAAAACTCATCGATACGGCTCTAATGTGCATTATTCCAGCAGCTCAGGCAAGTGTGAGACGCGTCACTGGAGAATTGGCGAAACGGTGGTCGCGGGCAGCACCCACCAGACCGCGATCCGCCGGCCACCCAGCACCCACAGACGAAGGACAATGAATGCCGATCGCCGCAGACGCCAGGGAACTGCAGGAGGACCTCGCCAGGTTCCGGCACAACATGCACCGGGAACCGGAAATCGGACTGGACCTCCCCCGCACCCAGGAGAAAGTACTCAAGGCGCTGGACGGGCTTCCGTTCGAAATCACCCTCGGCCGGGATACGACGTCGGTCACCGCGGTCCTCCGCGGCCAGGCCCTCCGCCGGGAGGCAGCGGGAGAGGCCGCAGCGGCCGGGCGGCCCGCAGTGCTGCTCCGCGCGGACATGGACGGCCTGCCGGTCCAGGAGAAAACCGGCGCCGCGTTCACGTCCACCATCGACGGCGCCATGCACGCCTGCGGCCATGACCTCCACACGGCGATGCTTACCGGAGCAGCCACGCTCCTCGCGGAGCGCCGGCACGAACTCGCCGGCGACGTCGTGCTGATGTTCCAGCCAGGCGAGGAGGGCTTCGACGGCGCCAGCTACATGATCCGCGAAGGCGTCCTGGAGGCGTCCGGCCGCCGGGTGGACGCCGCGTACGGAATGCACGTGTTCTCCTCGCTGGAGCCTTACGGCCGGTTCTGCACCCGGCCGGGGGTGATCATGAGCGCCTCCGACGGGCTGTACGTCACGGTCCTGGGGGCCGGCGGCCACGGCTCGGCACCGCACTCGGCCAAGGATCCTGTGACGGCGGCCGCCGAAATGGTCACGGCGCTGCAGGTGATGATCACCCGGCAGTTCAACATATTCGATCCCGTGGTCCTCACGGTGGGCCTGCTGCAGGCCGGCACCAAGCGCAACATCGTCCCCGAGACCGCACGCATCGAGGCGACCGTGCGCACGTTCTCCGAAGCGGCCCGGGAAAAGATGATGACCGCCGTGCCTGCGCTGTTGAAGGGCATCGCCGCCGCACACGGCCTGGACGTTGATGTGGACTACCGCGCCGAATACCCGCTCAGTGTCACCGACGAGGACGAGACCAACACGGCCGAGCGCGTCATCCACGAACTCTTCGGCGGCGGACGGCACACCCGCTTCGCGAACCCGCTCAGCGGATCCGAGGACTTCTCCCGGGTGATGAACGAGGTCCCCTCCACGTTCATCGGACTCAGCGCGGTCCCGCCGGACGCGGACCACACCACGTCTGCCTTCAACCACTCGCCCTACGCCACGTTCGACGACGGCGTACTCGCCGACGGCGCGGCGCTCTACGCCGAACTGGCCCTGCAGCGCATCGCAGCCCTGGCCTCCCGCCCCGGCCCGGCCGCAGACACCGCCGCCACCACCCGCCCCTGACCCGCCCCCTGCCTTGGAGATGCCATGACCACAACCCTCAACCCGCAGCTAGAACCGCGGGCCACACTCCGGAAAACCATCGTCGGCACCGGGATCGGCAACGCCGTCGAATGGTACGACTGGGCGATCTACGCGACCTTCACGCCGTTCATTGCCAGCCAGCTCTTCAGCAAGGCCGATCCTGCCTCGGCCGTGCTGTCCACACTGGCGATCTTCGCCGTCGGCTTCGTGGCCAGGCCGTTTGGCGGCTTCCTGTTCGGCTGGATCGGCGACAGGATCGGCCGCAAATCCTCCATGACGCTCGCGGTCGGGCTGGCCTCCTTCGGCAGCCTGCTGATCGGCATTGCCCCCACCTTCGCTACCGTGGGTGTCTGGGCGTCAGTGCTGCTCCTCGTGGCGCGGCTGACCCAGGGGCTGGCACACGGCGGTGAGCTGCCGTCGTCGCAGACGTACCTGTCCGAGATCGCTCCGAAGGAACACCGCGGCTTCTGGTCGACCCTGATCTACACGTCGGGGACCGTGGGGATCCTGTTCGGGACGCTGCTGGGTGCGGTCCTGAACATGAGCCTCAGCACGGAAATGATGAACGCCTGGGGCTGGCGGATCCCGTTCCTGATCGGCGCAGTGATGGGCCTCTACGCCCTGGTCATGCGCGCCCGGATGCACGAAAGCAGCGTTTTCGAGGCCGAGCCCGCGGCGGACAAGCGGGAACCGATCTGGCCGCAGATCGTCAAGCACCGCAAGCAGGCGCTGCAGGTGATCGGCCTGACGGTCGGCCTGACCGTTATCTACTACATCTGGGGCGTGGTGGCCCCTAGCTACGCCACCACCGCGCTGAAGATCGACCGCGGCGAAGCCCTGTGGGCCGGAGTCATCGGCAACGTGGTCTTCATTGCCGCCCTCCCCTTCTGGGGCAAGCTCTCGGACCGGATCGGCCGGAAGAAAGTCCTGTGGGCCGGCGCCAGCGGCGCGGCGGTGATGCACTTCCCGATGACCTGGCTGCTCAAGGATTCGGCCTGGCAGCTCGCGGTCAGCATGTCCGTGATGCTGATCTTCATCGCTGCGAGCGCGGCAATCGTGCCGGCCGTGTTTGCTGAATTGTTCCCGACCAGCATCCGCACCGTCGGCGTCGGCGTCCCGTACTCGATCTGTGTGGCGGCCTTTGGCGGGACCGCCCCGTACCTGCAGCAGTGGCTCAAGGACATCAACCTGGCCCAGGCGTTCAACGTCTACGCGGTGGCCCTGCTGGTGGTCAGCATCCTGTTCATCTTCACCATTCCGGAGACCAAAGGAAAGGACCTGCACGGCTGACTTCCGGTCCCGGACCGTATTCCGGGCCGGGCTTAGCCGCCAACGTAGCGGTTCCGCCCGGCCCGGTAGCCAAACACGGCGGCCAGCGCACCCACTGCGAGGAACAGCGCCCCGGCGGCGGCGAAGGACCCGGTGCTCTGGTGCAGCTGGCCGACCAGCAGCGTGCCGACGGAGCCCACCCCGTAGCCGACGCCCTGCATCATTCCGGACAGGCGGGCCGCTGTGTGGCCGTCGCGGGTGCGGAGCATGATCATGGTCAGCGCGACGGCGGTGAGGCTGCCCTGGCCCAGGCCCAGCAGCCCGGTCCACAGCCAGACCAGCTCCAGCGGGCCGAAGACGCTCAGGGCGAACCCTCCGCCGGTCATCAGTGCCACGACGGTGTTGATGGCGCGCTGGTCCCGGAACCGGGCGGCCAGGGCCGGGGCGAAGAGGGAACCGAGCATCTGCAGCACGATCGACGCGGAGACGATCAGCCCGGCCGTGCCCCCGTCGACCCCGCGTTCGCGCAGGATCGGGGCCAGCCAGGCGAAGACGCTGAAGGACATCATCGCCTGCAGGACCATAAAGATGGTCACCTGCCAGGCAGTCCCCGACCGCCACACATTGACGCCGTCGGCGGCCCGCCCGCGGTGGTCCGCCCGCCGCCGCACGGCCAGCGGGAGGAACAGCACCAGCACGACGGCGGCGGGCAGCGACCAGAACCACAGCGCCGCGCTCCATTGGCCGGTGGCGGCGAAGACCGGGTAGGTGAAGCCGGCGCCGAGCGCCGCGGAGGCGCAGATCGCCGTTGTGTAGAGGCCGCCCATCAGCCCCAGCCGGTGCGGGAAGTCACGCTTGACGAGGCCGGGCAGCAGCACGTTGCAAAGCGAGATCGCGGCGCCGCAGGCTGCCGTTCCGGCCAGCAGCGCGGGCAGGTGCCCGCCGCCCGCCGCCTCCACCGGGCGCAGCAGCAGGCCTGCGGTCAGCGCCAGCATGGCACCGAGCAGCACCCGCTCCGCGCCGAAGCGGCAGGCCAGCACGGGCGCCAGCGGGGCGAAGACTCCGAGCAGTGTCACGGGCACCGTGGTGAGGACCACCACCGCCCAGCCCGGCAGCCCGGCGTCGGCCGTCACCTCCGGCAGCACGGCGGAAAAGCTGGAGAACACGGTGCGGAGGTTCAGCCCGATCAGGACCAGGCACACGCCCAGATAGGCCAGTGCCCGGCGGCCGCCGGTCCGGCCGGGTGCCGCCGCAGGACCGCCGCCGGCCCCGGCACCGGCACGGGCGCCGGGGCGCTCCCCGAGGGCCGGGCCGCGGCCGCGGGTGGAATCCGGAACGTTCTTCGGTACCGTCACCGACCCATTCTGGCAGGGCGCGCCGTGCGGCCCGGCAGGAGCGCTGCCGGGTCCGCAGTCACGCCCGCAGTCACTCCGGCCTCCGGCCGCTGGCGGAACTCCACTATTCTGGAAGGGATG
>JBKKDK010000211.1:0-37289 GCA_046708245.1 Arthrobacter sp.
GCGGAAGACGCCGACCGGCTTGCCGGACTGGACGAGGAGGGTCTCGTCCTTTTCCATGGTCGTGAGTGTGCGGGTGATGGCGTCGAACGCGGCCCAGGACCGGACGGCGCGGCCGGTGCCGCCGTAGACCACAAGATCATCAGGCCGTTCGGCGACTTCGGGGTCCAGGTTGTTCATGAGCATGCGCAGCGGGGCTTCGGTCTGCCAGCTCTTGGCGGTGAGCTCGGTGCCGCGGGCTGCTTTGACCGGGCGGGCACCGGTGGTGAAATCGGCGGGTGCCATGGGGGCTCCTTCTTGTCTTGAATGTTTCCCTGATGGTTCGGGGTGAGGCTCTGTATCAACTAAAGCGCGTCCGCAACCGCGGAAACAGGGCCTTCGGACGGGTACTGTCCGGTATTCCAGACCCGCCCCTCCCCCCGTTGCGCTATCACTTTTGGTGGCCAAGACGGGTCAAAACGGGCGGATGGGAACCACAAGTGATAGGGCAACCGGGGGCGGGTCAGGCCGGGGGCGGGTCAGGCCGGCTGCGGACGGCCGTGGATCCGGACCGAGAGTTCGTTGGCGACTTTCTGCACCCGCGCGGCGAGGGCCGGCCATTGCTCCGGGGGCAGCTTGTCCTCCAGGAACGTCACCGCGACGGCCGCCGTCGGCCAGCCCACGTGGTCCGTGACGGCGGCGGCAATCGACCCGAAACCGGGCGTCACCTCGCCGTGTTCGGTTGCGTAGCCGCGCTGCCGGACCTGGTCCAGGTGCGAGGACAGCGCCGAGTACTTCATGATGGGCGACTCGGTCTCATGCCGGGCACTGAAAGCTGCGGCATTCGGGTACAGCGCCCGCACCTGGGACTTCGGCAGCGCAGCCAGGATGGCCCGCCCGCTCGCCGTGAGGTGGCTGGGCAGCCGGACGCCGACGTCGGTCACCAGGGACGGCCGGTTCTTGGCCCGCTCCTCCACGATGTAGAGCACATCCCGGCCGTGGAGCACGGCGAGGTGGGCGCTTTCGCCGATCACGTCCACGAGCGAGGCGAGCATCGGCCGGCCCAGCCGGGACAACGGCTCCTGCCTCGAATAGGCGGAACTGAGCTCGAAGGCGCTGATGCCGAGGCCGTACCGCTGTTCCTCGTGCAGGTGCAGCACAAACCCGTTGGCCTCCATCACGCCGAGCAGGTGGTAAACGCTGGAGCGCGGCAGGCCCAGCACCGTGGCGATGTTCGACGCCGCCATAGGCCCGCGCTTGGAGGCCAGCAGCTTCAGGATGCGCAGGGTGTTTTCCGCCGCCGGAACCTTGGAAGTCGCCTTGGACGCCGTCCTGGCGGCGGCCGCCTCTTTGGCTGCGGGTTCGACGACGGCGGCAGCCGCGGCGGTGCTGGTGGTTGGCATCGGTCCTCTTCGAATTGGTCAGTGTCCGGTATCCCGTACTTAAGCATGCGCCCTTAAGCAGGCGCTCTAGCGCGCGGATGGAGCCAGCGTGTCTGGAATTCCGGACACTTTCCGGGGCCGGACGGGCCTTCGGCCCCTAGCCCACGCGGACGCAGCGGTGTTTATTGGTCCCGTGGCGGGCGATGGGATGGGCAACGCATGATTCCGGACCTCTCGGGCAAAGTGGCGCTCGTGGCCGGTGCAACGCGCGGCGCGGGACGCGGAACCGCCGTCGCCCTTGGCGAGGCCGGCGCGACCGTGTACTGCACGGGCCGCTCGGCGCAGGGCCGCCGCTCGGACTACAACCGGCCGGAAACCGTCGAGGAGACCGCGGCGCTGGTGGGCGCGGCCGGCGGCGCGGGGATCGCCGTCGCGGTCGATCACCGCGAGCGCGCCCAGGTGCAGGAACTCGTGCAGCGGATCGACACCGAACAGGGCCGGCTGGACCTCCTGGTCAACGACATCTGGGGCGGCGAAGACCTGATCGAGTGGAACACGCCGCTGTGGTCCCACGACCTGGCGGCCGGGCTCCGGATGCTGCATCTCGCCGTCGACACCCACCTGATCACAAGCCACTGCGCGCTCCCGCTGCTGATCCGGCGCCCCGGCGGCCTGGTGGTGGGGATGACCGACGGGACCCGCGACTACAACGCGGCCCACTACCGGGTGTCCGTGTTCTACGACCTCGTAAAGACCGCAGTCCTCCGGCTCGCCTTCAGCCAGGCCGCGGACCTGATGCCCTACGGCTGTTCCGCGGTGGCCCTGACGCCCGGCTGGATGCGCTCGGAGATGATGCTGGAGCACTTCGGCGTGGCCGAGGCGAACTGGCGCGACGCCGCCGCCGTCCAGCCGCACTTCGCGGCGATCTCGGAGAGCCCGCGGTTCGTCGGGCGTGCCGTCGCGGCCCTCGCCGCGGACCCGGAGGTCCTCCGGCGCAGCGGGGGTTCCTTTTCCTCCGGCGGGCTGGCCCGCGAGTACGGGTTCACAGACGTCGACGGGTCCCAGCCCGATTGCTGGCGGTATCTCGTGGAAGTCCAGGACGCCGGCCTGCCGGCGGATGCCGCCGGGTACCGCTGAGCTGCCCGGCCCCGCGTGTCCCGACGGCGATCGGCACGCCGTCGGCTAGAAAAGGCCCATGACCTCCTTCCAGACTCCGGAACTCGACGCCGCCATCCGGGAAGGCTACCGGAACCGCGACCGGGACAACATGCAGCCGACCATCGACTACTTCCGGGAGCTCCTGGCACACCATCCCGGCAACCCGGTTGTCCTCTATGAGGTGGGCGGGTCCTACGACACCGCCGGCCAGGAGGAGCGCGCCCGCGGCTACTACGAGCAGGCGATGGACGCCGGGCTGGAGGGTGACACACTGCGCCGCTGCCTGCTGCAGTACGGCAGCACGCTGCGGAACCTCGGGCTCTTCGACGAATCTCTCACCGCCCTCCGGCGTGCCCGGGCGGAGTTCCCCGAATCCGACTCGGTCCGCCTCTTCCTGGCGCTCTCCCTGCACGCCGCGTCCCGCAGCGACGCCGCCGTCGCCGAGCTCCTCGAGCTGGCCGCGGACCGTATCCGCAGCGCGGACGTCACCAGGTATGAGGCCGCACTGCGGGGCAATGCGGCCTATCTGGCCGGGCTCGACCGGCAGTCCGGCGGTGGTGCGTCCCGGGGGACAGGCTTCCGCCCGCCCGACCCCGCGGAGGCCGGCCCGCCGCTCACACCGTGACCACAACCTTGCCGCGGGCCCGTCCCTCGTGCAGGTACTGGATGGCGGCCGGGGCGTCGCCAAGGCTGAAGGTCCGGTCGATGACCGGCTTCACGGTGCCGGCCTCGATCAGTTCCGCCAGGGTGCGGAGGTCCTCGGCGCGCTCGACCGCGAGGAGCCCCTTGAGCTTTTGGCCCACGAAGAGGGACAGCGCCGGGGCGCGGAGCGAGCGCCCGAAGCCGCCGGTCCATTTTCCGCCGCCTTCGCCGCCGACGATGACGAGGGTGCCGTGCGGTTTGAGCGCCCGGCGGAGGACGAAGAGCGGGCGGTTGCCGGCGGTGTCGAGAATGAGGTCGTACTGGTTCCGGCCGTCGGCGAAGTCGTCGTGCTTGTAGTCGATGACGTGGTCCGCGCCGACCGAGCGGACCAGTTCCAGCTTCGCGGTGCTGCAGACGCCCGTGACGTGCGCGCCGAAGGCCTTGGCGAGCTGCACCGCGTAGGTGCCCACGCCGCCTCCTGCCCCGATGATGAGGACGTCCTGCCCGGGCTGGACCTGGCCGCTGTCGCGCAGCCCCTGAAGCGCCGTCGCGGCGGAGATGGGCACGGCGGCCGCCTGCGCAAAGTCGAGGTTGGCCGGCTTGAGCGCCAGCTTGCCCTCTTTGGCACACACATATTCGGCGAAGGAACCCTCGCACGTGCCGAAGACTTCGTCCCCGGGACGGAATCCGACGACGTTCTTGCCGATCGCTTCCACGACGCCGGCGACCTCCCGGCCGCGGATCCCGGTCTTGGGTGCCCGCAGGCCGTAGCCGACGGCGCGGGTCAGGTACGGCAGGCCGGTCATGAGGTGCCAGACGCCCTGGTCGACGCCGGCCGCATGGACCCGGATGAGGACGTCGTCTTCGCGGGGCACCGGCTGGTCGACGTCGCGCAGTTCCAGGACCTCCGCGGAACCGTAAACGTCTTGGGTGATCGCTTTCATGGTGCTTCTCCTTCAGGGTCGGGGTACTGGAACACATCGTCGAGTGGAACCCCGAGGACGCGGGCAATCTGGAAGGCCAGTTCGAGCGACGGCGAATAACGGCCTTGTTCGATGGCAATGACGGTCTGGCGGGTCACCCCGATGCGCTCGGCAAGCTCCGCCTGCGTCAGCTCTCCACGTTCAAACCGCAGGCGGCGGATGGCGTTGGTGACCCTGGTTGGCTTCACCATGGCTGGAATCCCTGCCGGTAGGCCACAATCTTCGCCACGGAACCCAGGATTGCCGAGAGGAAGAAGGCCAGGTAGATGGCGTTGGCGATCCAGAAGTGGTCCGCCTCCGCCATTGCCATGATCAGTGCCGCCACTCCCCCGACGACGAGAAACGACTGGCCGACGGACTCGCCGAAGCGGTAGATTTCCTTGTCGCGCTGGTCCTTGATGCCGGCTTCCTTGGCCGAGAACGCCCGGATTGCCGTGTGCAGCACGATGGAGGCCACGATCGATCCGCCGACTGTCCACAGCAGCGGCGCCATGTACGGCACCTCGGTCAGCGGCACGGACCCGGCCATTCCCAGCACTACGGCGAGGTAGACGGCGTAGGCCGCAACCGCCAGGATGCCCATGACCCATGCGCTCTTTTCTTCAAAGGACATTTCCCGCTCCCATGTAAAACAAAGCTGACATCTTCAAGGTAAAGAAAGTTTTACATCATGTCAATGGTTTTCGACATAACCCGCTCTTGCGGTCCCGCCGCGCAGTCTGAAATCAAAGACACCGGTTGCCCGTGAGACTGATCACAGCTCCGCCGGACATGGTCTGCTGGATAGCGATCCCCCTCCCAATGACGAGAAGGTATTCGCATGCAACAAGCCCAAACTGCCGCCAAAACCGCGCCCCCTCCAGCCCCGGGAACCGCCGGCAGAACCCTCGGCGGCGCCGTCGACACCGTGCTGAGCCGCGGGCTCAACGTGCGGCACATCCGCTTTATGGCCCTGGGATCGGCCATCGGCACGGGGCTGTTCTACGGCTCTGCCTCGGCCATCCAGAAAGCCGGGCCGGCCGTCCTGCTCGCCTACATGATCGGCGGCGCGGCCGTCTTTATGGTGATGCGGGCCCTCGGCGAGATGGCGGTGCGGCACCCGGTGTCGGGGTCCTTCGGACAATACGCGAGCCGCTACCTCGGCCCGCTGGCCGGCTTCGTGACCGGCTGGACCTACGTGTTCGAGATGGCGATCGTGGCCATCGCGGACGTCACAGCCTTCAGCATCTACATGGGGTTCTGGTTCCCCGCGGTGGAACGCTGGATCTGGGTCCTGGCCATCATCTTCTTCCTCGCGGCACTGAACCTGCTCAGCGTGAAGGTCTTCGGCGAACTCGAATTCTGGTTCTCTCTGATCAAGGTCGTGGCGATCATCGCGATGATTGCCGGCGGTGCCGCCATCATCGTGTTCGGCTTCCAGGCCGGCGGCGCCACGGTGGCCCCGGGCCTGGGCAACCTCCTGGAGCACGGCGGGCTGTTCCCCAACGGCTTCGAAGGGCTCCTGGCCTCGTTCGCCGTCGTGATGTTCGCCTTCGGCGGGATCGAGACGATCGGTGTCACAGCCGGCGAGGCCGCCAATCCGAAGTCAGTCATCCCGAAGGCCGTCAACACGGTCCCGGTCCGGGTGCTGCTGTTCTACGTCCTGACCCTTGGCGTGCTGATGAGCCTGTTCCCGTGGAACGAGATCGGCACGAACGGCAGCCCGTTCGTGCAGATCTTCAGCGGGCTGGGCATTCCGGCGGCACCCCACATCCTCAACGCCGTGGTGATCACCGCCGCGTTGTCCGCGATCAACAGCGACATTTTCGGCGCCGGCCGGATCCTCTTCGGCCTGGCCCGGCAGGGGCACGCGCCCGCCAGTTTCGGCAAGGTCTCCCGGCACGGCGTGCCGTGGCTGACCGTGGTGATGATGGCCGTCATCCTGCTCGTGGGCGTGGTGCTGAACGCGGTGATCCCGGAGGATGTGTTCCTGCTGATCGCCTCGATCGCGACCTTCGCCACGGTCTGGGTCTGGGTCATGATCCTCGCCTCCCATGTCGCCATGAAGCGCGAGATCGCCCGCGGGTATCTGCCGGCGTCGGAGTTCCCGTCCCCGTGGTGGCCGGCCGCCTCGGTGCTGACCATCGCCTTTATGGCACTCGTCATCGCGGTTCTTGGCGCTTTTGAGGACACCCGGGTGGCGCTCTACGTGGGCGCCGCCTGGCTCGGGCTGCTGGTGGTGGCGTACCGTCTTTGGGTCCGCGGGACCGGCCGGGTCCGCGCCGAACTCGTGGACCAAACGGCTGGCGAAACGGCCGCCGAAACCGCCCCGGCGGCGGGGCGCCCAACGCTCTAGCCAAGGCTCCCGCGGGCGGCGGGCCGGAGTTAAGATCAGGCATGATCCCGGCCACAAACCTGCTTACCTTCGCGGTTGCCGCGTTCCTCCTGATAGTCGTCCCGGGGCCCAGCGTGCTGTTCGTGATCGGACGGACGCTGGCCCTGGGACGCCGGGGCGGGCTCCTGAGCGTGCTCGGCAACGCCCTGGGGGAATTGGTGCAGGTCGCCGCGGTGGCGCTCGGCGTCGGCGTGGTGCTCGCCCAGTCCGCCCTGCTGTTCAGCGTGGTCAAGTTCGCCGGGGCCGCCTACCTGGTCTACCTCGGCATCCAGGCGATCCGGCACCGCGGCGGAGGCCCGGCCGCAGCGGCCCCGACGCGTCCGGCGACCACGTTCCGGGTGCTGCGGGAGGGGTTCATCGTGGGCGCCACCAACCCCAAGTCGATCGTGTTCTTCGTGGCTGTGCTGCCGCAGTTCGTGGACTACTCCGCCGGGGCGATCCCGCTGCAGCTCGGCACCCTGGGGGCACTGTTCCTGCTGATCGCCCTGGTGTCGGACAGCGCCTGGGCCCTGGCCGCCGGGACCGCCCGCCACTGGTTCGCCAGTTCGCCGCGGCGGATCGCCGCCCTGGGCACCACGGGCGGGGCGATGATGATCGGGCTGGGCGGCACCCTGGCCCTCGTCGGCAACGCACCGGAGCTTCAGCCCAAGTGACCGGCCCGGAGCCGAAACCTCAGCGGGCGGACCAGCCGCCGTCCATGGTGTAGCTGGCTCCGGTGACCATTCCGGCGTCGTCCGAGGCGAGCCACGCCACGAGGGACGCCACTTCCTCCGGCTCGACCAGCCGCTTGACGGCGGATTCAGTCAGCATGATCTTCGCCAGCACCTCGGACTCCGGGATGCCGTGCACCTTCGCCTGGTCCGCTATCTGCGCCTCCACCAGGGGAGTCCGGACGTAGCCGGGGTTGATGCAGTTGGACGTGACGCCGTGGGCACCGCCTTCGAGGGCCGTCACCTTGCTCAGCCCTTCCAGGCCGTGCTTGGCGGAGACATAGGCACTCTTGAACGGCGAGGCCCGCAGCCCGTGCACGGAGGAGAGGTTGATGATCCGGCCGAAGCCGTTGGCGTACATGTGCGGCAGGGCGGCCCGGATCAGCAGGAACGGCGCCTCGAGCATCAGGGTGATGATGCGGCGGAAGTCCGCGGGGTCGAAGTCCTCGATGGGGCTGATCCGCTGGATGCCGGCGTTGTTGACCAGGATGTCGCAGTCCAGGCTGACCTCCTGGAGCGTGTCGACGTCCAGCAGGTCAACAGCCCACGACGTGCCGCCCACTTCGTCGGCAAGGGCAGCTGCCGCGGCCTCGTCGACGTCGGCGATCACCACTTTCGCGCCCCGTGCCGCCAGCGCCCGGACGCTCGCAGCGCCGATGCCGCCGGCCCCGCCCGTAACGAGGGCCTTGCGGCCGTTCAAGCTGCTCTTCATGTCTGCACTCCTCAGTTCGCGTCAATAACGGCCCAGGCAAGGCAGGATGCACAGCGCTGAGCAGCTTCACTGAGTATTGCCGCACAAAGTGGGCGATTCAATAGTCAAACCAGCACCCCGTGTGTGCAGAATTGCAGATATGAATGCAAACCCCGATGACCTGCTGGTGCTGCTGGCAGTCTCCCGTTCTGCGAAGTTCACGACGGCGGCCCAGACCTTGGGGCTGAACCACACCACTGTTTCCCGGCGGATAGCGGCCCTCGAGAAGGCCCTCGGCGGCAGGGTGCTGTCCCGCGCCGCCGGCGGCTGGGAGCTGACGGACCTCGGCGCTGAAGCCGTCCAGGTGGCCGAACGTGTCGAAGCCGCCATCCGGACCCTCGAACAGCCCGGCAGCACCCCGGACCCCATCACCGGGGTGGTCCGCATGACCGCAACGGACGGGTTCAGCGCCTACATCGCCGCCCCGGCGGTGGCCCGGCTGCGCCGCGAGCATCCCGGCCTCAGCGTCGAGATCGTCACGGTGACCCGGCGGGCGCTGCAGCAGCGTTCCGGCCTGGACATCGAGGTGGTGGTGGGCGAGCCCCAGGTGCACCGTGCCGCCGCGGCACAGCTGGGCGAATACATGCTCGGGATGTATGCCTCCCGGGACTACCTTGCCGAGTACGGCACCCCGGCGACAGTGGAGGAGCTCACGGCCCATGCCCTGGTGTACTTTGTGGATTCCATGCTCCAGGTGGACGACCTCGATGCGCCCCGCCGGCTGGTGCCGGCCATGCGGGACGGGCTGAGCTCAACGAACGTCTTTGTTCATGTGGAAGCGACCCGCGCCGGCGCCGGGATCGGATTCCTGCCTTGTTTCGCGGCGGACCTGCACCCGGACCTCGTCCGGCTGATGCCCGAGGCGTTCGCGGAGCTGCTCCCGTACTGGATGGTGCTGCGTCCCGATTCGATGCGCCGCCCGGCCGTGGCGGCCGTGGTGCAGGCGCTGCGGCAGCAGACCGCGGAACACCGCGAGGCCCTCATGGGCCGGGGCGGATACGCATCGACTGCTCCTTAACCGCCGTTTTGGGGGCCCAAAAGGGCGGTTACGGAGCAATCGACGGGGTGAGCGGGTCCCGCCGGACGGGCGCGCCGGCCGCGAAGGCCCGGACTTTGGCGTCATCCCAGATGTGGGCGGGCACCGCGCCGCCCAGCAGGCGGCGCGCGAGCCCGGGGTCGTCGTCGAACGGCAGGTCGCTGCCGGCCATCACCATGTTCCCGTAGCGGCGGCCCTTGAGCATCGCCGGATCCGCGATGATCATGGTGTACCGGAAGGTCTCGGCGATGGTGGCGGCGTCTTCCCGGGCATTCTTCAGGTCCGGCGCGTCTCCGGAGTTAACCACGTACAGCCCGCCGGGGGCCAGGACACCCCGGGCGTGCGCGTTGAACTCCTTCGTGGTGAGCGGCCTCGGCGTCACGGCGCCGGCAAAGACATCGCGGATGATCACATCGCGGGTCTGTGGCGTCAGGCTTTCGGTGACCTGGCGGGCCTCCCCCACGCGCAGCCGCATCAGCGGGGCCTTGGGCAGATCGAACCAGCCGCGGACGTATTCGGCGAGCTTACCGTCGAGCTCCACCACCACCTGGCGGGCGTCCGGGTAGGCGGCATGGAAGTAGCGGGCCAGTGAGCATGCTCCCCCGCCAAGGTGCAGGGCGCGCAGTTTCGGTTTCGATTCCCGGGGCCAGCGCGATTCGACCAGCGCGGCAATCCAGCGCATGTATTCGAAGTCCAGGAACAAGGGGTCGGCGAGGTCGATATGGGAGCTCATCACACCGTTGATGCGGAGCAGCCAGCCGGTGGAATTGTCCTGGTCTGCGATGAGCTCGCAGTCGCCGGTGTCGATGTAGTAGATGCCCTCGAGCGGGCCGTCGGGGCGGCTGCCCTTGGGCACCTCGACCACTCCACGTTCCGCATTTCCGGTGTTCCGGCCGGCCGCCCTGCCCCGCTTTGCCATCAGTGGTCCGCCGTTTTTCGCATGCTTCAACCCTAGTTCACCGGGCCGCAGCGGCGGGCCCGCGCCGTCTCCGCGGGCGGGCAGATCAGGGCAGATCGACGCCGTGAACCCGCCCTGATCTGCCCGCTGCGGGAATCGCCGCGAGAAAGTAAGCCAAGGGTACTTACTATCTGATAGTAATCATGCTTACTATTAGTACTCCAGTGTTGCTGGATCTTGATGTGATCAGCAGACGATCTTTTTGGAAAGCGAGCGAAGATGACAGAGAACGAATGGCCGCAGGAGGGCACCCTCGGCGCCCCTACGACTACCCAGCAGACTCCAGCCCGGCAGGCCTCGACGTACCCGTCCGCCTCGACCGGCGCCACGTCGGCAGCATCTTCCGAAGGCGCCGCCTCGAAGACGGATGCAGCCAAGCAAGAGGCCGCTGAAGTCGGCCGCCAGGCCACTGACTCGGCCCAGCACGTCGCGGAGACGGCCAAAACCGAAGCCGCCCACGTTGCGGCCGAGGTCAAGACCAACGCCCGCGATCTGCTGTACCAGGCGAAGTCCGATCTCACCGACCAGGCCGGCACGCAGCAGCAGAAGGTCGCGGAGGGACTGCACTCAATTTCCACCCAGCTGCACACGATGGCCTCGGCCTCGGACCAGCCCGGAGTCGCCAGCGACATCGTGCGGCAGGCTGCCGAGAGGTCCTCGGCCGTGGCCTCATGGCTTGAGGGCCGGGACCCCGGTTCCCTCGTGAGCGAAGTGAAGTCCTTTGCGCGGCAGCGGCCCGGCACGTTCCTGCTGCTCGCCGCCGGGGCAGGCGTCCTGGCCGGCCGGCTCAGCCGCAGCCTCAGCGCCGGCGCCCCCGATGCGGCGGTCCCCGCGGCCACGGCCGGCACTCCGGTCAGCCGGATCCCGGACACCGGCATGCCGGTTCCGCCGCCGCCGGTGCAGCTCCCGGCCCAGGAAACGACGACGGCGGGCTACGGCCAGACCTACCCGCCCAACCCGTTGGATCCCCGGCAGCCCATCGACCCGCTGCGCGATGACCGCTTTGACGGTGACCGCCGATGAGCAGCAACAACGAAATGCCTCCCGGGGCGGCCCACGCCAAGGCGGAGAATTCCTCCCTCGGCGACCTTCTGGGTGACGTCACACGGGACATGTCCACCCTGATGCGCCAGGAAGTCGAGCTGGCCAAGGTGGAGCTGAAAGAGTCCGCCACTCGGGCCGGCAAAGGCAGCGGAATGCTCGCCGGCGCCGGGGTCGCAGGCCACTTCGTGCTCCTGTTCCTGTCCCTGGCGCTGTGGTGGGCGCTGGGGAACGTGATGGGGCTGGGCTGGTCGGCCGTCGTCGTCGCCGTGGTCTGGGGCATCATCGCCGCTGTCCTGGCGTCCATCGGCCGCAAGGAACTCAAGGCGGTCAAGGGCATGCCCCAGACCACCGAGACACTGCAGGAAATTCCCCCCACCCTCAAGCCCGGCACCTAGATCAGCGAGGTCAAAAGATGAGTGAAAACCCGGATGCTATCCGAGCAGATATTGAAGCAACCCGCGCACGGCTGGGCACGAACGTCGACGCCGTGGCGGACAAGGTCACGCCGTCGCACATCGTGCAGCGGCAAACCGACAAGGTCAAAGATGCCGTTTTCGGAGTAAAGGAGAAAGTCATGGGGGCTGCCGACCACACCGCGGACCACGTGCACTCGGCCGCAGGCAGCACCGGCGGTCACCTGAGTGATGCCGGCTCCGCGATCGGGGACGCGCCCGCCCAGGTCAAGACCAAGACGCAGGGAAACCCGCTGGCCGCCGGCCTGATCGCCTTTGGCGCCGGTCTGCTCGTGTCCTCCCTGATCCCGGCAAGCCAGAAGGAACGCGAAGCGGCCGATGCCCTCAAGACGGCCGCCGAGCCGCTCACGACGGAACTGACGGAGGCTGCCAAGCAGGTGGCTGAAGGGCTCAGGGAGCCCGCCCAGGAAGCCGTCGAGAACGTCAAGTCGACCGCGGCGGACGCCACGGGGCACATCAAGGCGGAAGGCCAGGATGCCGTAGCCGACGTCCAGGGCCGGGCAGATGACGCCCGGACCAACGTCCAGCAGGCCTGAGACCGCAAAACCGGCCGGCCCTCCCCGTAGCTTCGCGGGGGTGGCCGGCCGTTGCAATTAACTCACGAAGGATGAACCCCCATGGCAAAGAACGACGCCGCAGAGCGACCCACGGCAACCGACGCGGAGACCGGGGCCAGCAGCACAAGCAAAGCCCGCACGGCACCGGACCCTGACGATTCCCGCAAGCCCGGCGATCCCACGGATGTCACGAAACCATCGTGGAAATACATCGCGAAGAAGACTCTGCGCGAATTCACCAAGGACCAGTGCCCCGACCTCGCCGCCTCCCTGACCTACTACGCGGTCCTCTCGCTCTTCCCGGCGCTCCTGGCCCTGGTGTCGCTGCTGGGCATTTTCGGCCAGGCCGACAAGACCACGGGCGCGCTCCTGGAGATCGTCCAGGGCTTCGCCCCGGCCGACACCGTGGAGGCCATCCGCGAACCCGTCCAGAAGCTCACCAGCTCCCCAGCTGCCGGCCTGACCCTGGTGATCGGCCTCCTCACCGCCCTCTGGTCCGCCTCCGGCTACGTCGGGGCGTTTGCCCGGGCCATGAACCGGGTCTACGAAATCGACGAGGGCCGCCCGTTCGTCAAGCTTCGCGGCACCGTGCTCGGCGTCACCATCGTCAACCTGCTGATCGTCGTCGTGCTGGCGGCAATGCTGGTCCTCACCGGTCCGGTGGCCGAGTCCGTCGGCAATGCAATTGGTCTGGGCGGCGCCTTCCTGACGGTCTGGAACATCGTCAAATGGCCGGTCATGGTGGCTCTTGTCGTGATGGCAATCGCCATCCTTTACTACGCCACCCCGAACGTGAAGCAACCCAAATTCCGCTGGATGAGCCTGGGGTCCTTCATTGCCCTGGTGATCTTCCTGCTGGCCTCACTCGGTTTCGCGTTGTACGTGGCCAACTTCAGCAGCTACAACGAGACGTACGGCACCATCGGCGGCGTCATCGTGTCGCTGCTGTGGCTCTGGATCCTGAACATGTCGTTGCTGTTCGGCGCCGAGTTCGATGCCGAAATGGAACGCGGGCGCCAGCTCCAGGCCGGCATCGAAGCCGAAGAAACCATCCAGCTGCCGCCGCGGGACACCAAGCAGAGCGAAAAGCTCCAGGCCCGTGAGGAAGAGGACATCCGCCGCGGCCGCGAGCTGCGTGAACAGCACAGCGACGCGGAACCGGAGCACGGCGCGGCGGAGCCGGAGCGTCCGGAGCACGGCCGGGGGACCTAAGCCCCTAGCCCTGCGATGCCCCGTGCGCTCTACTTGGGGCATCGCAGGACAGGCAGCGACGACGACCCGGAGGAAGCATTTGGCACCAGCGGCAGGTCATGGGCGCAGCCCCGTAGCCGTGGGCTATGACGGTTCCGAGGCTTCGCAACAGGCCGTCCGCTGGGCCGCGGAGTACGCCGCCACGCTGCAGGCTCCGCTGCGCGTCATCCATGCCTGGGTCTGGCCCGTGTTCACGAAAAAGCTCGGCCCGGTCAAGGGCGTCGAAGGCAGCGGGCTGCGGCACTCCGCCGAGACCATCCTGGCCGAAGGCATCGAGCTGGCACGCCAGGCCTACCGCCCGCACGCCGCGGGGGCGGAGCCGGCAACTGATGCGGCCGACGTCGACGGCGTCATGGAAGCCGGGCTCCCGGCGCCGGTCCTGCGGGACGCGGCCGGGGACGCCCGCCTCCTTGTGGTCGGCAGCCGCGGCATCGGCGGCGTCCTGGGCCAGCTCGCGGGCTCGGTCTGCCTGGATCTGGCCGGCTCCTCCCCCTGCCCGCTGATGGTCATCCGGCGCCCGCGAAGTCCCGGCCGCCCGGTGGCGGCCGGTGTCGACGCCACGGCCCGGGCTCCGGCGGTACTGGCAGGCGCCGCCTTGCTGGCGGCCACGCTCGGGACCTCCCTGCAGCTCATCCACGTCGACCAGGGACGTGGCGGCGACCGTCGGGACCATGGCCGCCATGCCCCGTTCCACGGCCAGGAACTGCTGGACCGGGCCCTGGCCGAAGCACGGAACCTGGATCCGGAACTGGCGGCCTCCGGGACGCTGGTGCAAGGCCATGCCGCCTCCCGGGAACTGCTCGCCGCGGCCGCTGACGCGGATGCGCTGGTGATCGGGGCCCACAACCGCGAAGGCGGGCCGGGCAACACCGTTTCCGCCGTGCTGCACAAAGCACGCTGCAATGTGCTGATCACCCGCTGATCCCGCCCCGCGGGAACGCTGCCTCCGACGCACCTGTGCAGGAACGACGGAAGCGCAAGGATAGGAGGAGCGTCGTGCGAGCCTGGCGGGTTGGACAGCTGGGACCGATCAGCAGCGGCCCCCTGGTGTTCGAGGAGTGCCCGGATCCCCGGCCCGGTCCCGGGGAGGTACTGCTCCGGGTCAGGGTCTGCGGGGTGTGCCGGACCGACCTGCACCTGGCCGAGGGCGACCTGCAGCCGAGGCGCGCCGGAACCATCCCGGGCCACGAAGTCGTTGGCGAGGTCCTCCAATGCGGCCCCAAGGCGAGGCGCTTCAAAGCGGGCGAGCGGGTCGGCGTGGCGTGGCTGGGCGGGACCTGCGGTTCGTGCCGGTTTTGCCTCCGCGGCGAAGAAAATCTGTGTTTGGCTCCGACATTCACCGGATGGGACCGCGACGGCGGGTATGCCGAACTGGTCACGGTGGCCGAGAGCTTTGCCTACCGGATTCCGGAGTTTTTTTCGGATGAGGACGCTGCGCCGCTGCTGTGCGCGGGCATCATCGGCTTCCGGGCCCTGGCCCGTGCCGACTTGCCCATTGGCGGCAGGCTGGGGATCTATGGTTTTGGCGCCTCCGCGCATCTGGCCGCCCAGATCGCCCTGTACCGGGGTGCACAGGTGTACGTCATGACCCGGTCCGAGGACGCCCGCCGCCTCGCCCTGCAGCTGGGGGCCACGTTTGCCGGCGGCGCGGAGGAGGTCCCGCCCGAGCCGCTGGATTCCGCGATCCTCTTCGCACCGGCTGGCGGCCTGGTCCCGGCGGCGCTCCGTGCGCTGGACCGCGGCGGGACCCTCGCCATCGCCGGTATCCATGTGAGCGACATTCCGCCGCTGAATTACGCGAGGGAGCTCTACCAGGAGCGCCAGCTCCGCAGCGTCACGGCGAACACCCGGGCCGACGGCGAGGAGTTCCTCCGCACCGCCGCGGAAATCCCGCTCCGCCCCACCACCGTTGCGTACCCCTTCTCCTCGGCGGATAAAGCGCTGCAGGACCTGGCGGAAGACCGGATCACGGGCGCCGCCGTGCTCCACATGGCCTGAGCCGCCCCCGCCGCATGGCCCGGCACGGTCCGCGGGACCCAACCGACAGCGCCTACTTCAGCAGGACCTCGAGGTTTGTGAAACCGTAGCCGGCCTGCCGGATCCGGGTGATGATCTGGGACAGGGCGTCGGCGTCCAGCGTGGAGCCGTCGTCGGGGTTGGAGCCGACGTGCATCAGGACAATCTCCCCCGGTTGCAGTTGCCCCATGACGCGGTCGGCCACCAGCTGCGCGCTCATTCCCCCGCTGGTGCCCTTCCAACCGAGCGTGTCCACGGTCCAGCGGACCGGCAGGTAGCCGAGCCGGTTCACGGTGGCGATGGTCCGGGCGTCACGCGCACCGAACGGGAACCGGAACAACGGCCGGGGATCCCCGCCGGCTGACTGAATGGCCTGCTGCGCCCGGAGCAGCTCGTCCGCGATCGCGGCGTCCGGGAGGCCTGGAAAGTCCGTATGCGTCATCGAGTGGTTGCCCAGGCGGTGGCCGCCCGCCACGATCGAGCCGACCCCCGCCGGGTTGGCGCTGGCCCAGCTGCCCGTCAGGAAGAACGTGCCGGGCACCCCGTTGGCGGCGAGCGTCTGCAGAATGCCGGGCAGCCCCGCCGAGTTGGCTCCGGCGTCGAAGGTCAGGGCCACCACCGGACCGGCGCCGGGGATCACTTCCAGATCGTGGCCGGCGAGCGCGGCAGGGAACGGTGCCGCGGGCGGGACCGGCGCCGGAGCCGGCGGCTCCGACGGCGCCGGACTGGCGGAGGCGTTCGGAGTCGGCGTGCCTGTGGATCCGGAGGCCGTGGTTCCGGAGGCCGTGGGCGCCGCCGTCGGTGCGGCGGAGGGCGGCCGCGCGCCGATGGCGAGGGCCAGGAGCACTATGGTCACCACGAGAGCCAGGACAGCCCCGGCCGCCAGCAGGCGCCGGCGGCCGGAAAGGATCGACCACATGCTCCACTGTGGCACCGGTGGCGGCGGCCGGGCCAGTGCTGAAGGGCCCGCAGGTGCGCGCAGCGGCGCCCCGGCCGCCGGGCGCTAAGTCCGCCGGTTGTGGGCCCCCGGCGGCGGCCCGGGGCCGGCGCAGCGCTGTGAGGTAGTCGCCCAAGCCGTGGGGCGCCCGCGCGTGCGTCCGGCCGGACGTGAGCACCCGGATGCTGTCCGTGGCCGTGACCGTGAACGCGCGGCTGCGCAGGCTTTGGACGAGCGTCCGGTCCTCGTGCGACGACAGCGTCGGGAAGCCTCCGGCGGCAAGGTAGGCCGAGGCCCGCACGCCGAAGTTCGCCCCGTAGATGTGCGGGTGGTTTTCCTCGAAGGGATGGCGCTCCAGCCAGAGCCGGAGCAGTTCCGGGTCCATCCCGGCGGGATCGGGCTCCACGGACCCCAGCACGGCGTCGGCCCCTGCTTCCGCGAACTCCAGCTGGCGCACCAGCCAGTTCTCCGGAACCCGGGAGTCGGCGTCGGTGTTGGCGAGCCAGGTCCTCCCGGCCCACGGCGGCGGTGTCCAACGTTTGCCCGGCGGTCTCCGGCGTGCTCCGCCGATGCCCGCTGCCCTGATCCCGGCACCGCGGCTCGCGCCCGCGTTGCGGAGGTTCACCTCAAGGATGCTCAGGCGCCGGTCCGCGGAGGCGAACCGGGCCGCGATGCCGGCGGAGCCGTCAGTGCAGCTGTCCAGGACCACGGTGACCCGCACCTCCACCCCCGGCTGGAGCCGGTGCAACTCGTCCACGGCCCGCTGCAGCGCGAACAGTGCACCTTCGAGGTGCTCGGCCTCATTGTGGGCGGGCATCACCACGGCAACGGTGTCGATGCCGTACCCGCGCGGCAAGGGAAGCGACAGGGCGGCCATCCGTCACCGGCCCCGGTCCGGCGCGGGGCCCGGCGCGATCAGGACTTCGAGGAGGAAATCGCGTTCCCGGTAGACGCCGGCGTTGGCCCAGCCCAGCTGCCGGCGCGCCGCGGCGTGGACCGAATCGCCGTCGAGCTCCCACCCGGAGATGGGGTGCCGCCAATGGCACAGGGCCAGGGTGCCGCCGGGCAGGAGAGCGGACTGAACCTTCGCGAACAGCCCGGACAGCTCGTCCGGCGCCAGGTAGTAGCCGACCTCGGAGACCATAATGAGGTCGAAGCTGCCCTCCGGCCAGTCGTGCGGGACCGTGAGCTGGCAGGTCCGGGCGGCGGGCAGGTGCGCCAGCCGCTGCGCGGCGTGGGCCAGGGCGGCGCCGCTGGCGTCCACGGCAAGGAAACTCCGGCAGCGCTGCGCGAGCTCCACGCTCAGGGTCCCGATGGAACAGCCGATTTCCAGGCCGGACCGGTAGCTCAGACCGGGCAGCGCCGCGAGGGTCAGCGCGCGTTTGCGTTGTTCATACCAGCTGGTGGTGTACTGCCAGGGGTCTTCCTCCCGGTGGTGGACGGCGTCGAAAATGGTTTCGGCGTCCGCGGCGGCGTAGGAGCCCTCCGCCGCGCCGGCGCGTTGAACCGTGTGCTCCGCCGCGGGCGGCTGCCATGCGAAGGTCTCGAACGGCCGCTCGAAGTGCTGCAGGAACGCCGGCGGCAGGAGCACTTCATCGCCCGGCCGCACGGAGAGCGGCCGGACCTGAGAGGCGTGGGCGGCCATGGCCGCCGCCTTGGCCTGCCGTTCGACGGCGCTCAATGGCAGGCGCAGCCAGGACTGCCATGCCGGATCCGCCGGTTCGGCCCACAGCCAGTACCAGATGGGGTATTCGAGCAGTCCGTGGCCGCCGGCGCCGGCCACCTCGGCCGCGACCGAGCCGAGCACCTCATGGTCGGTGTGGCCGTCGTGGCGGTACGGTGCCACCAGGGTGACGCGCTGGCCGAGGCGTCCGGCGGGCTCGACGGCGTCCGCCACCGCCTGCTGCACCGCGGACCGGAGCTCCTCCCGGTGCCCGGCCAGCTGCCCGTCCGGGAGGCCCAGGTGGCGCCAGCCCGAATCCGGCAGGAGGTGCCCGAGTGCGGCGCCGAACTCCCCCAGCCGCACGGCGGAGAGCTGTTCCGGCGTTGTGGTGGGTGAGCCGGGGTGGGAGGCCTCACCAGCAGTGGCGAGCAGCACCCGCACGTCCGCGCCGCGCGCCTGCAGCCGCGCCATGAGGCCGCCGGCACCAAGGGACTCGTCGTCGGGATGCGCCGCGAGGATGACGAAGGCACTGCCTGCCAGTCCGGGCGTTTCCAGGGGCAGTTCGGGGAGTCCGGGCAGCCCGCTCGCGGCCCAGGCGTGCTCGCCGGTCCCGGAGTCGTGGTGTGTGAAGCTCACCATGGGTGCCCGCCCTTCAGCGTCAAGGCACCAAGCTGCGCGTCATCGCGCATGGCGTGGTGCTGGCGGATGTACAGCGCGAGGTCAGCCATGCGTTTTCCGTAGCCTTCGTCGAACGCGAGCGGCCCGGGCCCCAGGTTCTGGCTGACCAGCGTCTGGATCCGTTCGACGGCGGCGGCAACCTGCCCCCGGACCCGCAGGGCCTCGCTCCAGGCCCCGGCGCCGGAGAGGCTCCCGGCGTCGATCCGGGACGCGGTCTGCGCGAGGTAGCCGGCCAGGGCAGTCAGCGTGCGGTCAATCTCGCCCAGGTGGGCCAGCGCGATCTGGTCCGGCTCCCGCCCCGCGCCTGCGGCCTTGAGGAGGGACTCCCGGTACCCCCGGGCCACGGCGACGGCGCCGCCCAACCAGCAGGCGGCCACCCCCATCCCGCCCCAGGCAAAACCGGGGCGCCGGTAGTACCAGCCGGGCCCGCCCAGCGGCACGGCCCGGACCCCGTCGAAATGCACAGTTCCGCTGGGGATTTCGCGCAGTCCCCGGCTGGTCCATTCGGGGTCAGCGAAGCTCACTCCGGGGGCGTGCAGGTCGACGGCGAAGGCGGCCCGGCCGCCGTCGGTGTGGGCAGTCAGGACGGCATGGTCGAGCTGCGCGGCGAGCGAGCACCACGGCTTTGAGCCGTGCAGCCGGACCCCGCCGTCGCTCGTCTCCGCGGTGAGCTGCAGTCCGGCGGCCTCGGCGGCAAAGACGCCCCACACGCCCTCGAAACGGGCCCCTGCCCGGTCCGGGCTGTTCCGACCTTCCCCGCCAGAGTCTGCCGCGGCCTGGGCGAGGATTGCCGCCGCGTCCAGGTGCGGTTCCAGGATTCGTCCGGCGGCGACGTCGACGGCGGTGACCGAGGCCAGG
The DNA here is from genome assembly GCA_046708245.1 of Arthrobacter sp. Classification (GTDB taxonomy): domain Bacteria; phylum Actinomycetota; class Actinomycetes; order Actinomycetales; family Micrococcaceae; genus Arthrobacter. Next base: position 19,448 of record JBKKDK010000211.1, read on the forward strand.
AGCTCCCACAGGAACGCCGTCCGTCCTTCGCCGGGTTTCGGGGCGGTTTCCTCCGCTGTTTTGGCCAGATCAAGGAGCGTCGGGACATCCCCCACGGCCGACTGCGCCGCGGCCAGGAGGGGGTTCAGCGCGGCCAGGTCCTCCGGTGCGGAGCTGATCCGCACGGCAAGGGGCGGCTGGTCGTGTGGGGTCCCGTTCATTCGGTGGCCTGCATTCCTTCAAGAAGTCCGTGGGGTGCCGGGCGGGTCCGCGGCCGTCGGCCGGGGCCGCCCACAGTAAATCTAAGCATACTTAGCACTTGCGGCCGGGCCGCGCGGGGCAGGCCGGACTGCTAATGGCGGCCTGTTCAGCGGACCCGCGCCAGGGCGAACCCGTCCCAGCCTTTGGAGCCCACGGTCTGGATCACGGTCCCGTCCAGCCGCGGGTCCTCCCCCAGCATCTGCAGCGCACTGATGATGCCGGGCGCGTTGACCTCATCCATGGCCGGGTCCAGGACGGCGCCCTCCCAGACCACGTTGTCCATCACCACAGTGGTCCCGGAACGGCCCAGCCGGACGGCCCACTCCAGGTAGTTCGCGTCGTTCTCCTTGTCGGCGTCGATGAAAACGAAATCGAACGGCTCGGCCTCCTCGTCCTGCAGGGCCTGGAGCGTCTCCAGCGCGGCGCCGACCCTGATCTCCACCTTGTGGCCGAGTCCGGCGTCGTCAACGTTTGCGCGCGCCACCTCCGCATGCTTGGGGAGGTATTCGCACGTGACGAGCCGGCCGTCGTCGGGCAGCCCCTGCGCCATCCAGATGGTGCTGAAACCGGCCAGGGTGCCGATCTCCAGCACGCGGCGGGCACCGGAGATCTGGACCAGCAGCTTGAGCAGCTTGCCGGCGTTGGGCGCCACTTCGATGGGCGGCAACCCGGCGGCCCGGGCGCTGGCCACGGCGCGTTCCAGCGGGCTGTCTGGACGGACGACGGTGTCGGAGAGGAAGTTTTCGACGGCGATCCAGCGCTCGGTGGGCTGATGCTCAAACATGGCCCCAGTCTTCCAGCTGGACCGGCCCCGCGGTAGGCTGCGGACCGGACTTTCGCGGTGCCGGCGTTAGGCCTGCCGCGGGGCCGCGGCGCCGCCGATGGCCGCTTCGAGCCGATCCAGCTTGCCGGTGAGTTCCCCGGAGTAGCCCGGCCGGATATCGGCTTTGATGACCAGGGAGACGCGGCTTCCGTACCGGCCCACGGCCTCGGTGGCGCGCTTCACCACCGCGAAGACTTCATCCCATTCGCCCTCGATGGTGGTGAACATCGAGTCGGTGTGGTTCGGCAGGCCCGACTCCCGGACGATCCGCACAGCCTCGGCGACGGCGTCGTGGACCGAGGCTTCATCCGCTGCAGCGGAAGGGGCGGGAGCGCCGGCGTCGGCTGCGGGACGGCCGGACGGGGCGACAGAAAATGCAAGCAACATGGCACCTAGTCTGCCATGTGGCCGGGAGACTGCCGGGTCCGCGTTCGGCACCGAATCCGGTCCCTAATCCGTCATGTTGGCCACTACCGGCCAGTAACAGCTTTACTCAACGTTCGCGTTGCTACCCTAGGCAAATGAACCGCGCAGTAGAAGGCAGGCCGCTCCGCGCTGACGCCGCGCGGAATGTTGACAAGATCATCACCGCGGCCCGGCAATGTTTCCGAGAACATGGCCCGGACGTCCCGCTTCAGACCATCGCCTCCACCGCCGGAGTGGGCCCCGCCACGCTGTTCCGCAATTTCGCGGACAAGGAAGAGCTGGTGCTCGCGGCGCTGAACCGGCAGCTCCGGCGCCTGGTTGATCCGGTCATTGACGAGGCCCTGGCCGGCCCGGATGCCGCGGACGGCCTCTTCCAGGTGATCGACGCGGTGATGGGCGTCGCCAGCGAGGAAGCCAACCTGCTCGGCGCCGTCGCCGGCCGGCGCGGCCTGCTGACCGGCATCACCGGTGAACTGTTCGAATCCATGGCCGTCCTGCTGGGCCGGGGCCAGGGCCAGGGAACCCTCCGGAGCGACATTTCAATGACGGACCTGATCCGTCTCCTGGCCATGCTGATCGGCGCCGTGGACACGATGGAGGCAGGATCGGACGCCTGGCGCCGGCCGGTCGCCCTGGTTGAGGACGCCATCCGTACGGAACGGCCGGACCGGCCCCTGCCGCCGCAGTCGCCGCTGCCCGGCACCGCGTTTGACGCCATCCTCGGCTAACGCCGGAGACCTGCACAACATGGTGGTGCCGGCGGGGTTCAGTCCTCGGCCGGCTTTTCCTTGGCCTCTTCGAGGTGGTGCTGCAGTTTTTCCTCCGCCTCGCGGCGCCGGCGTGCCATCTCACGCAGTTCCCGGGTGGACTCGGCTCCCGGGGGGACGAAGTGCTCGTGCTGTTTGGGGTGGCGCCCCTTGCCCGGAGCGGCTTCCGCAGGGTCATTACCCACAGGGACGGTCCCCCGAACGTCTTCTTCGTTCATAGTCGAATGCTCCCACGCGGCCTGCGCCGCCAGTAGGGACTAAAGACCGTGACGACGAATCAGCTCCAGCCCAGCAGCCGCAGCCCGGCGGCGGCACCGGCCCCGGCGAGCACCACCACGAGGAACGGCGCCCGGAAGCACAGGGCGATTCCTGCCGCGGCCAGGGCCCCCAGCCGGGCATCGAGTGCGAGCGACTGTCCGGTGGCCACCGCGTTCACGACGGTCAGCGATGCCAGCAGCCCGATGGTCATGGTGCCGGCAATCCTTGACATCCGGGGATCACGGAGCAGGCTGGCGGGGACCAGGTAGCCCAGCAGTTTCCAGGCGTAGCCCAGGAGGCAGGCGAGCAGCAGCCACAGCCAAAGGTTCATTTGGAGTCTCCGGAGGTACGGGGAGCGCGATGGTGGTGGCCGGTGTAGGGATCCACGTCCGGTTCCAGGCCTTCGTCGCTGCGGCCGTGGCTCAGCCAGCCGATTCCGGCGGCGACGACGGCGGCCACCAGGATCGGCACCCCGGCGGGCACGAACGGGACGGCCAGCACCGTGGCCAGGGCACAGACGACGGCGATCGCCACCGGTTCGCGGCCCTTCAGCCGCGGCCAGAGCAGGCCCAGGAACGCCGCCACCGCCGCGCCGTCAAGGCCCCACTGCTTGGGATCGCCCAAAGCGGCCCCGGCGAGCGCCCCCACCGCGGTGAACAGGTTCCACAGCAGGAAGATCCCGACCCCTGCGGTCCAGAAGCCCCGTTTTTGCTCGAGCGGATCGGTCTGGCCGGTGCTGGTGGCGGTTGATTCGTCGATCGTCACGTGCGCCGCGGCGAACCGCAGCCAGCCCCGTGGCTGGAGCAGGGCATTGATCTGCATTCCATAGATCCCGTTGCGCATGCCCAGCAGGGTGGCGGCTCCCATAGCGGCGACGCCGGAGCCCCCGCCGGCCACCACCCCGATGAAGGCGAACTGTGAGCCGCCGCTGAACAGCAGCAGGCTCAGGGCCATGGTCTGCCAGAAGTCCAGCCCGGAGGTCACGGACAGGGCGCCGAAGGACACCCCGTAGAGACCGGTAGCGATGCTGATGGACAGCCCCACCCGCACGGCCGGGGACTGCAGGAGTTTCACGGCATCTGGCATGGAACAACTCAATCACAGCCGCAGACCCCGCCGGAACCGCAGGGGCGGCGCCGGGCCGGGGCGTTCAGCGGAGCGGCCGGATGCCTTCCGAGAGCTGGGCGAGGACCTCGGCGGGCCGGTTCGTGGTGATCTCATGGACGCCCAGTTCCTGGCAGAGGGCGACGTCGTCTTCCTCGTCCACCGTCCACACCCGGAAGCGCCGCCCGGAGTCGAGCCAGCGCCGCACGGTCCGGGAGTGCCCGCGGAGGTAGTCGATGCCGGGACCGGCCAGGCCGACTTCGCAGCTGTCCAGGATCCGCTCACCCTCGAGCTGGGCGGCCTTCATGACGTTCGCGAGGGCGCCGCCGGTGATCGCCCCGAGCCCGAGTTCCTCGCGGATTTCCTCCACGTTGATGTCGTCCACGAGCTGGCAGACCGCCGCCGCCGGGACGGATTTGAGCAGGTGTTTGACCGAGTCGGGGCTGAAGCTCATAAAGGACACCTTGATGCCGTCCAGCATCGACGTAGCCGGATCCCAGCCCTCGGCGGTGAGGATCTCGAGGACGCGGTCCTCGAGCTTGAGCAGGAACGGGCTCGGGTGCTTGAGCTCGATTGCCAGTCCGATCTCCCGCCCGGCCGCCCGGAGGATGTCCAGCAGTTCGGGAAGGGTCAGGAACTGCGTGGATGTGCCGCCGTACTCGGCCGGGATCCGGGCGCCCTTCCACGAGGAGAAGTCCAGCCGGTGGAGCTCCCGGAGGGTCCGGTCGGCGACCGGACCGGTGCCGTCGGAGGTGCGGTCGAGGTTGGCGTCGTGCAGCAGCACGGCGTGCTGGTCCCGGGTCAGGTGGATGTCGCATTCGACGCCGTCGGCGCCGTCGGCGATGGCCTGCAGGTACGCGGCGCGGGTGTGCTCGGCGAAGGCCCCGCTGGCGCCCCGGTGGGCGTAGACCAGCGGGCGGTTGGCGTGGGACTCGTCAATCGTCATGGTGACACGTTAGCGGACCGGGTCCGGCGGGAGCCCGGCTAGGCTGGGCACATGCAGGTGAACACTGATCGAACCTCCCGGGCCGCGTCCGGCGCCGCCGTCGAACACCGCCTGAGTGCGGCAGACGCCGAGAAAGCCGCGGCGCTGCGGAAAATGAAGCTCCTGGCTGTGTCACTGCTGATCGCGATGGCCGTCATCTTCCTGATCGCCTTCGCACTGCAGAAGCAGTATCCCTGGCTCGAGTACGTCCGGGCGGCAGCCGAGGGCGGCATGGTGGGTGCGCTTGCCGACTGGTTCGCCGTCACGGCCCTGTTCAAGTATCCGATGGGCCTGAAGATCCCGCACACCGCCATCATCCCGAACCGGAAGGACCAGATCGGCGCCTCGCTGGGCGACTTCGTCGAGACCAACTTCCTCTCCGAGCAGGTGGTCCACGAGAAGCTGGCTTCGATGGACATCGCGCGCAAGGCCGGCACCTGGCTCTCGGGTCCCGGCGGCCCCGAACGCGTCGCCAAGGAAGGCGCCGCCGTCATCCGCGGCGCGTTCACGGTGCTGAACGACGACGACGTCCAGGCAGTGATCGAGAGCATGGTCCGCAAGCATCTGCTCACCCCGCCGTGGGGGCCTCCGGTGGGCCGGCTCGCCCAGCGGATTTTCGACGACGGCCACCACCACGCGCTCGTGGACCTGCTGGTGGACCGCACGGTGGACTGGGTGCGGGACAACCACGAGACCGTCAGCAGGCTGGTCACCGACCGTTCCCCCACCTGGGTGCCCACCTTCGTGGACGGGCTCGTGGGCGACAAGGTCTATGTGGAGATCCTGAAATTCACCAAGGCGGTGCAGGCCGATCCGCAGCACCAGGTCCGGATGTCCATCGACAAGTACCTGCAGGACCTCGCGCAGGACCTGCAGCACGACCCGGTCATGATCGCCCGCGCCGAAGGCATCAAGGCCCAGGTGCTCGGCGACCCCGAGGTCCGGGAACTCGCGTCCCGCACCTGGGGCACCATCAAGACCGCCCTGCTCACCGCCGTCGACGATCCGCACAGCGAGCTGACCGTGAAGTTCAAGGCCGCCGTGCACGACTTCGGCACCCGCCTGGTGGTGGATCCGGAACTGGCCGGCAAGGTGAACAAGTGGATCGGGGACGCCGCGGGCTATCTCGTGAAGACCTACCGCTCGGACATCGCCGCCGTGATCACCGATACCGTGGCGCGCTGGGACGGCGAGGAGACCTCGCAAAAGATCGAACTCCAGGTGGGCAAGGACCTGCAGTTCATCCGGATCAACGGCACCGTGGTGGGTGCTCTGGCCGGACTGGCCATCTTCACCGTGGCGCACCTGCTGTTCGGCTAGGGCCTAGGCGAAGCTCTCCAATTCGACACCGGCGTCCGCCAGCGCCGCGCGGACCGCGACAGCCGTGGCGGCCGAGCCGGGTGCATCTGCGGCGATGGCCAGCGAGTGCGCCTCGATCCGGAGTACCGTTCCGTCGACAGCCTCGACCTCGCCCTTGGTCGCGAGGCGGACGGCCCGTTCGGCGATCTGCCGGTCATCGTGCGGCCGGCCGCCGTCCTGCGAGCGCGGCAGGAGGGTGCCGTCCGGAAGGTAGGCGCGGTCCGCGAACGCTTCGGCGAAGACCGGGTGGCCGGCTTCCGCCGCGATTCCGAGCAGGGCCGATCCGGGAAAGCCGAGCACTGGCAGGCCGGGGTCGTAGGCCTGGATGGCAGCGACCACGGCGGCGGCCTGTTCTTCGTCGCGCACCGTCCGTTCGTAGAGGGCGCCGTGGACTTTGACGTAGTCCACCGAGGCGCCCACCGCGTGGGCCACGCCGTCGAGCGCGCCGAGCTGGTACAGCACAGCGCCGAAGAGGTCGTCGAAGGACATGTCCAGGGTCCGGAGGCCGAAGCCGGCGAGGTCGGGGTAGCCGATGTGGGCGCCCACCCGGACATCGAGCTCGTAGGCCGCCCGGCAGGTGTCCAGCATGGTCACCGGGTCGCCTGCGTGCAGCCCGCAGGCGACGCTGGCGCTCGTGACGAGCGGGAACATGGCGGCGTCGTCGCCCATGGTCCAGGTCCCGAAGGACTCTCCCAGGTCAGCGTTCAGATCCAAAAGTTGCCGCCTTCCGGTCCGGAGCCGTTCCGCGGGCCGGTCCCGGGGGGAACACCCGGGTCCGTGTCCGTGTCTGAGCCGTCGCCGGCGCCGGCGGCCCGGAGGGCCTCCGGTCCGGTGGTTTTCGCAATGGCCCGCAGCTCCCCCGGAATGGTGTCCGGCATGGGTCCGAAGGCTTCCTTGGCGTTGGCTATGACGGCCAGTCCCATCATCCGGTTGCCCACGCCGCCCACTACGGCGCCGATGCCGAAGGGCAGCGCCCGGCCCAGCAGGGCTGTCCCCTGGCGTTTGAGCAGGTTCCGGAGGAACATCGTCTGGATCCGCTCCCGGACCGAGCCGAAGCCAGCCATCGGGACCCTGCGAGCGAAGATGGAGCCCCACGCCTGGGTGGGTCCCTGGCCCTTGCCCGCGGACTGCGCGCCCAGCGAACCCAGCAAGGCGGTGCCCTCCTCGCCGAGCATGATGGCCATGACCAGGGTGCTGGCCTTTTCCGGGTCGACCATCCGCACGCCGTGCAACTCGGCGAGCGAGGTGGCGAACACTGCGGTGGCCTCCAGGAATCCCACGGTGGCGGCGGCCGACAGGCCGAGTGCGGCCACGGTGCCGACGCCGGGGATGACGGCCGTTCCGCCCACGAGCGCACCGCCGCCGGTGACGGCGAGCAGGTAGTCACGTTCCAGCTTTGCCGCCAGCTGCGCTGCCGTCGCCTGCGGATGCCGCTTCTGCAGCCGCCGGAGGTTGGCCAGCACGAAGGGGCGCTGGATCTCCACGGCCCGGAGCAGCATGTTGTGGACGCCGGGCCTGGGATTGCCCTCGGCGTCGAACATCACGTTGTGTGCGGACTTCTGTGCCATCTTCATTGCCGGGTTGCTGCGCTTGGCCATCGTCGCCTCTCGTCGGAACCGGAACTGTCGGTGCGTTCGGACAGCCGGCGGCCGTCCTCACGCCTTAACACTAGGCCACACCCGTGTCAGCGTCAGAGAGCCCAGGATTCCGCAACAGCCAGGAACGCCGACGACGCCGGGCCGCGCGGGCCGGGATAGACCGTGGCGGCCCCCGGCCACTGCACGCCAAACTCCGTGAGCCGTCCCGTGCTGCACGGCAGGTAGACATTGCTCAGTGCGGCGCTGGCGTCCCCCAGCTGGAAGTCGGCGGAGGTGAACTGCCGGCGGTCCAGCACCCCGCTGATGGTCAGCTCGGCCTTGTGGCCGGTGGCGCGCAGCCCGCGCCCGGCGTCGAGGTCGACGTCGAACTGGTCCTGCGTGTGGCTGATCCCGCCCAGCGGGAACCGCGCCGCCTCCGGAAAGTACCGGGTCAGCCCGGCTGCCAGGGACGCGGCGAAGTATTCGTTGCTGCCGTAGCTCCGCCAGCCCTGCGGGGTGGCGACCAGCAGGGCGTTGCCTTGTCCCCAGCGGGACCAGTCGGCCACCCAGAAGGAGGCGAAGCAGCTCGCGGGCTCCCCCGGGATCTGTGCTCCCGCGGCGTCGACGGGGTGCAGGGCAAGCCCGGCGTTAGCGCCGATGAAGGCCATGCTGCGCCGCAGTGTGCCGGTGGCCGGAGTATTCCTGAATGGAGCCTAACCGGGCGCGGCCGGGACCGGCGGATGCGCCCCTGCCGTGCCTGCAGGTTTTGTCCGGCCCCCGGCCCCCGACCGCCCGGGCCGGACGGGCCCTACGGGCCTTTAGACTGGAGCCATGCGCGCAATCCGAGCCCTTCAGCCATTCGCGCACCGGGAGTACCGGGTGCTGATCGCGGCGCTGGCCATCTCCATTTTCGGTTCCGGGATGTGGGCCGTGGCGATGGTCTACGAGGTGATCCACCTCGGCGGCGGCCCGCTGGAGCTCTCCCTCGTCGCCGCGGCGGGCAGCGTGGGCCTGGTGTCGTTCGTGCTGGCCGGCGGTATCGCGGCGGACCGGCTGCCCCAGCGGCTCCTGATCATCGCTGTCGAGGGCGCCAACCTGGCCGTCATTGCGACCGTCAGCGGGCTGGCCATGGCGGGCTGGCTGCAGCTCTGGCATCTGGCATTGGGTTCATTTGTGCTCGGCGTGGGGGCTGCATTCTTCTTCCCGGCCTACTCCGCCATCCTGCCCCGGATCCTGCCGCCCGAGGACCTGCTGGCTGCCAACGGCATGGAGGGGACCATGCGCCCGATCCTGCAGCAGGCGGCGGGACCGGCGGTGGCAGGCATCCTGGTCGCAGCACTGTCCCCCTCGCATGCGGTCACGGGGGTTGCGGTTTGCCATCTGCTGGCGTTTTCCATCCTGAACTTCCTCCGCAGCCAGCCCGTCGCGGCAGGGGCGGGGGCTGACAGGACGGAGAGCGGGAAAAAGGGCGGGACAAACCACCCCCGGGCCAAGACCTCCGTTCTGCACGACCTCCGCGAGGGTGTCAGCTACACGGTCCGGACCCCGTGGCTGCTGTGGACCCTGCTCTGGGCCTGCATCTCCGTGCTGTTCCTGATCGGACCCATCGAGGTCCTGGTCCCGTTCGTGGTCCGCGACCAGCTTGGCGGCGACTCCCGCATGTTCGGCTTCCTGCTCGCAGTCATGGGCGTCGGAAGCGCCGCAGCCGCGCTGGCCACCGCCTCGTTCCCGCTCCCGCGCCGCTACCTGAGCGTGATGCTGGTGGCCTGGGGCGCCGGCAGCCTGCCGATCGCCGCCGTCGGGATCATGGACAGCTTCTGGGCCCTTGCCGCCGCGCTCTTTATCTTTGGCGCCACCGGCAGCGTCGGCATGGTGATCTGGGGGACGCTGCTGCAGCGCCGGGTACCGCCGCATCTGCTGGGGCGCGTGTCCAGCCTGGACTTCTTCGTGTCATTGGCCCTGATGCCGGTCTCCATGGCCCTCGCCGGACCGGCCGCGGAGGTGCTGCCGGTGTGGCTGATCTTCCTCGTGGCCGGCACTGTGTGCCCGGTGATGGCCGTCGTCGCCATGGTGGTGGCCAGGATGCCCGCCGACGAGCTCGCCCATCCCCTCGCCGGCGGCGCCGAGGAGCCGGCCCGGGACGACCTGGTGGGCAGTTAGGGGCCGACCGGCCGCCCCCATCCGCCCTGAACTGCCCCCGCGGCGCGCGCGGCGTCAGACGCCGGCGCGGACGATCGGGATCGACGCCGTCGGGAGGCCGCTGGGGAAGATGGTCGGTTCGGGAGCCGCGACGGGCGCCAGCGGCACCAGGACGGGGTCTGCGCCCACGGTAAGCAGCTCCCCGCGCACGTCGACGTCCAGCGGTGCGCCCTCCCGGACGGCCAGGCTCAGGGAGCCCTGCTCCAGGCCGATGTGCAGCAACCGGCCCTGGATCTTCAGGTGGAAGGACAGCCCGTCCCACTCGGTAGGCAGCCGCGGATCGAAGTACGGCACCGCACCCTGGTCCCGCAGCCCGGCGAAGCCGCTGACCAGCGAGCTCCACACACCGCCGGTGGACGCGATGTGGACGCCGTCGATCGTGTTGCCGTGGGTGTCGTCCAGGTCGATGAAGAGCGCGTGCGTGAAGTGGTCCAGCGCGGCCCGGCCGTAGCCGACCTCGGCCGCCATGATGCCCTGGACGCAGGCGGACAGGGTGGAGTCGCCGGTGGTGATCGGGTCGTAGAAATCGAAGGCGCGGCGTTTTTCCTCGGCCGTGAAGTCCTGCCACTGCAGGAACATCGCCAGGACGCTGTCAGCCTGCTTGAGCACCTGGTGCCGGTAGATCACCAGCGGGTGGAAATGCAGCAGCAGCGGGTACTGGGACCGCGGCGTGGACCAGTCCCACGGCTCCAGGGTCATGAAGTCGTTGTCCTGTGAATGCACCTGGAGGTCCTCGTCGTAGGGCAGCTGCATGCGGGTGGCAGCCTGCTCCCAGAGCTGGCGTTCGGCATCGTTGATGTCCGGGTGGTCCAGGGCCGCGGCGGCACGCAGGTTGAAGCGCGCCATGACGTTGGTGTACAGGTTGTCGTTGACGACGGCGGTGTACTCGTCAGGCCCGGTCACACCGTGGATGTGGAACAGCCCGTCCTTGCCGAAGAAGCCGAGCGAGACCCACATCCGGGCGGTCTCGATCAGCAGCTCGGAGCCCAGGGTTTCCTGGAATCCGGTGTCCCCGCTGGCCCAGATGTAGCGGTTGGTCGCGAAGGCGATCGCGGCGGCGATGTGGAACTGGGCGGTGCCGGCGGCGTAATAGGCGCTGGCCTCGAGCCCGTTGATGGTGCGCCACGGGAAGAGGGCGCCGTCGACGCTGAGCTCCTTGGCGCGGATTTTGGCCTCGGGCAGCATCGCATGCCGGAACTCGAGAACCTGGCGGGCGTTCCCGGGGCTGGTGTAGGTCAGGTACGGCATCAGGTACACCTCCTGGTCCCAGAAGTAGTGCCCGTCGTACCCGGAGCCGGACACGCCCTTGGCCGGGATGCCGGCGACGTCGGCGCAGGCAGTTGCCTGCGCCAGCTGGAAGAGGTTCCAGCGGACGGCCTGCTGGAGTTCGGTCTGGCCGGCGAGTTCGATGTCGCTTGTGGTCCAGTAGTCGCGGTAGTGCGCCGCGCTTTCGGCGAAGATCTCGCCGAGCGGCTTGAGGCCGGCTTCGGCGTCGTAGGCCAGGTCCGCCGAGTCCTGCCCGACGGCGTAGCTGACGCTCTTTTCGAGCACGAACGGCTCGTCCGCGCCGACGGCCAGGACGTAGCGGACGCTGCTGTCGTCCTCGTGCACCTGGGTGTCGAACGGCTGGAGGCCCGCGGACGTCCAGTGGTCCACGGCCATGCCGATCCGCTGCTTGGATTCCGCGGTCTCCCAGGACAGCCGGAGGGACCCGTCGCCCCCGTCAAGACGCACGGGCAGCAGCACACGGCCGGCGTGGCGGCCGGCGCGGCGCGGATCATGCGCCGAGTGGTCCTCCACCGGCTGGTCCTGGCGGTTGATCACGGAGGAGGTCACGTCCGCGGAGATGTCCCGGTCCGCGGCGAGTTCCAGCGAAATGCCGAGCGCGCCGCGGGATTCGTAGCCCACCGCTCGGCGTTCCGTGGTGGTCACGGTGGCGCCGGAGCGGCACTGCCAGGTGATTCTGCACTCGTAGATGCCGGTGGCGAAGTCAACACTGCGGCGGTAGTCCAGGACCGTGGACTCCTCGAAGTTCAGGGCTTCGCCGTCGATGATCACGGTGAAGTTGTTGGCGTCCGGAATGTAGAGGATCCGCTGGCCGGTGCGGGCAAAGCCGTAGGCGTTTTCCGCGTGCTTGATGTCCCAGGTCTCGTGGAAGCCGTTGATGAAGCTGCCCGGCAGTTCGGCGTCGGCGGCCGCCCAGTGCGCGCCGCGGATGCCGAGGTGGCCGTTGCCGAGGCTGAACAGCGTCTCCAGCGTGCCGGCGTTGCCGGGGAGATGGACAGTCTCCACGAGCTGCCAGGGGTCGTTGGGAAACCGTGCGCGGTCCGAGGTGATGAGAGCCATGTGGGAATTCCTTTTAGGCGGGAAGGTGGTGCGTGCGGAGGTCGTGCTGGGTGCGGCCGGGCTAGAGCAGTTCGGCGAGGTCGTTGACCACCAGGGTGGCGCCGGCGTCCAGCAGGGTCTGCCGGCCCGCGCCCCGGTCCACACCGATCACCGAGTGGAAGCTCCCCGCGCTTCCGGCCTGGACGCCGGAGACTGCGTCCTCGACGACGACGCATTCCTCGCTGGGCAGGCCCAGCAGCCGGGCGGCGTATTCATACGTGTCCGGGTTGGGCTTGCCGGGAAGCCCTTCCGCGACCGCGACGACGCCGTCCACCACCACCGGGAAGTGGCCGGACAGCCCGGCGGCCTTGAGCACCGCCGGGGCGTTGCGGGACGAGGACACGACGGCGAGCTTGAGTCCGCGGGCCTGCGCGGCGGCGATGAACCGCACGGAACCCTCGTACGGCTGGACGCCGCCTGCGGCGACGATGTCGTTGAAGACTTTGTTCTTGCGGTTGCCCAGTCCGTGCACCGTGTCATGTGCCGGATCGTCATCGAGCGGCCCTTCGGGCAGGACGATGTTGCGGGAGGCCAGGAAGTCGCGGACGCCGTCGAAGCGGGGCTTGCCGTCGATGTGGTCGAAGTAGTCGCTCTCGCGGTAGCGCGGCGCCTCGGGGACGGTCTGCAGGAAGCCGTCGAAGAGTTCCTGCCAGGCGTGCTCGTGCACAATCGCGGTCGGCGTGAGCACGCCGTCGAGGTCAAAGAGGATCGCGGAAGCGCCGGAGATCGCGTCGGCACGGCCGGCAGCGGCGTTGGGAAGCTCAGTCATGAATCGATGTCCTTTCAGACCTTGGCGTAAAAGCGGCAGTGGCCACGCGTGACGGCACGCAGTGGACGGGAAGCTCGGTGGGGTACTGGCCGGTTTGGCGGCGTCCGCCGGCGTCAGCGCCGGCGTCGGGTGCTTCTGCGCTCTACCAGTTTGGTCTCCAGCACGTGGCTGGCCGGGGGATTATGCAGCCCTGAGCGGTGAAGTCGTTCAATCAGCAGGTTGGCCGCGAAGGCGCCCTGATCGGCTACTGGCTGGGCAATTGTGCTCAGTCCCAGGAACCAGCTCATCTGATGATCGTCTATTCCAATGATGGACAGGTTTTTCGGCGCTGACAAACCGAGCTCCCGCACAGCCATCAGCGCACCGAACGCGGTTTCGTCGCAGCCGGCAAAGATTGCGGAGGGCATCCTGCGGTTTTCGATCAGCTCGGTCATGGCCTTCCGGCCGCCCTCGATGCTGGATCCGGCGTCGATCACGAGGTCCGGGTCGACGGTCAGGTCGTGTTCGGAGAGGGCGCGTTCAAAGCCCCGCAGCCGCTCGTTGGCGGTGACCAGCGAGGGTTCGCCGACTTCGCGGCCGGCCAGCATGGCCACATCCCAGTGGCCCAGTCCGAGCAGGTGGCTGGTTGCCGCGTGTGCCGCGTGCTCGTTGTCGATGCCGACGTTGTCCCACGGGACGTCGTGCATTCCGACACTGGACACGGCCAGCCCGGAACCGGCGAGGTCCGCCATTTCGGCTTCGCTGAGGGCGATATTGAGCAGCAGCACCCCGTCCACCCGCTGCGACAGGCCTTCAAGGTCGGCGAACAGGCTGCGGGCCAGGCTGGGCCTGTTCCGGAGGCTGATCAGGACGGTGTCGTAGCCGCTGTCCGCGAAAACTTCCTCTGCCGCTTCGACCGCCTGGGCAAAGAACCAGGCCGTGGCCGTCGGGGCGATGATGGCCACGGAGCCGGTGTTTCCGCCGGCCAGCCGGGACGCCGCGGACGACGCCCTGTAGCCGAGCTTTGCGGCAGCGTCGGTGACCTTGGCCTGGGCCGCTTCGGAGACATTGGGCAGCTTGCGAAGCGCCCGGGAGACTGTGCAGATTGAGAGCCCGGACAGCGCCGCGACGTCCTGGATGGTGACGCGGGGGGTCTTTGACTGCAGCACGGGGCTCCGCCCCTTCCTCCCCCGAAGTAGTGGCCGTGATCATGGCCGAAGTCGAGTGTAAACGCTTACAAAATCGGCGCGCAAGTGGATTTACAAAATAAGGGCCTTCGGCACTTCCCTCGCGGGATCCGGCCGGGGCGGGAGGATGCCGGCGTGCAGTGCGCGGGTCAGCCGCCCTGGCGGAGCACGTAATGGCGCAGGAAGGCGCTGACGTCCACGAGCTCCTCCTTGGAGATGGCGTGACCCATGCCGGGGTAGCTGCGTGCCGTGAGCTGGGTGTGCTCGTGCAGCCATACGGCGGTGTGCTCCGTGGCGGCGTCGTTGATCACCATATCGTCCTTGTCCCTGCCCCAGAAGAACGGCGGCCGCGCGTCGAAGGCCTCGCTCATGGCGAGGAGTTCGTTCTCCAGGACGAAGCCGGAGAGCCCCACGGCGGCCCGGAACTGCTCCGGCCGCAGCCGCAGCAGGGTGCTCGCCATGGCCATGCCCTGCGAATACCCGAACAGGCTGACGCTGCTGTGCCGGGCCTTGACCGACTCGATCCAGGCGAAGACGGCGTTGGTGGAGGAGATGACGTCCGCGAAGTCATGGGTCAGGAAATAGTCCAGCAGGAACCAGCCGTAGCCGTCCCCGATCACCTTGGGCCCGCGCAGCGCGGCGCAGGTGAAACCGGACGGCAGGGCGTCAAAAAGCTGCGTCATCCGGGTTTCATCCCTGCCGTAGCCGTGCATCATCACCAGCAGCGGGGTGCCGGCGCGCTCGTGTTCGGGCTTGGACCAGACGACTGTCTCCATCGGGCCAGCCTAGCTTCCGGTGATCACCAGGGCCGTGCTGTGCCCGCCGAATCCGAACGCGTTGGCGATGCCCGCCGTCGCCGGGAGTCCGGAGGCCGTTTCCGCGATGATGTTGAGGTCGATCCCCTCATCCGGGCCGTCAAGGTTTCGGGTCCCCGGGAACGCACCGGTCCGCAGGGCCTGGACCATAACGACGGCGCCCAGCGCGCCGGCGCC
Source organism: Arthrobacter sp. (assembly GCA_046708245.1). Classification (GTDB taxonomy): domain Bacteria; phylum Actinomycetota; class Actinomycetes; order Actinomycetales; family Micrococcaceae; genus Arthrobacter. The sequence continues at coordinate 34,498 of JBKKDK010000211.1, forward strand.
GCCCAGGAGGTGCCCGGTGAGCGACTTTGTGGAAGTGACCGGCACCTGGTTGCCGAGGACGGCCTTGACGGCTTCGGCCTCGAGCCGGTCGCCGACCGGGGTGGATGTCGCGTGGGCGTGGACCAGCCCGATGTCCGCCGGCTCCAAGCCTGCTGCCGCGATGGCCTTTTCCATTACCCGCCGCTGCATGGCGGGGTCGGCGGCCACGATGTCGACGGCGTCGGATGTCACCGCGGTTCCGGCGATCACACCGAGTATCTCCGCACCGCGGGCGCGGGCGTGGTCTTCGCGTTCCAGCACCAGGATCCCGGCGCCTTCGGCGAGCACGAATCCGTCCCGGTCCCGGTCGAAGGGCCTGGACGCGGACTCCGGGTCCCCGTTGCGGGTGGACAAGGCGCGGATCTGCGCAAAACCGCTGACGATCAGGCCGTTGATGCAGGCGTCCACGCCGCCGGCGATCACCACGTCCGCCGCTCCGGCCCGGATCATGTCGGCCGCCTGGGAGATGGCTTCCGCGCCCGAGGCGCAGGCGCTCACAGGGGTCCGCGCGCCGCCCTTGGCGCCGACCTCCATGGACACCCAGGCAGAGGGGGCGTTGGCCATGATCCGGGTAAGGGTGTGCGGGGAGACTTTGCGGGGGCCGCTGGCATCAAGCGCCCGCGTCTGGTCCAGGGTGGTGTCCAGTCCGCCGTAGCCGGAACCGATCACCACGGCCAGCCGTTCCGGGTCAGCCTCCGGACGGCCGGCCTGCGCCCAGGCTTCCCTGGCCGCAATCAGCGCCAGGTGCCCGCACCGGTCCATCCTGTTGTATTCGGGCCGGGACAGCAGCGAGACGACGTCGGCCCTGACCTGGCCCGCCATCCGGACGGGCAGGTCCTGCGCCCAGTCCTGGCCGAGTGCCGCGATTCCGGAGCGCCCGGCCAGAAGTGCGGACCACGTTTCGACGGCGGTGCCGCCTACCGGGGTCACCGCGCCAAGCCCGGTGACAACAACCCTGGGGGAAACTTCAGACATTGCTTACCGTGTTTCTGTGAAGCCCGCCGGTGCGCCCGCCGGAAATGCGGGGCGCTGTGCGGAGTCGGGCGTGCTGGGGCGGGTGCATCGAGGACTGCCGCCCGCACCTCTTAAGAGTACGTGCGATCCCCCGCGCCGGGTCATCGGCGCCCGAATCGTTGAAACAACACGCACCGGGCTGTAGCGTGACGTTGGACAGCATGCTTAGCAATGCCTATCCGTCCTGCCGGACACAAGGAGCAAGTCATGAGAATCGGATCCTCCATTTTCCTCATCGCCCTCGGCGCCATCCTGGCCTGGGCCGTTACTCCCGGACTCATCCCCAACGTGAACCAGGCCATGATCGGCTACATCCTGATAGTGGTCGGCATCATCGGGCTGATAGCTTCCCTGGTTCTGGCTTCCCCGGGACGCAGCCGCACCCGCCGGGTCAGCGAGACGCGCTCCGTCGTCGACCCCAACACGGGCGAGACCATCACCCGCAATGAGAGCCGCGACGCCGGCCTCTAGCCCTCCGCGCCCACTGAGCATGCCCAGCCCTCGGGGCCACCAGGGGACATAATCCCGCCATGCCCATTCCATGGCACCAACGCTGGACATGCCCCCCGCAGGAGCCAATGCCGGCCACCGAGGATGCCCAGCCCACCGGGCCAGCAATGGGCATAATCCCAATATGCCCAGTCCCCGGCGCGAGCGCTGGGCATGTCCCCCGGTGGGCCCACATTCTCGGACGGCACATGCCCAGCCCACGGGGCCAGCAGTGGGCATAATCCCACCATGCCCACTCAACTGCGCCAACACTGGACATGTCCCCCGCAGGAGGCCAGTGCCGGCCACCGAGCATGCCCAGCCCACCGGGCCAGCACTGGGCATAATCCCAATATGCCCAGTCCCCGGCGCGAAAGATGGGCATGTCCCCCGGAGCCCTTGTGTGCCCGTCTGTGTTCATGTTGTTTTCCATTGACAAAGCAACACGATCAAAGATAAAGTCAAGCAATTCCACTTCATGTGATAGCTGTCACGGAAGCGGACGCAGGATCCGCAGCGCGGATTCGCGCTACTGACGCAAGGGAGGGCCAGTGTTCGCCGAAGAACGCCAACAGCTGATTGCCGGGCTCATCTCTGCCAGCGGCCGCGCCAGCGTCACCGACCTCGCCGAGCGTTTCAGCATCACCACCGAGACCATCCGCCGGGACCTCGCCGCCCTGGAAGCCGCCGGCAGTGTCCGACGGGTCCACGGCGGCGCTGTTTCCCCGGACCGTTTCAGCACCACCGAGGAGAGCATCCTCGAGCGCACCGTGCTCCGGCAGCCGGAAAAGATCCGCATTGCCGAAGCCGCGCTGGCGCTGATCCCCAAGGACCACTCCGGCAGCGTCCTGATCGATGCCGGGTCCAGCACCGAAGCCCTTGCCGAGCTGCTGGCCGCACGCATGGCAGCCGGCGGCGTGCAGGGCTCGGGCACCGAACTCGTGGTGATCACCCATGCACTGCCCATCGCGATGAAACTCTCCGGCGAACCCGGCATTGCCCTGCACCTGCTCGGCGGGAAGGTCCGCGGCCTCACCCAGGCCGCCGTCGGCCAGTCCACGGTGGAGGCCGCCCGCCGGATCCGCCCCGACATCGCCTTCATCGGCACCAACGGCATCCACGCAGCCTTCGGGCTGAGCACACCCGATCCTGAAGAAGCCGCTGTCAAGGCTGCCTTCGTCCAATCAGCGCGCCGCATTGTGGTGCTGGCTGATGCCTCCAAGCTGGACGCCGAAACGCTGGTCCAGTTC
>JBKKDK010000212.1:0-11899 GCA_046708245.1 Arthrobacter sp.
TCCACAGCCCGCAGCCGGCTGAACCTTGCCAACATCCTCGATTCCGCCACCCAGAACAAGATCGAGGTCTTTGTGGTGGGGCCGCCGCCCACGCTGGATCCGACGCAGAACCGCCGGCTGGGCGACCTCAACACCGCCTTTGCCGATGTCACCACGCGCCGCAAGCACCTGTACGTGGACACGTTCTCGCCGCTGCTCAACCACGAACAGTGGCGCCAGGACCTGGCGGCCAACGGCGGCACCCCCGGCCAGGCCGGGTACGGCCTGATGGCGTGGCTTGTGCTGCACCGCGGCTGGTTCCAGTGGCTGGGCATGGACGCGCCCGAGTAGGCCCCCGCCCGCCAGCGGGCGCCCAAACTTCCGGCCAGTCTTGCGATATATCTTGACTGGGGCAAAGAGGCGATATATCGTGACTTTAGTAGTCGCGATATATCGCCGTCCTGTCCCGTACTTGAAGCACTGGATCCATCCCGGAGGAACCATGGAAGAGAACACCTGGACCGTCACCGGCCCGCAGACCATCGACGTCGACGGCGTCCGCTCGCTCAAGCTCGGCATTGTCCGGGGCCGCTTCGACATCGTGACCCATGATGAGGACGTCGCCCGGATCGAGGTCTCGGAAATCTCCGGAGACCCGCTGGCCGTCACACTGGTAAACGGCCGGCTGGAAGTACGGCACCAGCTGCACGGCGCGCAGGGCTGGTTCAAGAACCTCATGGGCACCGTCAACAACAGCAGCAGCAATTCGGTGGTCATCAGCATCGCCCTGCCCGCCGGCGTCGAGGTCGAGGCGGGCACTGTCAGCGGCGACGGCATGGTGTCCGGCATCAGCGGCCACATGCGCCTCAACACGGTGTCCGGCTCGGTCCTCGCCGACGGCACTTCCGGTGAACTGTCCGTCAACACTGTCAGCGGCGAGGTGATTGCCCGCAACCACCACGGCGTGCTGACCGCCAAGAGTGTCTCCGGGGAAGTCACGGCGTCGGGCGAGTTCAGCCACATCCGCGCCAACACCGTCAGCGGCGACCTGAGCTTTGACCTGCACGGCTTCACCAACGATTTCGGCGCCAATTCCGTCTCGGGGGACGTCACCATCCGGCTGCCGTACGACGTCGGCGTCGACATCGTCGCGAAGTCCGCCAGCGGCGCCGTCGTCATTGACGACCAGAAGTACGTCCAGCCCGGCGGCACTGTCCAGACCATCGCGGGGCCCGACGCCCAGCTCATGCTGGTCCGGACCAACTCGGTCTCCGGTAAGACCTCGATCTTCCACGCGGCTGCGGATACCGAAGCGGGCCTCTGATGCCCCCCGTCTTCGCCCACGGTGCGCTGCGGCTGTATCTGCTGGCGCTGCTCGAATCCGGCCCCAAGCACGGCTATGAGCTCATCAAGGCCCTGAGCGAACGCTTCGGCGGCACCTACTCCCCCAGTGCCGGGACCATCTATCCCCGGCTGGGCAAGCTTGAGGAGGAGGGGCTGGTGGCCACGCAGACGGAGGGCCGCCGGACCAACTACAGCATCACCCCGGCGGGCCTGGTGGAACTCAACAGCCGCCGGGACGAGCTCGCCGGCGTGGAAAACGACATCTCCGCCTCGGTCCGCAGGCTCGCCGACAACCTGCGGCAGGACATCCGCGTCAATATGCGGGGACTCCGGGCGGACCTCGCCGCCACGGCCGAAGCGGCACGGTCCGCCGCCCGCACGGCGGGATCGCAGGCCGGGGCCGCGGCCGGCCCGCGGTACTCCCAGGAGGGCGACCGCCGGCTGCGGGAAGCAGAAATGCTGATCCAGGCCTTCCGGGACGATATCCGGGTGGAACTGCGCCGCCACGGCAGCCACCACCCCGTCACGCCGGTCACCCTGGCTACGGTCAAGACCGTCCTTGACCAGGCGCGGATCTCCATCCGCAACTCGCTCGAGCCGTGAGACGCCGCCTGCCGCGCCGGTTCGCGGCGGGTGCCCCAATGTGGGAGACTTGAGGGCAGCTCTTTTGAGTACCAACATTTAAGGAGGCCAGCTATGAGCAAACGTGCACGTAAACGTCGTGACCGTAAGCGTGGCGGCGCGAACCACGGCAAGCGCCCCAACGCCTAAGCAAAGCTTGGAATGACAGCTTTAACCGAATGACCCCGGAAACCTCACGGTTTCCGGGGTCATTCGTTTGTCCGGCCGTGAAGGCTCAGGCTTCGACCGGGCGGATCGAATGGATCCGGTCGAGAATCGAGTTCTTAAGGTTTTCGGGGGCAGCTTCGGTGCACGAACGCTTCACCATCACGCGGATGACACATTCGAGGTCGTACTGCTCAAAGCATTCCGGGCACCCGTCCAGGTGGTCCTTGATCTCGGCGATGTCATCGTGTGTGAGCGCCCCATCCAGGTACTCGTAGATACGTTGCATCCGGGCGTCGTCGCAATCGCCCAGTCCCTGGCAGTCGCTCATTTCCTGTTCTCCTGTTTGTTGCTTCCGGCCGCGGCGGTTGACCCGGTGGCGGCCTTGAATCCTCGCTCGGCGGCGTAGTCGGCGAGCATGTCCCGCAGCATCTTCCGTCCGCGGTGCAGCCGGGACATCACGGTCCCGATCGGGGTGTTCATGATGTCTGAAATTTCCTTGTACGCGAAGCCCTCGACGTCGGCGAAGTAGACCGCCAGCCGGAACTCTTCCGGGATCGCCTGCAGGGCACGCTTCACATCCGAATCCGGCAGGTGGTCCAGGGCCTCTGCCTCGGCCGACCGCAGCCCCGAGGACGTGTGCGACTCGGCGCGCGCCAGCTGCCAGTCCTCGATGGTGTCCGAATTCGACTGCTGCGGCTCGCGTTGACGCTTCCGGTACAGGTTGATGTACGTGTTGGTGAGGATGCGGTACAGCCAGGCCTTAAGGTTGGTTCCCGGCTTGTACTGGTGGAAGGCCGAGAACGCTTTTGTGTACGCCTCCTGGACCAGGTCCTCCGCGTCTGCAGGGTTCCGGGCCATCCGCATGGCCGCGGAATAAAGCTGGTCGACGTACTGCATCGCGTCGCGTTCAAAACGGACACGACGCTCTTCCGCGGTTTCGGTGGAGGTGTCCAGCGGCTGCCCGTCAACCACCATCTCCAGCGCAGGATCCGGTGCTGCGCCGGCAGTGCCGGCGGCGGGAGTCGTGCTGGGCTTGGCGTCGTTTCCGGCGGCCTCGTGCATGGCCGCAACGGCCGGATCCATGGTGCTCATTGCCTTCAAGTCTACTGTCACCTTCCGGCGGGCAGCCGAACCTGTGCCCGGCGCCTCAACCCCGTACGCGGGTCCGTCCGCGGCCCAGGGAATCCCCGGACCGGTCTCGAGCTCTGCATTTTCCTTCAACAACAACAAATTTCAGCCTCCCGTGCCTTCGCGGCCGTGCGGCGCACGCCACTGCTTGTTTGCACCGCCGTGGAATTCTGGCCCAGCCACTTCAACCCGCCGGAACCTGCCATTGACAACCACACACAACAGGCAAATATTCCGCAAAAGTGCAAGACTAGAACCGGTTCCCCCGCTTCGATTTCCGCGGTTCGTCCATCCAGGAGGAAATTCATGTCCTTTGTCCGTTTTCTCGCCCGGCCCATGCTCGCCTCCAGCTTTGTCCTCGCAGGCATGGACAAACTGAAGAACGCGGATGACACTGCGACACAGCTGTCCCCCCTCCTGCGCCGCGCAGCCGAATCGCTGCCTTTCCAGACCGACGAGAAAGTACTCGCCCGGGTCATCGGCGGAACCCAGGTCGGCGCCGGCCTCTGCCTTGCACTGGGCAAGTCCTCGCGCCTGGCAGCCACCGTGCTGGCAGTCATCTCGGCCCTGAACGGCTATGTGGAATGGCGCAGCGCGGACATCACCTCCAAAGCCGGCCGCGACGCCCGGCGGAAGCAGCTGCTGAAGAACGTCTCCCTGACCGGCGGCGTCCTGCTGGCCTCCGTCGACACCGCCGGAAAGCCCAGCCTCGCCTGGCGCGCCGAGCACCTCGCCTCCGATGTCCGCAAGAGCACCGGCCACCTCGCGGCCGATGTCAGGAAGACCACGGGCAAACAGCTGAAGAAGGCCGACAAAGCCGTCCGCAGGGCCGTCCCCCACACCGCCGGAGCATAAGAAGGCAATGACAGGCGCCACCCCCGCAGCAGCACCCACCTCCGTACCGGCAGCCGCAGCCCCGCACTGGCAGGCACCGTTTGCGGCCCGGCCCGTGAACGCGACCGTCACGGTTCCGGGGTCCAAGTCCCTGACCAACAGATACCTCGTACTGGCCGCCCTCGCCGACGGCCCCTCGCGGTTGCGGGCCCCGCTGCATTCGCGCGACTCGGCGCTGATGATCGGGGCGCTGCGCCAGCTGGGGGCCACCATCACCGAGGTTCCGGGGGACGGCGCGTTTGGTCCGGACCTGGAAATCACGCCAATCAGCCTTGAGGCCGCCGCGGAACAGACCGGCATCGACTGCGGCCTCGCGGGCACGGTCATGCGGTTCGGCCCGCCGGGCGCCGCGCTGCGCCGCGGCGACAGCCTGTTCGACGGCGACCCGCACGCCCGCAAGCGCCCCATGGGCGCCATCATCACGGCCCTCACCGGGCTCGGCGTCGCAGTCAGCGCGCCCGACGGCGGACCGGCGTCGTCCCTGCCGTTCACAGTCCAGGGCACCGGCGAAGTCCGCGGCGGCCACCTCATCATCGACGCCAGCGCCTCCTCGCAGTTCGTTTCGGCCCTGCTGCTGGCCGGCGCCCGCTTCACCGAGGGCCTGCACCTGGAACACGTGGGCAAGCCCGTCCCCAGCCTGGACCACATCGGCATGACGGTCGCCGTGCTGCGGGAGGTGGGTGTGGCGGTGGACGATTCAGTCCCGAACCACTGGATCGTCTCCCCCGGCCCCATCCGCGCCTTCGACCACCGGATCGAACAGGACCTCTCCAATGCCGGGCCCTTCCTCGCCGCCGCCCTGGCGACCCGCGGCACGGTCCGGATCCCGGACTGGCCCGCCGCGACCACCCAGGTGGGAGATCTCTGGCGGAGCATCCTCACCACCATGGGCGCCACCGTCACGCTGGCGGACGGCACCCTCACCGTCACCGGCGGCCCGGAAATCACCGGCGGCGACTTCGATGAAACCAGCGAGCTCGCCCCCACCGTCGCCGCGCTCTGCGCCCTCGCCACGGGACCGTCCCGGCTGAGCGGCATCGCGCACCTCCGGGGGCACGAGACGGACCGGCTCGCGGCCCTGGTGTCCGAGATCAACCGGCTCGGCGGAGACGCCGAGGAAACCAGCGACGGCCTCATCATCAGGCCCGCCGCGCTCCATGCCGGCGTCGTCCACAGCTATGCCGACCACCGCATGGCCACGGCGGGCGCCATCCTGGGCCTGGCCGTGCCGGGCGTCGAAGTCGAGGACATTGGGACCACGGCCAAGACCATGCCGGACTTCCCGCAGCTATGGGAAGCCATGCTCGGCCAGGGAAGCGATGCAGACACCGCCGCGGCCCCTGCAGAGACAAAGGACACCACCCGTGGCCCGCAGCACTGACTCCTGGGACGAATCCGATGTCCGGATCCGGCCCAACAAGAAGGGCACGCGGCCGCGCACCAAGGACCGTCCCGCCTATGACGACGCCGTCACCGGCCGGATTGTCACGGTGGACCGCGGACGCTACACCGCCGTGGTCGGCGAAGGCACCGGCAAGGAACGGAAGATCATCGCCGCCCGCGCCCGGGAACTGCGCCGCAACCCGGTGGTGGCCGGCGACTTCGTCTCCCTCGTCGGGGACGTCACCGGCGAACCGGACACCCTGGCCCGGCTGGTGAAGATCCAGGACCGCAGGACGCTTCTGCGGCGCAGCGCTGACGACACCGATCCGATCGAACGCGCCGTCGTGGCGAACGCGGACCAGCTGGTGATCGTGGTGGCCGCCGCCAATCCGGAGCCGCGGACCGGGTTCATTGACCGTGCCCTCGTGGCCGCCTACGACGCCGGCATCGAACCCCTGCTGCTCGTCACGAAAGCCGACGTCAAGGACCCCGCCGAGCTCCTCTCCAACTACCAGCACCTGGAATTTCCGGTCATCATCAGCAAGACGGCTGACTCTGCCGCCTCCGGCATCGATGCCCGCTCGGACGACGGACTGTCCGCCCGGCTGGACAAGGACGCGGTGTCACAGCTTCGCGCCTACCTCGACGGCAAAGTCACCGTCATGCTCGGCCACTCCGGCGTCGGCAAGTCCACCATGGTCAACGCCCTCACCGGCGCCGAACGCGCCACCGGCGGCGTCAACGCGGTGACCGGCCGGGGCCGGCACACGTCCTCCTCGGCGCTGGCGCTCAAAGTCAACGATGCGCCCGCCGGCAGCTGGATCATCGACACTCCCGGCATCCGCTCCTTCGGCCTGGCCCACGTGGATCCGGACCGGATCCTGCGGTCCTTCCCAGACCTCGAACCAGGCACCGACAACTGCGAGCGGGGCTGCAAGCACGACACCAGCGCCGTGAACTGCGGCGTCGATGCCTGGGTCGCGGCAGGCCATGCGGGACCGTCCGGACCGGCACGGCTTTCCTCGCTGCGCCGCCTGCTGGGCACGGACCCGCGGATGGAAGCGCAGGACGTAAAGGAACTCGGGACCGTTTCGTAGCCGCCCGGCACCGCCGGCCGGCCTGCCCGTGGGGGTCCGGCGCCGTGGCCTCCCGGCGGCCGGCCCGCTTTGGCGGTAGTTTGGAACCATGAGTCAACCTGCTTCGAGCTACAACGATGACCTGCGCCTTGCCCATGTACTGGCAGATTCCGTAGATTCCCAGACCATGAGCCGCTTCAAGGCGCTGGACCTTCGGATCGAAACGAAGCCTGACCTGACGCCCGTCACCGATGCCGACAAGTCCGCCGAGGAAGCCATCCGCGGCCAGCTCTCCCGCTCCCGTCCGCGCGACGCCGTCCTCGGCGAGGAATTCGGCAGCTCCGGCCACGGATCCCGGCGCTGGATCATCGACCCCATCGACGGGACCAAGAACTTCGTCCGCGGCGTCCCCGTCTGGGCCACGCTGATCGCCCTCGTTGACGAGGGAGAGCCCGTCGTCGGCGTCGTCAGTGCCCCGGCGCTGGGCAAGCGCTGGTGGGCGGCCAAGGGCGCCGGTGCCTACACGGGCCGCTCGCTCGCTGCCGCGACCCGGCTGCGGGTCTCCAACGTCTCCCAGCTCTCGGATGCCTCGCTGTCCTACTCGAGCCTGGGCGGCTGGAAGGAACGCGGGAACCTCGACGAGTTCATCGGCCTCACGGAAGAGGTGTGGCGGACCCGCGCGTACGGCGACTTCTGGTCCTACTGCCTCGTGGCGGAAGGCGCCGTCGACATCGCCTGCGAGCCCGAACTGAATCTCTACGACATGGCGGCCCTGGTCCCGATCGTCACCGAAGCCGGCGGCCGTTTCACGTCCCTCGAGGGCGAGGACGGCCCGTTCGGCGGCAACGCCCTCGCCACCAACTCCATCCTGCACTCCGAGGTCCTCAAGCGCCTCAACCCCGGACTGGACGACCTGCTCTAACCCAGCCCCGGCGGCGCCCGTAACAAAACGCTTCATATTGATCCCTGCCTTTCCGCGGCAGCAGGGATGTCCTAGGCTCGAAACAGGTCACGAGTGCCAGCGCTAAACCCCGGTTTGCTGGCCGGCAACCCTCCATTCGCGGTGGGGTGCCCCGGGTGACGACCTGGCCGGTCCGGAACGGACCCGGCAAGCGCGGATCCCCGGTGCGTGGGGTCCTTTTTCGAGCGAGGTCCCATGTCCACTGCCACCATTCCTGCCACTCCCGGGCGCCAGTCCCCGGCCGCTGCGGCACCCGCCGACCGTTTCGCCGTCGCCGGCCGGCCCCTCGCCGCGGTCACCGGCGCGGAGATCCAGGCGCCGCTGATCCAGGGCGGACACGTCCGCTACGCCAACCTGGACTACGGCGCGTCCGCGCCGGCCCTGTCCGTGGTCTCGGCCTACCTGAACGAGATCCTGCCGTTCTACGCCAGCGTCCACCGCGGCGCCGGCTACGCCTCCCAGATCAGCACGTCCGTCTACGAGAACGCCCGCGACATTGTCCGTGAATTTGTCGGCGGCCGTACTGATGACGCCGTCATCTTCACGCGCAACACCACCGACTCGCTGAACCTGCTGGCTGGCTGCCTGCCGGTCGTCAACGGCCGGCACGCCGGCGAGGTGCTCTACCTCGACATCGAGCACCACGCCAACCTGCTGCCGTGGCAGACGGTGCCGCACCGCAGCGTCGTGGCCGCGCCGACCCTGGCAGAAACCATCGGGAAACTGCGCGGGCAGCTGGCCGACGGCGGCATCAGCCTCCTCGCCGTCACCGGCGCCTCCAACGTCACCGGCGAGATCCTGCCCATCCGCGCGCTGGCCGCCCTCGCCCACGAGTACGGCGCCCGGATCGTCGTCGACGCCGCCCAGCTGGCCCCGCACCGGCGCATCAGCATGGCTGCGGACGGCGTCGATTACCTCGCCTTCTCCGGCCACAAGCTCTACGCACCGTTCGGCGCCGGCGTGCTGGTGGGCCGGCCGGACTGGCCCGACGCCGGAACCCCGCACCTCGCCGGCGGCGGCGCGGTCAGCGACGCCAGGCTCGACACCGTCAGCTGGACCACGGGCCCGGCCCGGCACGAGGGCGGCTCCCCCAACGTCCTGGGTGCCGCCACACTGGCCCGGGCCACCCAGGTGCTTGCGGCCCTGGACCAGGCGCAGTGGCACGCCCACGAGGAAACCATCCGGACCTTCCTGGTTGAGGGGCTCCGCAGGATCGACGGCGTCAGCGTGCACCGGATCTTCTCGGACACGGACTCCGATGGCGAAGGGCACGGTGCCGGCACGATCGGCGTCGTGAACTTTTCCGTCGCCGGCTATGACGCCGGCCTGGTGGCCGCGTACCTCTCGGCCGAGCACGGCATCGGCCTGCGCGACGGCCGGTTCTGCGCGCATCCCCTGCTTAAGCGGCTGGGCCTGCCGTCCGGTTCGCTGCGGGCCAGCTTCGGCCTCGGCTCCCGGCTCGAGGACGCGCAGCGGCTGCTCGCCGGGATCCAGGCACTGCGGCAGGGCGGCCTCGGCTGGGACTACGTCGTGGACGCCGGCCGCTGGGTCCCGTCCAACGACACCCGCAGCTACCCGCACTGGGCACCGAACACCCCGGGCACGGCCGGCGCGGCGCCCTGCAACGTGCCGGAGTAGGGATCCGCGCCCCGGCCCGCCCCGGGCGGGCTGCCGCGTGCGGTAAATTCGAAAGGTACCCATCAGACCTGCCGAAGGAGATCGTACGTGGCACGCGGCGGCCCCAAACTGCACAGTGGCCCTAAACTGCACCACGAGCGCCGGCAGGAGCTCGGGCAGAGCTTCCAGGACGGTGGCGCCCACTATGAGCGGGTCCGGCCCGGCTACCCCGGCGAATCGGCCCAGTGGCTGATCCCGGCCGGCGCGCAGGACGCGGCGGACATCGGCGCCGGAACCGGGAAATTCACGGCCCTGCTGGTCGAACGCGGGCTGCACACGGTCGCCGTCGATCCCTCGTCCGACATGCTGGCCCAGCTGCGGCGGACGCTGCCGGGCGTCACCGCCGTCGAGGGCACCGCCGAAGACACGGCCCTGGCCGCGGAGTCCTTCGACCTCGTCACGGTCGCCCAGGCCTGGCACTGGTGCGATCCGCTCCGGGCGAGCACGGAGATCGCCAGGATCCTCCGGCCCGGCGGCGTGCTGGGGCTGGTCTGGAACCAGCTGGACACGTCCGTCCCCTGGGTCCACCGGCTCTCCCGGATCATGCACGCCGGGGACGTCCACAAGCCGCACTTCAGGCCGCCCGTGGGCCCGGAGTTCACAGGGCTCGAAAGCCACCTGACCCGGTGGGACGACCAGCTGAGCACCGCCGACCTCATCGAACTGGCGAAATCCCGCAGCTATTACCTGGCCGCCGGCGAGGCGACCCGGGCGAAAGTGCTGGCCAACCTCGACTGGTACCTGCACGAGCACCTCGGCCACGCCCAGGGCGGCGACGTGGCGCTGCCCTACCTGACCCAGAGCTGGCGGGCTACCTTCCCGGGGGCCCGCTAACGCCGGCTGCGGGCTGCCGGACGGTAGGATTGTGGCTGTGAAGACCAGCCCGCCATCCTCCTCCATTGAGGACTACGTCAAGGTCATCTACTCCTTCACGGAGTGGCAGGACAAGCCCATCACTTCGACGCAGCTGGCCCAGCGGCTCGGCGTCGCCAATTCCTCCGTTTCCGAGATGGTCCGCAAACTCAAGGACCAGGGCCTCGTTGACCACAAGCCGTACAGCGCGATCACCCTGACGGCCGACGGCGTCCGGCTGGCCCTGTTGATGGTCCGGCGCCACCGGCTGATCGAGACGTTCCTCGTCCAGGAGCTTGGCTACCGCTGGGACGAGGTCCATGACGAAGCCGAACTGCTGGAGCACGCGGTCTCGGACACTTTCATCGAACGGATGGCGGCAAAGCTCGGGAACCCGGCACGTGATCCGCACGGCGATCCGATCCCGGCCGCCGACGGCTCGGTTCTGATGCCCGAGGCGCACCGGATGAGTGAACTCGACGACGGGCACACAGGCCGGATCACTCGGATCAGCGACGAGAACCCGGAGCTGCTGCGCTACCTGGTCGCGGAGGAGATCGAACTGGACGCGGCAGTCGAAGTCGTCGGCCGGCGGCCCTTCGGCGGGGCCATCGTGGTCCGCGTCAGCAGCGGCGGCACCGTCCGCGACGTCGACCTTGCCGACGAAGTAGCTTCGGCGCTGTGGGTCCACAGCGAAGTGGCCCACGCCGGCTGCAGCGTCGAAAGCCGCTGAGTGCCCGGCTGGCGGGCGTGGGCGGCCGTTGCGGTTGGCGGGCTGCTCGGCACCGAGCTGCGCTATGTGTTGGGGCTGGTGTTTCCGGAGGCGGCAAACGCCGTGCCGTGGACAACCCTGACCATCAACGTGTCCGGCAGCTTTGTCCTCGCCACACTCACCACCATCTGGATCGCGCGGCCGCACACTGCCTTCTGGCTCCGGGCAGGGCTGGGACCCGGGCTGCTGGGGTCCTTCACTACGTTCTCCGCGCTCGTGTTCTCCCTGGACCAGCAGTTCCGGGCCGGCCACCACGCGCAATGGCTGGCCTACCTCGCGCTGTCCCTGCTGCTCGGGCTCGGGGCTGCCGCCGCGGGCTGGAAAACCGGCAAGGCATTGGCCGGCCGCGGCGGCGGGGCTTTATGATCACCGCCGCGCTGGTCGGTATCTTCGGAGTGGCAGGGGCCCTGCTGCGGTTCGCCGTCGACTCCTGGTTTGCGCACCGTCCGGGTCCCCGCCCGCACTGGCCGTGGGCCACCCTGGCAGTCAACGTCACCGGATCCTTCATTATCGGCGTCTCCATCGGCGTGACAGAAGGGCTCGGGCTGGGCCCCGAATGGGAGGCCGGGCTCACGACCGGACTGGCCGGCGGCCTGACCACCTTCAGCTCCTGGACCACCGCCACGGTGCGGCTTGTCAGCGAGACGCGCTACCGCGCCGCGTCCCTGAATGTCGCGGTCAATCTGCTGGCGGGCCTTGCGGCCGCGGCAGCAGGCCTCGCCCTGTGACCGGGCTTACAGCGGGGCGTCGCGGGCCCGGAGTCCCGTAAAGTTGAAGGATGGTTACCCGACGTGAAGCAGCCCAGATCCTCGATATCCCGTTGGAAATGGCGCACCGTCACGGCATTCCCTCCCGGCTGTCCGACGCCGAGCTCGGCGAGCTCCTGGATAATCCGCCGCAGTGGCTGGTCCAGTCCAAAGCCAACCGGACGGGCAAACGGCCGGTGTGGGTCCAGCTGACCTGCGCGGTGTGCGGGTTCTCCGAAGCGGCCCGGCCGAAGAAGTGGTGGCCGGAATTCACCTACGTCTGCTGCGCCCACCACGC
>JBKKDK010000213.1:0-3738 GCA_046708245.1 Arthrobacter sp.
GGACGGGAAACGAGGCGGATGTGGCGGCCAAGGGCGGCGGGCAGGTTCAGGCCGATAAACGGCCACGGACCCTGGTTGGCAGGCTCATCCTGTGCCCAGACGACATCGGCGTTCGGGTACTTGGCCAGTTCCGCCGCGATCTCGGCGGCCGGCAGCGGGTAGAGCTGCTCGACCCGGATGATCGCCGTGGTCTGGTCCTCGGTCTTCTGCCGGGTGGACAGCAGATCGTAGTACAGGCGGCCGGACACCAGCAGCACACGCTCGACGGCGTCCGCCTGCAGCTTCTCGTGCTCGGGGATCACGGTCTGGAACGTCCCCGTGGTGAAGTCCTCTACAGACGACGCGGCTGCCTTGAGGCGGAGCAGCTGCTTCGGGGTGAAGATGATGAGCGGCTTGCGCGGCCGGCTGTACGCCTGGCGGCGCAACAGGTGGAAGTGCGAGGCCGACGTCGTGGGGTTGGCCACGATCATGTTCTCTTCGGCGCACATCAGCAGGAAGCGTTCGATCCGGGCCGAGGAGTGGTCCGGGCCCTGGCCCTCATAGCCGTGCGGCAGCATAAGCACGAGCGACGAGCGCTGGCCCCACTTCTGCTCGGCCGAGGAGATGAACTCGTCGATGATGGTCTGGGCGCCGTTGACGAAGTCGCCGAACTGCGCCTCCCAGAGCACGAGCGCATCCGGGCGTTCCACCGAGTAGCCGTATTCGAAGCCCATGGCGGCGTATTCGGAGAGCAGGGAGTCATAGATCCACAGCTTGGCCTGGTCCTCGGAGAGGTGGGCCAGGGGGAGCCACTCGTCGCCGTTGGCGCGGTCGTGGAACACGGCGTGCCGCTGGACGAACGTGCCGCGGCGGGAGTCCTGGCCGGCGAGCCGGACCGGGACGCCTTCCATCACGAGCGAACCGAAGGCCGCGAGTTCACCGAAGCCCCAGTCAATGCCGCCCTCGCGGGACATCACTTCGCGCTTCTCCAGCAGCTGCTTGAGCTTCGCGTGCACCGTGAAGCCCTCCGGAATGGCGGTGTGGGCCTGGCCGATCCGGGCCAGCATCTCGGCGGAAATCGCCGTGGACACCGACGCGCTGACGCCGGAATCGCTCTGCTGCGCCATCGGGCGCTCGAGGTCGGAGACCGCGGCGGAATCGGCCGTGATGATCGGAATCGGGGACGTCTGGGCGGCGTGCGTTTCGGCGAAGACGCGCTCGAGGCGTTCCTGGTAGTCGCGCAGCAGCTGCTCGGCCTCCTCCTCGGTGATGTCACCGCGGCCGATCAGCGATTCCGTGTACAGCTTGCGGACCGAACGCTTGGCTTCGATCAGGTTGTACATCAGCGGCTGCGTCATCGAGGGGTCATCGCCCTCGTTGTGCCCGCGGCGCCGGTAGCAGACCATGTCGATGACTACGTCCTTGTGGAACCGCTGGCGGAACTCGTAGGCGAGCTGTCCGATCCGGACCACTGCCTCGGGGTCGTCGCCGTTCACGTGGAACACCGGTGCCTGGATCATCTTCGCGACGTCCGTGGAGTACGTGGACGAGCGTGAGGACGACGGGGCGGTGGTGAAGCCCACCTGGTTGTTGACTACGATGTGGATGGTGCCGCCGGTGCGGTAGCCGCGCAGCTGGGAGAGGTTGAGCGTCTCCGCCACAACACCCTGGCCTGCGAAGGCGGCGTCGCCGTGCACCATGATCGGCAGCACGGGGAACGCTTCGCCCTGGTCGAGGCGGTCCTGCTTGGCGCGGACGATGCCTTCGAGGACCGGGTCCACGGCTTCGAGGTGGGACGGGTTGGCGGCGAGGTAGACCTTTGTCTCCTTGCCGTTGTCCGACGTGAAGGTGCCCTCGGTGCCGAGGTGGTACTTGACGTCACCGGAGCCCTGCACGGAGCGAGGGTCCTGGGTGCCTTCGAATTCGCGGAAGACCTGGGCATAGGTCTTGCCGGCGATGTTGGTCAGCACGTTGAGCCGGCCGCCGTGGGCCATGCCGATGGCCACTTCGTCGAGTTCGTCGTCGGCTGCGTCGGAGATGAAGGCATCGAGCAGCGGAATCAGGGACTCGCCGCCTTCCAGCGAGAAGCGCTTCTGGCCGACGAACTTCGTCTGCAGGAATGTCTCGAAGGCCTCGGCGGCGTTGAGCTTGGAGACGATCCGGAGCTGCTCATCGCGGCTCGGCTTGGAGTACGCGTGCTCCAGCTGGTCCTGGAACCACTTGCGCTCGGCCGGGTCCTGGATGTGCATGTACTCGATGCCGGTGGTGCGGCAGTACGCGTCGCGAAGGACACCGAGGATGTCGCGGAAAGCGAGCATCGGCTTGCCGCCGAAGCCGCCGGTCGGCCATTCGCGGTCCAGGTCCCACAGGGTCAGCCCGTAGGTCAGGACGTCGAGGTCGGGGTGCTTGCGCTGGACGTACTCGAGCGGATCGGTGTCCGCCATGAGGTGGCCGCGGACGCGGTAGGAGTGGATGAGCTGCTGGATCCGGGCGACCTTGTTGATCTGGTCCGCCGGGTCGACCTGCAGGTCCGGGCTCCAGCGCACGGGCTCGTACGGGATCCGCAGGGACTCGAAGATCTCGTCGTAGAAGTTCTGGGCACCAAGCAGGAGCTGGTGCACCAGCTTGAGGAACTCGCCGCTGCCGGCACCCTGGATGACGCGGTGGTCATACGTGGAGGTCAGCGTGAGGACCTTGCTGATGGCGTTCTGCGCGATGATCTTCTCGCTGGCGCCCTGGAACTCGGCCGGGTAATCCAGTGCGCCGACGCCGATGATGGCGGCCTGGCCCTTGGACAGGCGGGGTACCGAGTGCACGGTGCCGATTCCGCCCGGGTTGGTCAGCGAGACCGTGGTGCCCGAGTGGTCGTCCGCGGTCAGCTTGCCGGCGCGGGCACGCTTGATCAGGTCCTCATAGGTGTGCCAGAACTCGGAGAAATTAAGCGTCTCCGCTTTCTTGATGTTCGGCACCATCAGCAGGCGGGTGCCGTCCGGCTTTGGCATGTCGATGGCGATGCCGAAGTTCACGTGCGCCGGCTGGACAGCCACCGGCTTGCCGTCGACCTCGTCGTAGTAGACGTTCATCGAGGGGAACTGGGCCAGGGCGCGGATGACGGCGTAGCCGATCAGGTGCGTGAAGGAGACCTTGCCGCCGCGGGCACGGGCGAGGTTGGAGTTGATGACCACGCGGTTGTCGATCAGCAGCTTGGCCGGAATGGCCCGGACGCTCGTGGCGGTCGGCACTTCCAGGCTGGTGATCATGTTGGTGGCGATGGCCTTGGCCGGACCGCGGAGGACGGAGACGACGTCCTCTTCCGGTGCGGTCGGGGCCTTGATGTTCTTGGGCAGCTGGGCCGGGATCGGCTGCGTGCCGGCTCCGACGTCGGAGGTCCTGGCGCCGTCACGGGCCACCGTGGCGGGGGCCTTCTGGGCGGCGGGAGCCGGTGCGGCAGGGGTCGGAGATGCGGCCGGTGCGGGCGCGGCCGGCGGCGCCGGAGAGGCGGCAGCAGGTGCAACTACAGGAAGTTCGCGGGTGGCCGGGTGTGCGACGGGCGCTGCGCCCGAGGTCCCGTTGGTGGGCGAACCATCGCCGGCGTCGAAGGATTCAAACAGTGGCCACCACTTGGCATCCACAGTGTTCTTGTCCTGCTGGTAACGCTCGTACAGTTCGTCAACGAGCCACTCGTTTCCGCCAAATTCCTCTGGTAGACGGTGGCTAGGCTGCTCTGGCACTTGAAATACGCCTCTTCCATGAGTTTGA
>JBKKDK010000214.1:0-2681 GCA_046708245.1 Arthrobacter sp.
GATGGTAAAGCAGCCCGTATCCGTAAACGGCGTTGTCCGCTGGAAGGATGTGGGCCTCGCCGATCAGGCTAAGAGCGAACAGAAGGAGCGCAAGATGGTTGTACTTCGTCACGAAATCGGTGATGTCTTGCGCGATGTCCGCCAACGCCAAGGCCGTACCCTCCGCGAAGTCTCGCACAGCGCCCGTGTTTCACTGGGCTACCTGAGTGAAGTGGAACGCGGCCAAAAGGAAGCCTCCTCGGAGCTGCTCTCCTCGATCTGCTCGGCCCTCGATGTTCCGCTGTCCAGCATGCTCCGCGAAGTCAGCGACCGCGTCGCCGTCGCCGAGGGTGTGGCAGTGCCGGACACCGTCCCGCAGGAGTTCTCGCAGCGTTACGGCCGTGACCTGGACCGTGAGCTCAACTCGGACCTTAACGAAGAGTTGGCCAAGGGCCTTCTTTCCGGAGCACGCTAGCTCCGGCCCCCATTCGATCCAAGGAAGGTCCCCGGCGGTGTGCCGGGGACCTTTTCCGTGCCTGCAGGGTTGCTACAGGGA
This sequence comes from Arthrobacter sp., assembly GCA_046708245.1. GTDB lineage: Bacteria > Actinomycetota > Actinomycetes > Actinomycetales > Micrococcaceae > Arthrobacter. The sequence continues at coordinate 536 of JBKKDK010000214.1, forward strand.
TTCGTCCCTGGGGAATCCGTCGCGCTCGTAGGTGGCGTTGAGCTTCGCCATGTAGGCGGCCAGGGCCTGCAGGTCCTCGGCGGGCCACTCCGAGAGCCGCTCGCGGAAGACCTCGCGGCGGGCGTCCTGGACCTGGTGCATTTTCTCCTCGCCCTTGTCCGTCAGCCTGATCGACTGCGCCCGGCCATCGAGCGGATCGGCCTCCTTCGAGACAAGGCCCAGGCTTTCGAGGAAGGCGATCTGGCGGCTCACCGAGGGCTTGCCGACGCCGATGCAGGACGCCAGCTCCGTCAGCCGGATCGGGCCCTGCCTGCGGATCACCGACAGCAGGCCGTAGGCGGCCGGCTCCATGTCCGGATGGACCTGCCGGGACAGCTGCTGGGAAACGGAACGGGCCCGGCGCCACAGCAGGCTCAGCTGGTGCTCGACGGCGTTGAGGGCTGCGTCGGCAGGATCCCCCGGGCCGCCCGGAATCTCTGCTGACGTTCCGGGGTCCCCGGCTGGGTTGCTCATGGCAACCATTCTAAGGTCACGCACCGTGAGAGACTTTATTGGTGCGAATCAGTGACTTCTGGCGGCTCATGGACGACGAGTTCGGGGCGGGATATTCCCGTGTCCTCAGCAGTTCGTTGGTCCTGGCCGGCGTGGGCGGGCGCACGGCGGACCAGGCCCTCCGGGCCGGGGTTCCGCCGCGGCAGGTCTGGCTGGCCCTGTGCGACGTCCAGGACGTGCCGCCCGAACGCCGGCTCGGCCGCGACGTCAAACCGCGCTGACACCGCCGGATTGTTCGAATATCTGTTCGGGTGCGACTATGCTTTTTCCAAGAGTGTTTTCCACATACGCGGCGCCGGCCGGCAACACTGTCGGTGGGTGCCGGTAGCGTCAGTGAAGACAGATAACGGGCCGGAACAACGGCCACTCCACAGCGAGAAAGCATTAGAGGTGTGAACCATGGCAGCAGCCCCGGATCGCCAGAAGGCGCTCGATGCAGCGCTTGCCCAGATTGACAAGCAGTTCGGCAAAGGCTCTGTCATGCGCCTCGGGGACGAGGTCCGGGCGCCCATCGAAGTTATCCCGACCGGTTCCATCGCCCTGGATGTAGCCCTGGGAATTGGCGGACTGCCCCGCGGCCGCGTCGTTGAGATCTACGGACCGGAATCCTCCGGTAAGACCACCGTCGCACTGCACGCCGTGGCGAACGCCCAGCGCCTGGGCGGCATCGCCGCCTTCATCGACGCCGAGCACGCACTGGACCCGGAGTACGCCGCCAAGCTGGGCGTCGACACTGACGCGCTCCTGGTTTCGCAGCCGGATACCGGCGAGCAGGCCCTCGAGATCATGGACATGCTGATCGGCTCGGGCTCCCTTGACGTAATCGTCATTGACTCCGTTGCCGCCCTGGTTCCGCGCGCCGAAATCGAAGGCGACATGGGCGACAGCCACGTCGGCCTCCAGGCCCGCCTCATGAGCCAGGCACTGCGTAAGATCACCGGACGCCTGAGCCAGCCCAAGACCACCGCCATTTTCATCAACCAGCTGCGCGAAAAGATCGGTGTCTTCTTCGGCTCCCCGGAAACCACCACCGGTGGTAAGGCCTTGAAGTTCTACGCCTCGATCCGCATCGACGTCCGCCGGATCCAGACCCTCAAGGAAGGCGCGGACTCCATCGGCAACCGCACCAAGGCCAAGATCGTCAAGAACAAGATGGCCCCGCCCTTCAAGATCGCCGAATTCGACATCATCTACGGCCAGGGCATTTCCCGCGAGGGCGGCATCATCGACATGGGTGTCGAACACGGCCTGATCAAGAAATCCGGCTCGTGGTTCACCTACGACGGTGACCAGCTGGGCCAGGGCATGGAAAACTCGCGGCGCTTCCTGCGCGACAACCCCGAGCTTGCCGCTGAGCTCGAACGCCTGATCAAGGAAAAGCTCGGCGTCGGTGTGAAGGCCCCCGCCGAGACCGAGGCGTCACCGAAGCTGAAGGCCGTTGACGGCTTCTAGCCGCCGGCGTCCCCACGGGGCTGTATTCCCCGCGCCGCACCCGCCCCCGCCCGGGCAGGACCAGGAGCAGGACCGGGACGCCGATCCGGCCGCGGTAGCCCGGGCCATTGTGCTGCGGCAGCTGACCGCCTCTCCCAAGAGC
>JBKKDK010000215.1:0-10794 GCA_046708245.1 Arthrobacter sp.
GCAGGGAGACAATGCCCCAGCTGACCATGATGCGGGCCAGCCAGCGCCGGGCGCCGAACTTGTGCAGCGCCAGGTTGCTGGGGATCTCGAGCAGGATGTAGCCGATAAAGAAGACGCCGGACGCGAAGCCGAACTGGGCTGCCGAGAGGGCAAGGTCCGTGTTCATGCCGTTTGGGCCGGCAAACGAGATGGCCGTGCGGTCCAGATAATTGATGAAGAACATAAGGGCGACAAACGGCACAAGCCGGATCGCCACTTTCCTGATTGCAGATCTTTCGACCACTGATTGTGTGGTGTCCACATTGACTCCTAGATGTTGGTCTCCCGCCGGCGTCCTGCGTTGGATGCCGGGGGATGTGTCTCATTGCCTAGTTCGGGAAAGCTGGCGGGCCGGTACTAAGCGTGTGATTAAAACCATAAGACGCCTCGGCAAATTGGTCAACCGGTTGACATGTATATTGCGAAGTGGGTTTCTGGCAGCTGCCGCAGGCTCCCGTTGCTAGGCTTTGACTGTGTCCGTTAACTCCGCCGCCTCGTCGGCCAAAATCAGCGCTGCCCTTGGTTCCATGGAGCAGGGCTCCGTGGTGTCCGAGGTCGCAGAACGCCTGCTGGCCTATTTCACGAGCGGCGAGATCGCCGTCGGAACCCGGCTGCCCGCGGAACGGCAGCTCGCCGCTTCCCTCGGCGTGGGCCGCTCGGCCGTCCGGGAGGCTCTGGCCGCCCTGGAGATCCTGGGCATCGTAATCGTCCGGCCCGGCTCCGGAACCTACCTCCGCGACGGCATCTCCGAACTTCTGCCCCGCACCCTCAGCTGGGGCCTGATGCTGGGCGCCCCCCGCACCCGCGAACTTGTGGAACTGCGCGGCGGCCTGGAGGTGCAGGCCTGCCAGCTCGCAGCCCAGCGGATCACCGAGGAAGCGTTGGAGCGCATGCGCGGCAACCTCGCCACTATGGAGCAGAGCCTCGATGACCTCGGCGTGTTTGTGGAGGCCGACGCCGCCTTCCACCGGGAAATCGCCACCAGCTCGGGCAACCAGGTGCTGCAGGAGCTCCTCCAGAGCATCCGCTCGCTGCTGCGCATCTGGGTGGACCGGGCCCTGACAGAAAAGGGCCACGCCGCGGCGGCCCTCGCCGAACATTGGGAGATCTTCCGCGCCCTGGAGGCACACGACGACGCCGCGGTCACGGCGGCCATGCACTCGCACATGGACACCGCCGCCCGCCGCCTTTTGGCCGGCTTCGACGCCGACCAGGCCGAGGCCAGCTCCTAGCTCTCCCGGAGCACCTCGCCCGGAGCGCGAATCCGCCGGCCGCGGTTCCGCCCGCGAACGTGAATTCGCCGGAAACCTGCGAGCTCGCCGGAACATTGCGGCGACTTCGCAGCCATCCGGCGCCTTCGGCGGAGCAGGGCGGGGCCGGGGGGCGGCTGAGTCGTTGGGCGGCGCCTAGCTGGTCCCGTTCCAGAGCCGCCGCCACCAGGGGCGCCCGCGGTTCCGCCCGCGAACGTGAATTCGCCGGAAACCTGCGAGCTCGCCGGAACATTGCGGCGACTTCGCAGCCATCCGGCGCCTTCGGCGGAGCAGGGCGGAGCAGGGCGGAGCAGGGGGCGGCGCTGCCGGCGCGGCCGAGCCGTTGGGTGGGGCCTAGCTGGTCCCGTTCCAGAGCCGCCGCCACCAGGGGCGCCTGGGCTGCGGTTCCGGCGGGGTTGCAGCGGCTGCCGCCGTCCGCTGTGCGCGCCAGCGTTCCACTTCGGCGTCGACGTCCCGGGTCTTTGTGACCACGGGCGGGCCGCCCTGAAGCTGCCGCCGCGCATCGACGACGCGTGCGTTGAAGTCCTGCAGAAGGTCCCGCACCTGTTTTTCGGACACCTGGGCGCCGATCCGGGCATCCAGCCCGGCGTCCTCGGTCCGCAGCAGGATGGCTTTCGGGCCCAGCCCGGTAATGTTCTCGCGCTGCAGCAGTCCTTTGACCCACCAGTCGGGGTCGTAGGCCTCCCCGAGTCCGGGAATCGGCTTGCCGGCGTACTTCAGGTTGTCGAACTTTCCCTGCGCCATGGCGTCGCGGATCAGGTATTCGGCCCTGGCGGCGTCATCCACCTTCGCGCGCTTTTGCCGGAGTTCCTCCTCGGCGGCGGTCAGCGCATCGTGTTCCTGGGCCGTGCTGCCGGCGGACCGGACGGCGCGGAGTTCCGCGGCCCGCTCCACCCGGCGCCGGAACGCGCTGCCGCCGCTGCTCATGCGCCGTTCCCGGCCGCACCGGCCAGGACCCCGCCCGCGGCATTTTTCCTCATGAAACCACGGTAGGACGCGGTAACCGAGTCGACAACCGGCCGGCGCGGCCCACCTGGCGTTGGCCGGCGGGCCTGGCCGAAGCGCCGACCCGTCTACAATTCAAGTATGTGAACAGGTCAGTCACATCCCTTGAGGCCGTGTCCTTGAGCCGGACACCACCACCCCTGGAGCAGGCATGAGTGAAGACCGGGGCAACCCGACCGTCAAATCCGCCGACCGCGCACTGACCGTGGTCGAATTCGTTGCGGGCAAGGGCTCGGCGAGTTTCACGGAGATTCTCGGGGGGCTCCACCTGCCCCGCTCCAGCGCCCATGGGCTCCTGAACACGCTGTGCGCGGCAGGCTGGCTGGACCACAACTCCGCAAACAAACAGTATTCCCTGGGGCTCAGGGCCTGGCAGGTCGGCCAGCTGTACACCGGGCACGAGACGCTGGCGAACGTCGCAAAACCCGTTATGGACCGGCTTGCCGCCGCGCAGGGGGAGACAGTCCAACTGGCCCTCCTGGACGGCGTCGAGAACGTGTACATCGCCATCAGCCAGACATCCGGGGGCATGCGGCTGGGCTCCTCGGTTGGCATGCGGCTGCTGGCCCACGCGACCGGAATCGGCAAGGCCTTGCTGAGCATGCTGGAACCGGAGGAAGCCCGCCGCCGCCTCAATTCGGTGGCGCTGCCCCGCCTCACGGACAAGACGGTTACGGATGTTGCGGCGCTCGCCGATCTGGTGGCAGCCGCCAAAGCCCAGGGGTTCGCGCTCGACGACGAGGAATACCTCGACGGGTGCCGCTGCGTCGCCGTCCCGCTGACCAGCGAGGTAGGTGGCGGCATGCACGCCGCCCTCTCCATCACGATGCCAACGGCGCGGACGGATGCCGAATGGCCCGGGAGCGTGCTGCGGCCGCTCGTGGCGGCAGCACACGAGATCCGCGCCCTGCTTGGGGTGCGGGAACCGGACATTGTGGTCCCGACGGCGGGATCGCTCGGGGAGCGGACCTCCGCAATCCCGCGCTCCGCGTAACCCGCAAAAGAATGCTTGCCACCGCGTTGTGACTCGTGCCATACTCGACCTGTTCACATTCGTGAACAGAAATTCATAATCGTGAACTCAACGAGGAGTTACAGTGTCCCACCAAGTGACGGCTCCCACCAGCGAAGCGCTGGCGCCGATTGTCCGCCGCGTTACGCGCCGGCTCATTCCAGTTCTTCTGCTGATGTACATCCTGGCGTTCCTTGACCGTGCGAATCTTGGCTTCGCCAAGGCAGCGTTCCAGGCGGACACCGGCCTCTCGGACGCGGCCTACGCACTTGGAGCCGGCATCTTCTTCCTGGGCTACGCTGCCTTGGAAGTCCCCAGCAACATCCTCATGCGCAAACTCGGAGCCAAGATCTGGCTGGCACGGATCATGATCAGCTGGGGCATCGTCTCGGCGCTGATGATGTTCGCCCAGACCGAATGGGCCTTCTACATCCTCCGCGTGCTGCTGGGCATCACCGAGGCGGGCTTCTTCCCCGGCGTCATCCTTTACCTGACGTACTGGATCCCCACGCAGTTCCGCGGCCGGGTCAACGGCCTCTTCTACTTTGGCGCGCCGCTCGCCTTCATCTTCGGCGGCCCGCTCTCCGGCATGCTCCTGGACCTGGACGGGCTGGGCGGGCTGCAGGGCTGGCAGCTGATGTTCGTCGTGACCGGCGCCCTGACCGTCGCCGTCGGCGTCTGGGCCTTCTCCTACCTGGACAACGGCCCGGCCGACGCCGCGTGGCTCACCGACAGCGAGCGCAGCACCCTGGTGGCGGCGCTCGACGCCGAAGACCAGGTCAAGGCCGACCACTCCCCGAAGGGCGCCCTGCGGGCCCTGGCCAACCCGAAGGTCCTCTACTTCTGCCTCATCTACTTCACCATCCAGATGAGCGTCTACGGTGTCACGTTCTACCTGCCCACCCAGATCGCCAAGCTCGTGGGCGCGAAGGTGGGTCTGGGCGTCGGCCTGATGACCGCGGTGCCGTGGGGCATCGCCATCATCGCCACGTTCCTGCTCAGCCGCCTGGCAGACAAGACCGGGAAGCGCCGCCTCGTGGCCACCGCCTCCCTCGCCGCCGCAGCGGTGGGCATCTTCGCCTCCGCCCTTACCGACAACCCCGCGCTGGGACTGGCCGCGCTCTCCCTGGGTGCCGCCGGGTTCATCTCGGTCCAGCCGGTGTTCTGGACCCTGCCCACCGGGATGCTCGTCGGTGCCGCCGCCGCCGGCGGAATCGCCCTCATCAACTCGGTCGGAAGCCTGGGCGGCTTCGTGGCACCCATCGCCAAGACCTGGGCCGAGGCGTCCTTCGGCCCGAACGCCGGCCTGTTCCTGCTCGCCGTCACGGCCCTCCTGGGCGCCATCCTGCTCTTCAACAGCCACCGGGTCAGCAAGATCGCCGACAGCAATCCGCTGGCCCAGCCCATCGCCGAAAAGGTGCACTAATGCGAGTGCTCGAACTGAAGGAATTCCGCCAGCTCGTCGTGGCGGACCGTGAAAAACCTGCCGCCGGGCCCGGGGAAGTCCTGATCGACGTCGTTGCCACCGGCATCTGCGGATCGGATATCCACGGCTACACCGGAGAAAACGGACGCCGCGTGCCGGGCCAGGTCATGGGCCATGAAACCGTGGGCCGCATCGCCGCGCTCGGTGCGGGGACGGACGGCTCCGGGCTCGCGCTCGGCCAGCCCGTCACCTTTAACCCGCTGATCAGCTGCAACACCTGCGAGGCCTGCACGGCCGGGCAGCAGCAGCACTGCCCGGAGCGGACCGTGATCGGGGTCAACCCGGCAATCGTGTCGGCCTTCGCCGAACAGGTGGCAGTCCCCGCGGACAACGTCGTGGTCCTCTCCGCCGACACCCCCATTGTGTACGGCGCCCTGATCGAGCCGCTCGCCGTCGCCTTCCATGCCGTGCGCCGCGCACGGCTCGGCGCCGGCCAGCACGTCCTGGTGATCGGCGGCGGCCCGATCGGGCAGTCGGTCATTCTGGCAGCCCTGCAGGAAGGCGCCGCCCGCGTCCTCGTCTCCGAAATGGATCCCGCCCGGCGCGCCCTGTGCGAACGGCTCGGCGCCACCGCCCTCGACCCCGCCGCCGCGCCGCTGGACCAGCAGGTCCGGGCAGCGTTCGGCAAGCTCGCCGACACCACAGTGGACGCCGTCGGCATCAAACCCACCATCGCCAGCGCCCTCGATGCCACAAAGTTCGGCGGCGTCGTCGTGCTGGTCGGCATGGGCTCACCGGAACTGGGGTTCAGCGCCTACCGTGTTTCCACGGAAGAGCGGGAGATCGTGGGCAGCTTCTGCTACAACAACCAGGACTTCCGCGATGCAGCAGCCTGGGTGGACCAGGGATCCCCGGTCCTGGCCGAACTCATCAGCCGGGAAGTTGCCATGGAGGACGCCGACGCCGCCTTCGCCGGGCTCGCCGCCGCAGACGGCACCGCCGGGAAAGTCCTGGTCCGCCTCGATACAGTAAGGAACGCCAATTGAGCATCGAAAACCGCATCCGTCAGGTCCGCGCCTACACGCTGCGCGGCGGCGGAGCCGACTACCACGACCAGGACGCCGGTCACTGGATCGATGACCACATCGCGACGCCGATGTCCGTCTACCCCGAATACCGCCAGTCCCGCCAGAGCTTCGGCATCAACGTCCTCGGCACCCTCGTGGTGGAGATCGAGGCCGACGACGGCACTGTCGGTTTCGCCGTCACAACGGCCGGCGAACTGGGCGCCTTCATCGTGGAGAAGCATCTGGCCCGGTTCGTCGAAGGCGCCCGCGTCACGGACATCGAGAAAATCTGGGACCAGATGTACCGGTCCACGCTCTTCTACGGCCGCAAGGGCGTGGTCCTCAACGCCATCAGCGCGGTGGACCTTGCGCTCTATGATCTACTGGGCAAAATCCGGCAGGAACCGGTCTACGCGCTCCTGGGCGGACCGGTCCGCGACGAGCTGACCATGTACGCCACCGGCGCCCGTCCCGACGTCGCAAAGGACCTGGGGTTCATTGGCGGCAAGATGCCGCTGCACCACGGCCCGGCCGAGGGCGAGGAGGGCCTGCGGAAGAACCTGGAGATGATCCGGGACATGCGCGAGAAAGTGGGCGACGACTTCTGGCTCATGCTGGACTGCTGGATGTCCCTGGACCTCGACTACGCCACCCGGCTGGCCCACGGCGCGGCGGAGTACGGCCTGAAGTGGATCGAGGAGGCGCTGCCCCCGGACGACTACTGGGGCTACGCGAAGCTCAAGAAGCAGGTCCCGCCAAAGATGCTGGTCACCACCGGCGAGCACGAGGCCACCCGGTGGGGCTTCAAGCTGCTCCTGGACATGGAATGCGCGGACATCATCCAGCCCGACGTCGGCTGGTGCGGCGGCATCACCGAGCTGAGCAAGATCTCGGCCATGGCCGATGCCGCCGGCGCCCTGGTCATTCCGCACGGATCTTCCGTGTACTCGTACCATTTTGTGGTCACCCGGACCAACAGCCCGTTCGCCGAGTTCCTCATGATGCATCCCACCGCCGAGGAAATCGTGCCCATGTTCTCCCCGATGCTGCTCGGCGAGCCGGTCCCGGTCAACGGCAAGCTCAAGGTGCCGGAAACACCGGGTTTCGGGGTGGAACTGAACCCGGCGCTGGACAAGGTCCGCCCGTACACGCACTGACCGACCGCCGCCCCCGGAACAAGAAACCAAGAGAACCAGAAAGCAAGGAACGAACCTATGGAACTGATGCGCTTGGGTGAACCCGGCCAGGAAATTCCGGTAGCCACCGAGGACGGAAAGTACTACGACCTGCGGTCCGTCACGGCGGACATCGACGGCGGCTTCCTGGGCGGCGGCGGCATCGCCAAAGCCCGCGCCGCCCTCAAGGCCGGGTTGCCCGAACTCGAAGGAGCCGCATCCCTCCGGATCGGCGCGCCCGTCGCCAGGCCCGGTGCCGTGCTGTGCATCGGCCAGAACTACGCCGCCCATGCTGCGGAATCCGGTGACGCCCCGCCGTCGGTCCCCATCCTGTTCTTCAAGCACCCCAACACTGTCGTGGGGGCTTTTGACCACGTGGTGATCCCGCCCGGGGCGGAAAAGGTGGACTGGGAGGTGGAACTCGCCGTCGTGATCGGCAAGCGCGCCTCCTACCTCGCGTCCCCCGAGGAGGCCCTCGATTACGTGGCCGGCTACGCGGTCAGCAACGACGTCTCCGAACGCGCCTACCAGGTGGAACAGTCGGGCGGCCAGTGGTCCAAGGGCAAGTGCTGCGCCACGTTCAATCCTCTCGGCCCGGCCCTGGTTCCCGCCGAGGAGGTTGGCGACCCGCAGCAGCTCCGCCTGCGCTCAGCCGTCAACGGCGAGACCCGGCAGGACTCCAGCACCTCGGACATGATCTTCCCGGTGGCCCACATCATCTGGAACCTTTCCCAGTACCTGGTGCTGGACCCGGGCGACATTATCAACACCGGAACGCCGCAGGGCGTCGCGCTCTCGGGCAAGTTCCCGTACCTGCGCGAGGGGGACAGCATGGAGATCTCGATCGAAAAGCTAGGCCTGCAGGAGCAGAAGCTGGTCGCGTTTGTGCCGGAAGCTCCCGGGGCCTGACCGACCCGCTGAACCGTTTGCACCCAGGGGACATGCCCAGCCCTGGCCGCGGCCACCGGACATAATCCCAATATGTCCAGTGGCTGCGGGACCCGGAGGGCATGTCCCCCGGGCGGGGAAAGCGCAATGCGGTCGCTCAGGGACCGCGCGCAAGAAGGACGACGGCGGGAAGTTCCGCCGTCGTCCTTCCTGCGTTGCGCTGCATTGCGCTGCGTTGCGCTGCATTGCGCTGCATTGCGCAGCTGCGCTCCCCCAGGCGCCGCCGCAGCCGCTAGGCGCGGGTGCTCTCGGCCAGGATGGCGTCGATCTGGCCGGTGGCTTCCCTCATGCCTTCTTCCATGCCCATCTCGACCATCTGGTTCATCTGCTCTTCCGACTCGAACGTTGACAGTACGGTCATCCGGGTGCGTTCGCCGATCTCCTCGAGCGTGACGGTCGCGTGGGTGATGCCCATGGCCTCGTCGTGCTCGCCGTTTTCGTCGGCAAAGCCGTCGTCGAACTGCAGCTCGGTCGGGGCCTGGATGGAGGTAAGGCGCCACCAGCCGCGCGCCTTCGTGCCGTCCGGGCCGGTCATGTAATAGGCGGCCTTCCCGCCGGGCTGGAAGTCGAACTGCTCGAACGTGGCCGGCCAGGTGGGCGGGCCCCACCAGCGCTCAAGCTGCCGCGGGTCTTCCCAGACCTGCCAGACGCGTTTGACGTCGGCGTCGAACTCGGCCACGAGGGTGAAGCTAAGTGCCTCAAGATTCTTGGTGGAACTGACAACAGTCATTGCGGAACCTTCCTATCCTTCAGCGAGAATGTCCGCGATCCGCGCGGCACGCTGCCGCCAGATCGCCTCGTACTCATCGAGCAGCCGCCGGGCTTTCTGCAGGCCTTCATGATTGCCCCGCACGATCTGCTCCCTTCCGCGCTTCTCCTTCGTAACCAGGGAGGCGCGCTCCAATACCGCCACATGCTTCTGGACGGCGGCAAAACTCATGGCATAGAGGGCAGCCAGGCCAGAGATGGAATACTCCCCCACCGTCACGCGCCGCACAATATCCCGGCGTGTGACATCCGCGAACGCCTGGAACAGGCGGTCCACTTCGGCTTCACTCAACTGATCTACAACCATTTGGTTGCAGAATATGACGGTAGCGCAGGAGTGTCAAGAGGTCCGAAGCCGCCTCCCCCATTTCATCGATTGCTCCGCAAACGCCGTTTTAGGGGCTCAAAAGGGCCGTTGCGGAGCAACCGACGCTGCAACCGCGGTTTGACGAACCGCCCCCAATTGACCAAAGTGGGTCGGTGCGAGCAAATGTTGAACACAGCGCCCCGGGGCCGCCGTTCCCGGGCAACCGAACAGGGGCCCGGCAATTGGCCGCCCTGCTCGGCTTCCTGGCGGTGTCCTGGGCCGTTTCTGCGCTGGGCTCCGTGCCGATCATCCTGCACAGCAACGGCTGGTACGCCGCCGCGGAGAAGGCACCGTGGACGCCGCCGGGATGGATGTTCGGCTCGGTCTGGGCAGTGCTGTATGCGGCGATGGCCGTGGCAGCGTGGCTTGTCTGGCGGCAGCGGCGCTCGCCCCGGAGGGAGGCGCTCAGTGTGTACGGCGTCCTCCTCGGGTTGAACCTGGCGTGGCCGCTGACGTTCTTCGGCCTGTACCCGGTGCTGGGGACCGCCGCCCTGTGGCTGGGACTCCTGGTTATCGGGGCGCACGCCGTGGTTGCCGTGCTTACTGTCCTCCGTTTCGGGCCCATCAGCACCACAGCCGGACTGCTGATGCTGCCCTATGTTTCGTGGCTTGTGTTTTCGGCCAGCCTGAACATCTACGCGGCCATCCACAACTGAGGCGCCAGGAACCCCGCCCCTTCATCGACTGCTCCGCAACCGCCGTTTTGAGGGCTCAAAAGGGCCGCTGCGGAGCAATCGATGGGGGGAGGTGGGCGGGGCTAGAGGGCGGTGACCTTCAGCAGCAGCGCGTGCTCCGGATTGAGGATCGGCATCGGCAGGCCCACCTCGGCCAGGAAGCGGCCGTTGGCCTCCGCGCCCGGCTGGAGCCAGGCCGGGGGCTGGACCTGCGTGAAGGTGTGGGCGTAGTCGGCATCGCCGGGGGCCGGGAAGATGGCCTCCACACGGTAGGCGGCGTCGGCGGCTAGGCCCGGGATGGCGATCCGTCCGGGCTGTTCGGAGAACGAGGTCCCGGTGCTGACCAGGGCGAACAGCGCCGCCGTCGACCCCGGTGCGGCCGCGCCCGGTTCCGCCACAACGCCGTGCAGCATCAGGGCGTCCTCGGGCACGTCGGCCCGGACCATCCTGCCGCTGTGGATCAGCCCCCGGTGCTCCTTGTAGATGGTGATGAACCGCTTGAGCTCCGCCCGCTCGGCACCCTGGACCTGCCGGACGTCCCACTCCATCCCGAAGTGGCCGAAGAGGGCCGTGATGGCGCGGAACGAGAGGTCGTGCGTGCGCGCGGTGGTGTGCGAGGTGGTGGGGCCGATGTGCCCGCCCACCAGCTCCGGCGGCACCACCAGCCCGGTCCAGCGCTGGATGGTCTGCCGCTCCAGGGCGTCGTTGCAGTCCGAACCCCAGATCCGGTCGGTGCGCTCCAAGATCCCGAGGTCCACCCGCGCTCCGCCGGACGAGCAGCTTTCAATCTCGACGCCGGGGTGGGCATTGCGCAGTTCGTCGAAGAGTCGGTACGCGGCCAGGGTCTGTTCGTGGACGGAGGCGCGGCCGGCGTGACCGTGCTCCAGCAGGTCCCGGTTCTGGTCCCACTTGAGGTAGCTGATGTTGTTCTCCCGCAGCAGTGCATCCACGCGGTCATAGATGTACTGCCACGCATCCGGATTGACGAGGTCGAGGATGTGCTGGTGGCGCCACTCCAGCGGCAGACGGCCGCCGTCCTTGT
>JBKKDK010000216.1:0-10550 GCA_046708245.1 Arthrobacter sp.
GGTCGCAGTCGCCCGCGGCGGCACTGGCCGCCGGCATCATGCACCGCCGCTGGGACGGGCCGTCGTCGGACCTGGAAGCCGGACTGCAGGAGCTGATTGATGCGGCGGCGCGTAACCCCGATCTCCATCTTCCGGCCGTGTCCCTCCTTGCCGAGCTGAGGGCCGCGCAGGGCCGGCTCCTGGCGGGGCTGCGGCTGGACCGTGAGGTATGGGCAGGCCTTCGGAGCACGGGCCTGACGCTGCCGCTCGCCCATGAGGAGGTCCTGGCGCGGCACTGCCTCAGCCTCATCCGGGCCGGGGAATGGGAAGAACTCGCCGGGGCCCTCGATGACTACGCCGCCGCCCACCCCGCCCGGCTGCTGTACAGCGGCGGAATGTTGCACGCGATGCGCGGATTTGCCCTGCTGCGCCAGGGACGGGTCCCGGACAGCCTGGCGGAGCTGTTCCTGGGCGTGGAAGAACTCATCCTCGCCGATCCGCTGGGGATGCTGCCGTTCGCGCACGCCGTCACCGGGTACGCCGCCGCCCTGGCCGGGCACCCGGGGGAAGCGCAGGAAGAGGCCCGCCGGTTCCGCTCGGCTGCCTACCGCGGGCCGCAGAGCCTGCGGCTGCTCTCGGAAGCCTACTGCCTTGCCGTGGAACGGCTCACCGGCCGGGGCGGCGGCTGGAGGGGCCTCGCGGAACTGGCCGACCTCGCCCGGCACCAGGGGCTCAGGGGGGTCGAAACGGACATCCGCCGCCTGGTGCTCCGGGGCGGTGACACCGGCAGTGCCCCGGACCTGGCGTCCAGCAGCGGTGCCGTGGAAGGGGCCGAAGCGCGGCTCCTGGAGGCCTTTGCGCTCGCGGTGTCCGCGTCCGACGCGGCCGGACTGATCGCGATCAGCGACGAGGCGGCCGCCGCCGGGCAAGGGCTGCTGGCCTTTGAAGCCGCCCAGCAGGCGGCCGCGTGCCTGGAAAACAGCCCGGACCGGTGGAAACTCACCGCGGTCCAGCGCCGGCTCCATCACCTGCGGGTGGACGCCGGACTGTCCGAACACCTCAACGTGGTGCCCAGCGACCGTGGGCCGGGGCTGACGGCGCGGGAAACCGAAATCCTGGAGCATGTGGCCGGCGGGGCCTCCAATGCCGACATTGCTGCCGCGCTCTCCCTGTCGCCGCGCACGGTCGAGGGGCACCTGGGCCGGATCTTCGCCAAACTCGGCGTCAGCCGGCGCGCAGAGCTCCTCGATGTGAAGCGGAAAACCTACCATTCCCTGGCTGTACAGCAGGAGTTCCCGGAGCTGCGGTGACGGGCGGCGCGGACGTCCGGCGCAACGGCTCCGGCCGTCCTGCGTACACCTCGGGTGGCCGGCCGGCGCAGCGGGAGTACCTCCAAGTAGTGGGGCTGGGTAATTCGAACCAGAAGTCGGGTAAACGCTACTCGTGCACAGGATTGTCCCGGGCGATTCAATTAAGACAGTTCCCGAAAAACCACTAGGGCCTCGCCTCTAGGGTTCTCAACTGAGAAGGTCTCAAATGAGGAAATTCAGGACAGTACATTCAGGGCGGTTGGAGTACGCGGGCCAACTCAGCCGGAAAGGGTGGCCACAAGCTGCCCCTTGATTGCTGATGCAGCTACTGCCACCATTAAAGGTGGTCGCGGGAACACTTCCCTTCTCCCAACTCCTTCATTGGGATCGCATGGTGTCCTCACCGGCAGCCGTGCGCCAAGGTCGGAGCCGGCGGCGTCAGAGCCTTCTGAGACCGAGGCTCTCCCCCCAGCCGCCGCCGGCTCCCTTAACGGTCCAGGTCAGCGGGGGGCAGCGTACTGACCGGCAGAACGCTCGTGATCAGCGACGAAAAACAGGCCCGGGCCCGGGCCGCCAAAGGCAACCGTCCAAGCGTGGGATAATTAGGATTAATCTGCGTGACGTAATAGCGCCTGTCTGCCTGACGGCCTTCAGGCACGGTACGCCGCAGCGATCGCCGATCCAGGAGTATCCCCTATGGTTGCCACACCAGCCCACCTCCTCCGCTCAGCCGCGGCGCTGGGCAACGACGAGGTCCTGAGGATCCGCAACGACTTCCCGATCCTGAGCCAGTCCGTCAACGGCAAGCCGCTGGTGTACCTGGACTCCGGTGCCACGTCGCAGAACCCGATCAGCGTGCTCGAAGCCGAGCAGGAATTCTACGAACAGCGCAATTCGGCCGTCCACCGCGGCGCCCACCACCTCGCCGTGGAGGCCACCGAGGCCTTCGAGGGCGCCAGGGAAACGGTCGCAGCCTTCATCGGAGCCGCACCGGATGAACTGATCTGGACCTCGAATGCCACCGAGGGCCTGAACCTGCTGAGCTACTCGTTCCTGAACGCCTCACTGCCCGGCGCAGCTCCCGAGGCGGCGCGCTTCGCCCTGGCCGCCGGTGACGAGATCGTAGTCACCGAAATGGAGCACCACGCCAACCTCATCCCGTGGCAGCAGCTGACGGAACGCACCGGTGCGGTCCTCCGCTACATCCCCATCGACGACGGCGGTGCGCTGGACCTCGACGCCGCCGCCCGCATCATCGGCAGCCGCACCCGGGTCCTGGCGTTCACCCATGCCTCCAACGTCCTCGGCACCATCAATCCGGTTTCCGCGCTCGTCGCGCTGGGCCGTGCCGCCGGGGCGCTCGTGGTGCTGGACGCCTGCCAGTCCGCGCCGCACCTTCCCCTGGACGTCAAGGCGCTCGACGTCGACTTCGCTGTCTTCTCCGGGCACAAAATGCTGGCACCGACCGGGATCGGCGGCCTCTACGGCCGTGCGGAGCTGCTCAACGCCATGCCGCCGTTCCTGACCGGCGGCTCCATGATCACCACCGTCACCATGGAGCGGGCCGGCTTCCTGCCCAGCCCGCAGCGTTTTGAGGCCGGCACCCAAAAGATCTCGCAGGCCGTGGCCCTCGCCGCCGCAGCCAATTACCTGAGCGAAACCGGCCTTGCCCGGATCCACGCCTGGGAATTTGAACTTGGCCAGCGCCTAGTCGAGGGACTCGAGTCCATCCCGGGCATCCGGGTGCTTGGTCCGGCGGCCGGCCACGAGCGGATCGGGCTGGCGGCGTTCGACGTCGCGGGCGTCCATGCCCACGACGTCGGGCAGTTCCTGGACAGCCGCGGCATCGCCGTCCGGGTGGGGCACCACTGTGCCCAGCCGCTGCACCGCCGCCTCGGCCTGACAGCAACCACCCGGGCCAGCACCTACCTTTACAACACCACGGATGATGTGGACACCTTTCTCGACGCCGTCGCCGGCGTCCGCGGATACTTCCAAGCCTGAGGACGGCAGTAGATGAGTCTCGACCAGCTTTACCAGCAGATCATCCTGGAACACTCCAAGGCCCGCCATGGCAGCGGCCTGGCCGGAGCGGCAGTTCCCGACGGTGCAAGCAGCGGCCAGTCGCACCAGCTCAATCCGGTGTGCGGGGACGAAATCACGCTCCGGGTCGCCGTCGCGGACGGAAAAGTCACCGAAGTGCGCTGGGACGGTGACGGCTGCTCGATTTCCATGGCGTCGGCCTCCGTGCTCACGGACCTGGCCGAGGGGCTGGAACCGGAGGAGCTGCGCACGGTGATCGGAAGCTTCCGCGAAGTGCTCCGATCCCGCGGCAAAGTGGCAGCCGACCCGGAGATCCTCGGCGACGCCGCGGCCTTCGAGGGCGTGGCCCGGTACGCCGCCCGGGTCAAGTGCGCCATGCTCTCCTGGGTCGCCGCGGAAGATGCCCTCGGGCAGGCCGTCACGCACTAGGCTCAGGGCCGGCCGAGGCCCTTGTAGGTCCAGCCCGCCGAGCGCCACTTGGCCGGGTCCAGGACGTTCCGCCCGTCCAGGATGCGCGGGGCGGAGACCAGCGCCCGGGTGGCGTGCGGGTCCAGCTCGCGGTACAGCTTCCATTCGGTCAGCAGCAGCACCGCGTCGGCCTTGCGCAGCGTGGTCTCCAGGTCCGGTTCCAGCGGCAGCTCCGGGAAACGCTTGGCGGCGTTGGAAAGCGCCTCCGGATCGGTGACCGTCACAACGGCGCCCTGCAGCTGGAGCTGCGCGGCGGCGCTGAGCGCCGGTGAGTCCCGGACGTCGTCGCTTTCGGGTTTAAAGGCGGCGCCGAGCACGGCAATCCGCTGGCCCAGCAGCGAGCCGCCGCAAAGTTCCCGGGTCAGCTCGACCACGCGGGTCCGGCGCCGCATGTTGATCGCATCCACCTCGCGCAGGAAAGTCAGGGCCTGGTCGGCGCCCAGCTCGCCGGCGCGGGCCATAAAGGCCCGGATGTCCTTGGGCAGGCAGCCGCCGCCGAAGCCGATGCCCGCATTGAGGAACTTCCGGCCGATCCGGTCATCCAGGCCGATCGCGTCGGCCAGCCGGGTGACATCCGCGCCGGTGGCCTCACAGACCTCGGCCATCGCATTGATGAAGGAGATCTTCGTGGCGAGGAACGAGTTGGCGGCCGTCTTGACGAGCTCCGCCGTGGCGTAGTCGGTGATCAGCCGCGGCGTGCCACTGGCGAGCGGCACCTGGTAGACCTGGTCCAGCACAGCCACCGCGGGGTGCTCCTCGTTGCCCTCCGGAACGCCGTACACCAGGCGGTTGGGGTGAAGGGTGTCGGTGACCGCATGGCCTTCGCGGAGGAACTCCGGATTCCACACCAGGGTGGCGCCCGGTTCGGCCCCGGCGAGCATGTCGGCCAGCCGCGCCGCTGTCCCGACCGGCACGGTGGACTTGCCGGCGATGACCTCGCCGGGCAGCACCTGGCCGGCCAGGGCCTCCACGGCGGCATCGACGTAGCGCAGGTCCGCGGCGTTCTCGCCGCGCTTTTGCGGAGTGCCCACACAAACGAAATGGACCTCGGATCCCCGGGCCGCCGACAGGTCGGTGGTGAACCTCAGGCTGCCCGATTCCTCAAGCTCGGACAACAGTTCATCCAGCACGGGTTCATAGAAGGGCGCGTGCCCGCCGGAGAGCTGGGCCACCTTGGCTTCGTCCAGGTCCACCCCCACCACATCGTGGCCAAGCTTCGCCATACACGCCGCGTGGACTGCGCCAAGATACCCGCAGCCGATAACCGAGATCCGCATTCCGAGGTCCTCCCGCAAAGGGGTGTGATCACAGATTACGTGCTGGGGGCCGGTTTGGCACGGGCCCGCGGAGAGTGATGACCAGCAGCGTGAACAGGCCGCCAAGGGCGGCTCCGCCGGTGTTGGCAATGACGTCGGCCAGCGCCGGGTAGCGCTCCGGCAGGAAGACCGATTGCGCCACTTCGATCAGGCCGGACAGCAGCATGCCGGCGACCCCGCCGGCCCACCAGTAGCGCCCGCCCAGGATCCAGACCACCAGGGCGCCCAGCGGCACAAACAGGACCACGTTGGCGGCGGACTCCACAAAGGCATAGTTAATCCAGGCCGGCATGCCCATGGCGTGCAGGGATTTCAGCGTCTTCAGGATCAGCCCGGCAGCGGCGCGGTCCACCGGCGTGGGCCATAAGGCGATGGCGCCCAGGATGATCGCGTAGGCGATGAATTCCCACTTGGCCACACGGCGGCGGGGTCGCAACGGGCGGCGCCTTTCCGTAGTTGACCGGCATTTTCCCCGAGTCTAATGCCCCGGGTGCGGCGGGCGCGGCAGCGGCGGCCCGGCAGACGGGCCGCCGCGGCGTTGCGTCAGGCGAGCAGACCCGCAAACCCGATGGCCGCCGTCGCCGCCCCCAGCACCATGGAGATGCTGACGAGCACAATGTGGACGGTCAGGAAACGGGTCGGCCTGCCGGCCGCGTCACGGGCGCGCGGGTCCTTCATCACCCGGCGCAGGAACTGCGGCCAGACGGCGAGGGACCAGACACCCGCGACGATCAGGACAACGGCGAGGCCTGCGGGAAGGTCCACGCGGCTAGTGGCTCTCGAGCCAGGCCTGGGCCTGCTGCGACTGGATGTTCAGGGCCTTGCCGACCATGGGCTCGGCCGCTTCGGCAATCTTGCCGCCCAGGAACGGCACCGACGAGGTGACGGTGCCTTCGAGCTCGACCCTGGTGCTGCCGTCGACGGCGACGAGGCGCTGGACCGCGCTGACGTCCAGGGGCGCGCCGGCAACCTTCATCGAAATGCTGCTCTGCCGTGAGCCGTCGGCTGCCGGGGCCGCCCAGGTCTCGACCTGCGTGACCTTGAGGCTTTCGCCGACGAACTTCCGGGCAATGTCCGGCATCCGGGTGGTGGGGATGGTCCGGACGGTCGTGGTGACGAACGCGCCGGCGGTGTCGCCGTCCACGTCAAAGGATTCCAGGGTGCCGCCGACGTATTCGCTTGTGTGGCGCAGGAATTCCTCGTTCACGAACACAGCGGTCACGCGGTCAACACTGTGGGGCAAGGTAGTGGATGCACTCAGGGGCATGGGGTCTCCAATGCTGTTGTACTGGACGTTTCGGGCTCCCAATATCCTACGGGGTGCGCCCGCCAGGGGCCGATTCGAGCTGCTCGAGATCCCGGGCGGCAGCGGTGATGTTCCGTGACATGGCGGGGAAAATCAGGCTGTGGAACGGCAACACGGCGAGCCAGTACAGCCGGCCGCTGAGGCCCTTGGGGAAGAAGATCGCACGCTGCCGGTAGCGGCTCCCGGTCCCCTCGGGCTCCACGCGAAGCTCCAGCCAGGCCCGGCCGGGTGCCCGCATCTCCGCGCGCAGCCGGAGCAGCCGGCCACGTTCGATCCGCTCGGCCCGCCACCAGTCCACCACTTCGCCTTCGGCGAGCAGGTGCGGGTGCCGGCGGCCCCGCAACAGGCCCGCCCCGCCGGTGAGCTTGTCCAGCCAGCCGCGGACCCGCCAGGCCAGCGGCAGGGAATACCAGCCGTTGCGCCCGCCGATGCCTTCGATGATGGTCCAGACGTGCTTCGGGTCCACTGCGCTGGTGTACGTGCGTTCGTCCACGTACACACGGTGCCCGGCCCAGTCGGGGTCCGACGGGAGCGGATCCGCGTCGGCTCCCGCGCTCGCCCAGGTCGTTTCCACCTGCCCGTCGCGCTCCTTGCCCAGGGCGAGGGCGACCGCCTGGCGGTACGGGGTCAGGCCGCCCGCCGGGAGCGGGATCAGGGCGTCGACGTCGTGTTCGCGGGAAACGGCGTCGTGCTGGAGCGATTCCACCAGCGGCAGGGCCATGGACAGCGGGATCGGGGTCACCAGGGCCACCCACAGTCCCGCCAGCTTGGGCGCCGGTACCGGCAGCGCCAGGACCCAGCGGCGGGGGAGCCCGGCCTCGGCGGCGTATTCCTGCATCATGCCGGCGTAGCTGAGCACCTGGCGGGAGCCAATGTCGAAGCTGCGGTCGATCGGTCCCTCCAGCGAGGCGGCGCCCACCAGGTAGTGCAGCACGTCGCGCACGGCGATCGCCTCGATTTTGTTCCGCACCCAGCTCGGGGCGGGCATCACCGGCAGCGTTTCGGCCAGGTGCCGGATCATCTCGAACGACGCCGAACCGGAGCCGATCACAACGCCCGCCTGGAACACGACCGCGTCCACCGGGGAGTCAAGGAAGACCCTGCCCACCGCTTCCCGGGACCGCATGTGGGTGGACAGGTCGGCGTTGGCCGGATGCAGGCCGCCCAGGAAGACGATCCGCCCGACGCCGGCCCGGGCAGCTGCCGTGGCGGCCGTGGCGGCCATCGCCCTTTCCTTCGATTCGAAGCCGGCCCCGGTCGCCATGGAGTGCACAAGGTAGTACAGGACATCGACCCCGGCGAGGGCCTCCTCGAGCGCCTTGCCGTCGTCCAGGCTGCTCTGGACGACTTGCACCTGCCCGAGCCACGGCACGCCGGCGATCTTGGCCGGCGTCCGGACCAGGACTTTCACAGTGTGCCCGGCCTCCAGCAGCCGGGGGACCAGCCGGCCGCCGATGTAGCCGGTGGCCCCGGTGACCAGCACGGTCTTCGGGGTTGGTGCCGGGGGCATGCCGTTCATGGGTGGCTCCTGATCGTTGCGCATATAGGGCATTCGCAGTGCGGTCCGCCGCGGACTGCTGCCGGTCCGGCGGCGCTCCTGCCAGCCTAGCCGCCACCGCCGTGAGCGGCAGGGCCCCCGGCTGCGCGGTAGGCTTGGAGGGCCCGGGATTCCCACGAATTCCGGCTATTCGTGTTGCCTGCATCCCCGTTCCCAACAGGAGCAAAAGCTATGAGCCTCAACGGCCCCTCCCTCACCGGTTTGCGCCGTGTCCTGGCCGAAGACCGGAATTATGCCCGGATCCAGGCCGAGGCCGCCCGCGGGTTCGCCGCCCGCAGCGAGGACTACCAGATCAGCGCCCCGGCCGGAATGCGGTCCGCGCTGCTCGCGGAAATGGCGGACGGACTGGCGGCGCCCGCGGCGGACGGCGCCCCGGCGGCCGTGGTCCTGGCCGTCACCGCGACCGGCCGCGAGGCCGAGGACCTGACCGAGGCCCTGCGCGCGTTCCTGCCGGCCGACGCCGTGGCCGAGTTCCCCAGCTGGGAGACGCTGCCGCACGAGCGGCTCTCACCGCGTTCGGACACCGTCGGCCGGCGGCTGTCCGTGCTGCGGCGGCTCGCGCACCCCGAATCCTCCACCGCCGGCGCCCTGCGCGTGGTGGTGGCCCCCGTCCGCGCCGTTGTGCAGCCGATCGTCGCGGGACTGGGCGAACTGGTGCCCGTGACCCTCAGGGTGGGCCAGGAGGCCCCCTTCAGCGGCGTCGTGAAGAGCCTCGCCGACGCCGCCTACGCCCGGGTGGACATGGTGACCCGGCGCGGCGAGTTCGCCGTCCGCGGCGGCATGCTGGATGTCTTCCCGCCCACCGAGGACCACCCGATCCGGGTCGAGTTCTTTGGCGACGAAGTGGACCAGATGCGCTGGTTCGCCGTCGCCGACCAGCGCTCGCTGACCGCGCCCGGCCTGCACCACCCCACCGAACTGCACGCCCCGCCGTGCCGCGAAATCCTCATCACCCCCTCCGTGATGTCCCGCGCGGCGACGCTGAAGTCCCAGCTCCCGGCCGCCGCGGACATGCTGGAGAAGATCGCCGGCGGCATCGCCGTCGAAGGCATGGAGTCCCTGGCCCCCGTGCTGGTGGACGCCATGGTGCCGTTCCTGGACCAGCTGCCGGCCGGATCCATCTCGGTGGTGATCGAGCCGGAGAAGGTCCGCACCCGCGCCCACGACCTCGCCGCCACCAACGAGGAATTCCTCGAGGCCGCGTGGTCCACGGCGTCCGACGGCGGCACCGCGCCACTTGATCTGACCTCGGCGGCGTCCGAGGCGCTGCACTCGGCCAGCTTCCGCTCACTGACCGAGACCCGCACCGCCGCCCTGGCGCACGGCGTGTCCTGGTGGTCCATCACCTCGCTTGCCACCGACGAAGAGCTGCTGCCCGACGTCGACGTGCTGAACCTGCACGCCCGGGAACCCCGCGGCTACCAGGGCGACGTCGCCGAAATGATGGACTTCATCGGCTCCCGCGTCCGCGACCAGTGGCGCATCGTTGTGGTCACCGAAGGCCCCGGCCCGGCGCAGCGCCTCGCGGAACTGTTCCATGACAACGACATCCCCTGCGCCCGGGTGGACACCCTGGACCAGGATCCGCAGGCCGGACTGATCGAGGTGACCACCGCCGCCGTCGGCCGCGGTTTTGTCCTGGACCCGCTCAAGCTGGCGCTGCTGACCGAGGCCGACCTGCTCGGCCGGACCTCGGCCGGTTCCACCAAGGACATGCGCCGGATGCCGTCCAAGCGGCGGAACGCCGTGGACCCGCTGCAGCTCGTGGCCGGGGACTCCGTGGTGCACGAACAGCACGGCATCGGCCGGTTCGTGGAGCTCATCCAGCGCCGGGTGGCGGGCGGCGGCGACGGCGTGCGCGAATACCTCGTCCTGGAATACGCCCCGTCCAAGCGCGGCGCCCCGGGCGACCGGCTCTTTGTGCCCACCGACCAGCTGGACCAGGTCACCCGGTACGTCGGCGGGGACACCCCCGCGCTGAGCAAGATGGGCGGCGCGGACTGGGCCAGCACCAAGTCCAAGGCCCGCAAGGCCGTCAAGGAGATCGCCGGCGAGCTGATCCGGCTGTACTCGGCCCGGATGGCCTCCCGCGGCTACGCCTTCGGCCCGGACACCCCCTGGCAGCGGGAGCTGGAGGAGGCGTTCCCGTATGTGGAAACCCCGGACCAGCTGACCACCATCAACGAGGTCAAGGCCGACATGGAGCGGGAGATCCCCATGGACCGGCTCATCTCCGGCGACGTCGGCTACGGCAAGACCGAGATCGCGGTCCGCGCCGCGTTCAAAGCCGTCCAGGACGGCAAGCAGGTCGCCGTGCTGGTGCCCACCACGCTCCTCGCCCAGCAGCACTATGAGACCTTCACAGAACGGTTTTCCGGCTTCCCGCTCGTGGTCAAGCCGCTCTCCCGCTTCCAGAGCGGCAAGGAGGCCAAGGAAACGGCCGACGGCGTCAAGGCCGGGTCGGTGGACGTCGTGATCGGCACCCACCGGCTGCTGTCCAAGGACTTCGGCTTCAAGGACCTCGGCCTGGTGATCGTGGACGAGGAGCAGCGCTTCGGCGTCGAACACAA